>LJTN01000027.1 GCA_001303415.1 Myxococcales bacterium SG8_38
TTCCGTTCGCCGACCAGTGCTTCGATGCGACGGTGAGCATCGCCTCGATCAAACACTGGGCCGATCAGAGCAAAGGTCTCGCCGAATGCGTGCGGGTGCTCCGTCCGGGCGGCCAGCTCTTGATAGTGGAAGCCGACCGCGGTTGCCGGTTCAACGATGCGCGGGCCTTCGTCTCGCGCTGGCGGCTCCCGAAGGCGATGCGTCCGCTGAACCTGGCAATGTTTCGCACGTTCGTGGCGGGCCGCTCGATCGATCTCGAGGAGGCGCGCAGCCTCATGAGCGAGCTACCGCTGACGAGCTGGGAGGTCTCCCGCATCCGCGGAACGCCGGCGCTTCTCATGCGCGGTAGACGTCTACGGTGATCGCTGGCACCGATGCGGGCATCTGGTCACCTCACTTCGCGCTTGAAGGGCAAACAGGGACGAGGGAGGATCACGTCCACAGGGTCCCCGTAGCAGCAGCGTCGCTTCGGCGCCCTTCCTGAGAAGCAAGTAGGTCCACACGATGGAAATTCGCGGAGCAGAGCTTGCGGTCTTTCGTTCGGGAAGCGGCGCGCCGGTCGTCTTCGTGCACGGCTCTGCCAGCGATCATCGGACCTGGAGTCCGCAAGTCGCTCCGCTCTCCGAGCGGTTCGAGGTCATCACCTACAGCCGCCGTTATCACAGGCCCAACGACCACATCGCCTCAGGTGCTGACTATTCGATGAGTCAGCACGCAGACGACCTGGAGGCGCTGATCAAGAAGCTGGACGTCGGCCCGGTTCACCTCGTCGGTCACTCCTACGGCGGGATGAATCGCGAAGTGGAGCTCGACCTCATCACGGGATGCCTGCGCATAGCCGCGCGATGACCCGGTCGGCCGCGCCGCGGCTCATGGCAGCGCGTAGCCGAAGTACCAGCAGACGTACCAGCAGGTTTTCGAGGCGGAGCGAGAGAGTGAGTTTCCCCCCGTGTGAAAATAGGGGTGACAACGCGGCTCTCCTCCGGAGGACTCCACGTCCACTGGGCGTTGAGGCGACTGAGGTGGTAAGGACTAACGTCGCCCGCTATAAGCGATGCCCTGCGACGGGAGAAGAGGATGCGAGCATCGACTACTTGTCAGTTCTTGGTGACTCTGTTGGCCGTTTCGTCTTGGGGATGCAAAGACAGACACGAAGCGCGGTCGGCTGAACCTGCCGCAAGCCAGCCGACCGAAGCCATCACAGAGTCCGCGGAAACCGAGGCTGGTGACGTGCTGCCGTTTCCTGCGCCACCGATGGGCGGCACCGTTGCGGTCACGATGCAAGAGTCCGTGCACAAGTGGCGCCAGGAGCCCCGGCACCTCCCCGAAGATGCCCCCAACATCGTGATCGTGATGCTCGATGACGCCGGCTTTGGCCAGCCAAGCACGTTCGGGGGCGAGATCCAAACGCCGACGCTCTCGCGGCTGGCCGACGAAGGCATCGCCTACAACGCCTTCCACACGACGGCCATGTGCTCACCCACGCGCGCAGCTCTGTTGACGGGGCGCAATCACCACCGCGTCGGTGCCGGCCAAATCGCAGAGCTGGCCAACGACTGGGATGGGTATACGGGGATCACCCCCAAGTCCGCGGCGACGATGGCCGAAGTGCTCCACTACTACGGTTATGCGACGGCGGCGTTTGGTAAGTGGCACAACACGCCGGTCGATGTGCTTGGGAACGGGCCCTACGATCGGTTCCCCACTGGACAAGGGTTCGATCATTTCTACGGATTCATCGCCGGGGAGACCTCCCAGTGGGAGCCTACCCTGTGGGAGAACACCACCCCGATTTCCGCCCCCTACGTCAAGAACTACGAGGACTATCACTTGACGGAAGACATGGCGGATCAGGCGATCGCTTGGATGCGTCGGCACCGCGCGATCAATCCCAACCGCCCCTTTTTGGTGTACTGGACGCCGGGGGCCGTTCACGGCCCGCACCACGTTGCGAAGGCATGGGCCAAGAAGTACGAGGGTAAGTTCAAGGACGGTTGGGACGCGTACCAGGCGCGGGTGTTCGAGCGACAGAAGGCCATGGGCTGGATCCCCGCCGATGCCACGTTGGCGCCGCGCCCCGAGGGCATGCCTGCATGGAACGACGTTCCCGAGAACGAGCGCGCATTCCAGGAGCGCCTCATGGAGGTGTATGCGGGCTTTCTCGAGCACACCGACGTCCAGGTGGGCAAGCTCGTGGATGAGCTCGAGGCGCAAGGCATTCGCGACAACACGCTGTTCATCTACATCTTTTCGGACAACGGTGCTTCGGCGGAAGGGATGCAGGGCAGCATCGCCGAGCTCAATGCTCAAAACGGGATACCGAGCACCGTCAGCGAGCACATTGCCGTCGCTCGGACCCTCGGAGGAATGTCGGCGATCGGTGGGCCCAGGATGGACAACATGTACCACTCTGCCTGGGCCTGGGCGGGAGATGCTCCTTTTCGCTACACCAAGCTGATCGCCTCGGATTTCGGGGGCACCCGCACCCCGATGGTGATCTCATGGCCCAAGCGTATCCAGCCGGACAAGATCCCTCGCAGCCAGTTCCATCACGTCAACGACGTCGCGCCTACCCTCTACGAGATTCTCGGCATTCGCCACCCGCGCATCGTGGATGGCCACGAGCAGATTCCGATCGACGGAACGAGCTTCGCGTATACGTTCGCCTCGGCCGATGCGCCCGGGCGAAAGCAAACGCAGTACTTCGACATCATGGGAAGCCGCGGTATCTACCGCGACGGATGGTTTGCGAGCACCTTCGGACCGCGCGTCCCGTGGGTGGCCACAGTCCCCGACATCAGCCACTGGGACCCGATGAAGGACAAGTGGGAGCTGTTCGATATGCGCGCAGATTTCACGCTGACCCACGACTTGGCGGATGAGCACCCGCAAAAGCTCGAGGAGCTCAAGGCCCTGTTCATGCGTGAGGCTGAGGCGAATAGAGCCCTACCGATTGGAGGAGGGCTCTTCAGCCCACTTAATCCAAGCCAGATGAAGCGAAGCACGAACACCGAGTGGACGCTCTACGATGGAATGACTCGAATACCCGAAAGCCAGGCACCCAACGTGAGAAACGGGAACCTCCGAGTGGACATCGACGCCGAGGTGCCACGCAACGCGAACGGCGTGCTCTTTGCCATGGGAGGCTACGCCGGCGGGGTGACGCTTTACGCCTACGAGGGCGAGCTTCGCTACGAATACAGCTCGCTGCTTCTGAGGCGCACCAAGATCAAAGTCGGGAAACTTCCAGCGGGGAATGTGAAGATCGCGCTCGAAATGCGGACGCCAGCGGAGCGGGCCGCCCCGGCCGAGGTCGTCTTTTGGATCAACGGCAAGGAAGTGGCGACGGGCACCGTCGAGCGAACGATCCCCGGCACCTTCACTGCATCGGAGACGTTCGACGTGGGTACCGACACCAACTCCCCGGTCGCAGACGACTACTTTGACAAGGGCCCGTTCGAGTTCAACGGCCAGCTCAAGCGTCTCTACTTCAAGAACCTCTGATTGGTGCCAACCAGGCTGACGGCCACCTAGTTGGTCTTCGCGGACCGCAAGACGTGAACTTGAACGGGAACAATCTCGCCCCGTGCCCCATCACCAGTACGATGGTGGCCCGGCGCGCCCATGTTGGGGCTTGGTCGGCGGACTGCGTCACACGAACACTCGCTCGTTCGGCTGCTTTCACTGTTCGGAGTTGTCTTGCGTGGGGGGCTGTAGGCAATTGCGCCCTCCGCCGATTTTCACGATGCCCCACCGATAGTGAACTTTGTCGGACTTCACGGCGCTGACCGCCTCAAGGACGATGCGACCGAGCAGGCTGCTGACCCCGATCGAATTGGCGGTGAGCTCAACCGGTTGCTTCCGGGCAGGCACCACCGCATGAATGCGCAACTCGCTAAGACCGAGGCAGGTGCGGGCGACCATGTCGACCATGGGACGTCCTTTGAGGCGTACGAGTCCCTTTGCAAAGGCAATGCGTACGGGACTCGGCAACGGCCGGGGCTTGAGCATGGCGCCCTCGATCTGATCGAAGTAAATCGAGGGACCCGAGTCATGAGGGCCGCGGCGAACGCGCATCGTGCCACGATCGATGCGAAATTCGACCGGGTTCTTCGTGAAGCCAAGAATCAGCCGCACGTCTTTGAGCGTGATGGGACCGGCCTCGATGCGCCAGGCGCCGCCGTCGGATGGTTCTTCGGGGAGCTCTTCGGGGGCAATCGACGGACTGGCCGTGCGAAACGCATTGGCGAGCGAGATCTTCCCCGTCTCGTCCCGATAGAGCGTGATCTCGGCTCCCTCAATGTGTCCTTGCGGCACACGAATGGTGCCTCGTTGCATGTCACGCAGCCGCATCGAGCTCCGCACACGCTTCACCCGGAGCACGTTGCGTCGTTGCTTGTCGTAGATTGCCAGGTTCTTGATCGACAAACGAGCTAGGCCATCCAAACCGAGCGATAGAGTTTTTTCTTCGACCTCGGTGGTGGCACCTCCGTCCCGCTGGCCGGCATTTTCCGCGCCAGCATCCGTAACGCCCGCGTCTCCAACCCCAGCATCCGCAATACCCGCATCCAAGAAGGGCCATCGATCCAGGACTCCTGCATCGAGCGACGCGGCCTTCTCATCGAGCGTCTCCGGGGAATCGAAGATACCTTCCCGAAAGGCCAGCCAGCCCAAGACCAGGATCGTCAATGCCACCGCGAGGCCTACGGATTTGAGAAAGCTCTTCATGGCTCGCCCTTCGAACGACGTCTTGGAGGGTATCCAATCTGATGGGCCGCGAAGCAAAAAAGTTTGCGGCGCAGTCGCGGAAAAACGTTGAAAAGCGCGATTCGAAGGGCTAGACGAGGCCAGATTTGAGCATTCGAAGAGCCAAAGCAAGGCGCTTTGTCACGCTGACGTTCTGCGCAATGTCCGGGGCACTGTTCTACCTGCCGCTCTCGGTGCTGGCGCAGGGCGCCGAAGCCGTCCAAGAGCCTTCGGAGCCGGCACCCCCCGAGAAACCGGCCGAAGCAGGGCTTCCAGACAATTTCCTGCTCGAGTTCGGGCATCAAAACGACTGGATTCAGTTCAAGGCGGGCGAGTGGCTCAAGGGCGAGCTGAAGGGAATGCGCCAAAAAGAGGTCGAGTTCAAGAGCAAGAAGCTAAAGCTCATGACCTTCAGGTGGCGCGACATCGCTCAGCTTCAACTGCGGAAAGTCAAAACGTTCGTCTTCGAGGGAAACGTCGCAGAAACGGGCACGGCGATGATCACGAAAGAAGAGGTCATCATCCAGACCGAGGACGGCTTGAAGACCTACCCGCGTAGCGCCCTCGTCTCGATCGTTCGAGGCGAGCCTCGGGAGCGGTACTACTGGTCGACACGCCTTCGAGCGGGGTTGTCAGGCGCCGCAGGGAACAGTGGCAACCTCTCGGTCAATGTCTTTTGGAGATTGATGCGGGCCGACGCCCGTTCGCGCTCTTTGATCAGTTACGAGGGCACGTTTGGGGGTACATCGGAAGGGCAAACGGTCAATCGCCAAATCGGGAACGCAGAGGTAAATGTGTACATATCCCGGCGGTTCTACGTCACACCGCTGGTCATGCAGCTCCTGAACGACAGGTTTCAAAATCTACGGCTTCGCGCCACGCCCTCTGCGACTGTGGGCGTCTATCTGTTCGACAAGAGGAAGGTCGAGTGGAACCTCGACGGAGGGCTCGGCTACCAGCACACCAACTTGCTGAGCGTCGCGGCCGGCGAGAAAGGCCCGCGGCACGACGGCTTGGCGACTATGGGTACGTTCTTCAAGTGGAGGTTCATCCCAGACAACAGGATCGAGCTCGAATGGCGCACCAATTTGGTTTACACGCAACTCGGGCTCACGAACCACACCGGCATCGCGAGGTTGAGTCTCAAGGTCACGAGTATTCTCCGGTTCACGACCGAATTCACTTTTCTGCGCACCGAAAGCCCGCCTTCGAGAGAGGACGGCACCAGGCCAAGAAGCAACGACTACCAACTCGTCTTCGGCATGACCATCAAGATCAACGAGTAGTCATTCAGCCACCTTGACCGCTGGCGGCTTCCACGTGCCGTCGAGGGCGGCCGGCTCAGGCCAGTACAGACGCAGGTTCATGGTGAAACCGCCTGACTTCGGCGCGGGGAGCCAGTTGCTTTCCTTGTCCTTGCCTGGTGACTCGCGCCGGATGTAGATGGTGAGCGATCCATCTTTGTTGAGCTTCAGAGGGTCTCGATCGCCAATGGCATAACAATTGATCGGGTTGTCAATTTTCCATCGCCGGCCGTTCGATCGAATCGCTCGTTCGTACCCAAGGTATTGGCGACCTCCACCGCGTTATCTCGAAACGTGCCGGGACGGTTTGGACTTCAACCTCGCGTACATCCCAGCGGACTTCGATGAGAAATCGAGGGAAGAGTTTGACCCGAAGTACATGAAGAAGCTGTTCGACATGGCGTTTGATCGGGCTTCGGCTGCGACACACTCGACGAGGACGTCCCCTTCAAAGTGCCAGCAGGACCTAGTGCTGACCAGGTTCGGGCAGATGCCCCGAGGGGCAGCGCTCCTTGCACGTCTCAGCCTACACTCTGTGGATGATTCGGGGCGCGATTAGCGTGTCACACGAAATCGCTAGCTCGTTGGGAATCCGTTGCGGACACGGCAGGATTCGAACCTGCGACGCACTCGGCGAACACGATATCTCAAACGCCATCGTCGTCGAGGACGAGGTCACCGAGTGGACGATTGCCATCTACATGGAGCCTCGGCAATGGAAGCTGAAGTTCGACCTCAAGACCTTCATGAACCCAGGTCACGACCACACTCGGTAACCGCTGGCTAGCTGACCTGATGTCACCGTACGCCCGCCACATCCAGGACATACATCAGCTCATCGAGAAACGCCGTCCACCGCTGGTGAGGTCATTGCCATTCATTGGCCCGCTCCCGCAACTCCTCGGAGATGTTCTCCCCTTCCTCATGGAGAGTCGCGCCACCTGCGGGGATGCCTTTCGTATCCGCATGGTGAACGTTGAGATTCCCCGCCTGTTTGGACCAGAGGCAATCGCCCTGCTTGAACCCGGCAGCTGCTTGCGGACGAGCAAGCCCATGCACGTCCTCGACGGGGAGTTGCACAGCCGTCTCCCAGCACCTTTGACGGCCCGCAGCACCAGATGTTTCGGAAAGTGCATCTCCAGTTCATGAATGCGCGCTTGGAGTCGAGCCGCCGCGTGGACATCCAGAGCTGCCTTGCCAAGCACACCGCACGATGGTGCGCCGGAGTCGAGCTGGACGTGCTTCATGAAGCCCAGGTTCAAACGGTCGACGGGCAGCGGTGGCTGCCGCTCCCGAACGGCAATACCCGCCGCTTCAGCTCGGGCGCCTGGAATCGAGTAGCCGGCAAACTCGAAGTCCCGATCAGCGAAACGAAGCGAGCTGGTGGTGAGCTTCAGGAAATACACCCGAAAGTCGGGTCGGAGCCTCGGGTGTGCCAGTCATGCGCCGAACGTGCTTGAGCGCTCTCGAGTTTGTCGCGGGTCACTCCACGAGCTCAACGCCTTGCGGCACCCACGAGCTGACGCCGCTCTCATCGCTGGGGGCGCGGGCCTTTGCGATTTGCTCCGGCGATGCCGTTCTCGGCTCGCTTAGAACAAATAAATCCACCGCTTCATCGTAGGGCGGCACCGCCAGTGAGCCGCGGTACTGGTAGTACTTTCGCCGTTCTTCGCTAGAAAAATACTCCTCTACATGTTTCCGATCTGGATCGAAAACCGTTCGGTGGCGTTTGAAGGTGCCGTTCAGAACTCGATCGATATCCTGGTTCTTCCTACCGTTTCGAAAAAGGACACTGATGATCAGGTACTGCGGCGGATCGTTGACGGATTTGACCGAGGCGACGTTCACCACATGCATTTCCATCGGATACCTCATGCCGTCGAGCATGTGGGTCGAAGGCCCGTGAAAATGCACTTGTTCAAACTGGTAGCGTCGTCCGTGGAACATGATCGGTGACCCTAGAGCCCACTTGGCGCGAACCGCGGTTCCAATCTCCCGGCCATGAATCGCCCTCTCGAGATCGAAGTAAGGTGCGACGCGGTGGCGTCCCGTTGGTCCCGTCGTGGTCCAGATGTTCACGGGCGCCTGAACGAATTGACATGCCAAGTCGGCCGCATCTTCATCCTGCGAGTTGCTCGAAGCAGGTGTCGCCGGAGTCGAATCCTCGACGAGAGCTTCCTCCTCGTGGTCGGTGACCCGCTCGAGCCCGCGAACGGTAGCCCCCGGGAAGAGTCCGCCGATGAGCAGCGTCGCCATGACCACCGTCAACGTGCCCGCTTCTCTTCTCATGAGATCGCGTTCTCCAATGTGTTGAGCGGACCCGCTGAACAGCACAAAGAACGCTCGCATCACGGAGACGCCGTTGAGGGCGGTCGCGATGATGAGGGCGAACGCGAGTGCGGGAAACTCCCGAACCGAGCCCTGGACCAGCAAGTCCTCCGCGATGAAGCCCAGGGTGAGTGGAAGGCCGACGCTCGCAAAACCCATGAACAAGAAAGCCACGGCCATGCGTGGCGTTTGCGTGAAGCTTCCCGCTGGCGTTTGCAGGGAGAGGTCGCCGCGCCGCGCCTGGAGCGATGTCAGAGTCATCGCAAAACCAGCCGTTGCGACGCCGATCACCTGCCATGTTAGCAATGCGCCAATCTGAGCAACCGAAGAGCTCGTATCGAGGCCAAACGCGACCAGGCCAGTCTGGCTCATTGCGAGGAATGCAAGCGCCCGCCTTGCATCGGTCTGGGCGATGCCAAGCATGGCGGCGACGACGGCCGTGATCGCCCCGAGAGACGCCACGCCGTGAGCAAGCTGGTTGGGGAGCTCTCCGCGAAGAAGCTCCAGGTGTGCGTAGACGCCAAGCTGAGGTGCAAAGAAGGCGACCACGAGCCCCATGGGTGCGTATTGCACAAAAGGCGGGAACCAACTGTGGAGGGGAATCACCGCCTCGCGAATGCCTATGCCTATCAGAACGAGCATGACTCCTGCGGCCGTGTGATTCTCAACGAGAAGAACCGCGCCAAGCCCGAAAGCAAAAGCGCTCGGAAAGTGGTAGATCGCAAACAGCTTTGCGATTCCCGAGGCCGGCTTGGCTGATTTGACATCCCGGAGCTCGAGCCAGGCGACCAGTGCCGAGGCGCCCCAGAGCACGGCCAGCGCAATTGGGTGGCGAATCGCCAAGAAGAGCAGCGCGATGGCGATGAGCAGCAAGATTCTACGAAATGTCCCCGGCCTGGTCTCGCTAACGGGACTCAGAGCAATTGCGGTGAAGCCCATCAGACACGAGATCAGCGAGAATGCGGGAACCCAGGAATGCGGATCGTCCGCGGAGAGCCAAACCGTCGACCATCCGAACCACGGGAGCTCGAAGGTGTGCCAAACAATCTGCCCGAGTGCGATCAGGCCCGCGAACGCCATCGTGTAGCTGGCTCGATGGCGAGCTGTTCGGGAGGAGGTGGAACACCCAACGAGCCATGACATGGGAAGCAGAAGGAGCAGCTCAAGCGCTGCAAAAACAGCGATCATGGCAAGACCTCGTTACCTTGACGTTGCCGATCCCGAAGCGCGCTGCGATCGGTCAAATAGGCGACCCATGCCCTATCCAATCGGTCGATGCGCGATATGAACCTGAGGGCCGGGGCAACGATTCGATGCTTCAGCACTGCGTCGAAACCACCACGTTCGAGCGCGACACGATACAGCCAAGGTTGAAGCGCACCCGGAACGAGGCGCTCGATGTGACCGCCCGTTCGAGGCAACTGTGCTCCCATCGCCTGTTCCAGATGGTGGTAGTCGTGGAGCAAACTCGGGGAGCGCAGAATCTGAAGTGTTCGAATCGCCGCGTGGCCGACGATGTGAGCCACTGCGAGGTAGTGGAGCCCCAGGCCGATCTCGACATAGATCAAGCCGACCTGAGTCATTGATGCGTACGCCAGCACACTCTTAATGTCGGTTTGTGTCCGTCCAACGAAAGTCGCGTGAAGAGCGGTCAACGCGCCGACTGCGATGACCGCGCCCGCGGCAACCCCCGAGGACTGCAGGATCGACTCAGACCGGAGCAGCAAGTAAGGCCCCAGATGAATCGACAGCGCGCCGTAGAAGATAGCGCTCGATGGCGTCGGTCCCTCCATCGCACGGGGAAGCCAACCGGATAGAGGCAGCTGGGCCGCCTTTCCGATCGACGCCCAGAGGATCAGCATTCCGACGACGGTCGCGCCTGCCCAGGTCGACGGAACGACGAAGCCCGCCCATGGACCGCCGGTGAAAGGCCCAACATCCGAGGTGCCGACGGTGAAGTGCAGCGCCACGGCGGCGGCCAGCAATCCGACATCACAGAGCCGATAGGTCCCAAAAGCGAGCAATCCGTGCTGAACTGGGGCACGCCTTTCGTGAAAGAACGCGATCAGTAAAGCCGAGGTCAATCCGACGAGCTCCCACCCAAGAAACGCCAGATCTAGGCTGCCCGCCAGCACCACAAACTCAACCCCGGTACCAAAGATGGCGAGGAGCAAGTAGAAGCGAGCGAACCCGGGCTCAAGGTGCAAGTAACGCCTCGAAAATGACGCGACGAGACCGAGCAGAACGGAGGCGAACGTCGCAAAAGGGATCGACAAGCGATCGGCGATCAATTTCCATTCGAACGAGTAGTGTCCCACGGAGAACCAGCTTCCGATGGGGACCCGAACTTCGGTAGCGTCCGCGGCTATCAGGCAGGCCGCTGTGATGGCACAGGCGGCGACCGATACGACGAAACCAGTGCCGACGATGGCAACCGTGGTTCGTTCGCTCCACGGGTGGTAGAGCCAAGCGCGCAGCCCGAGGAGCAGCACCGTGAGCGCGGGAGACGCAACGATGGCGAGCACGATCCAGTCGACGACCGATTCCATCACGCACTCCTCTCCGTGAAGGGGCCCGCCTTGACGTGAGCGGGGTTCAAATGACCACGCCTTCCCGCGTAGAAATCCATCGAGCGATCTACGATCGCGATTGCCAGGTTTTCGGAAACGTAGGGAACGAACCGCCCCTTGTCGTAAACAGCGAGCGCGTCGCCGTCGGGATCCCACGCCACGAGTTGGATCCACTCGTTTCTCACCAGATTCGCGAGTCCGGCCTCCTGGGCCAGCACACGCTCCAGCATCTGCGTGGTCGCCTCGACGATGGTCAGCAGCCGGACGGGCTCGTGAATCTCCACCATCTGCCAGGGTAGACCTGTTCTCAAGTCGGAGGCGTGGCCATCCATGATCCCGATGAGCCCGACGATATTGTGCGGCAGCTTGGTGCCACAGCCGTACCCCGTCGGATCCACGAAACTAAAATAGTACTCGAGGTTAATTCCTGCGCCGACCGGTCCTACCGACCGAAGGAGCGCTGCGAGGATCGCGCCGGTTGGGTCTCGTGTAGGGTCGTAAGAAACCAAAAATGCTCGCCGGTCGAGGAACAGTCCGCGCGTGCGTTCTCTCCGTCCGACGATGCAGACCGCGTTCGTCGCGTGGCCATACTCCGGCCTAGGCTGTGCGAGATCGTAGGCATGCGACTCGGCATGGATGAGCGCGGATTCGGGGTTGAGGTCCAGCGAAGCCGACTCGAAGCGCCGGCACCGCTCGTGAGCATCGAGGCGACAAGCATCCGACATCGCCCCCTTGACGTCTTCCAACGTGTCGAGCAGATGCGCCGGCACCAGGTCCTCGTCGTAGTAAGTCATCGAATCATCGCAAGTGTTGTGGTACGCACCGACGAGCCAGGTCGAGTCGGGTATGAAGAAGCTCCGCGCCTTCAGGCGCTCCCGAACGCCCGCATCGTTTGCCATTTGAGCGAACGTGCGTGCGTTTGGTCCCCCTCGGCCCCCTCCGGTCGCGCCGCAATCGTGCGCAGCTTCATGCGGGTTGTTGAGACTCGACGAGCCGTGGCCGACAATGAGCACTAAGGGGCACAAGTTCTCCCCCATCCCCATCGTCGTGAGCACGGTGGCCACAATGTCCGCCATCTCGTCGAGCGTGTATCCCGACCGAAGCCCGTCGGGTCGGACCGCACCGGTTCCCTCCAGGGAGAGACGGGTTGGGGGAACCGGTGCGGTCCTCTGCAGTGCCCAGTGCGCTAGCCTTTCGGTACGCCGCGGAAACAGACTTCTCCCGATCAAGGGAATTACCGCCAGAAACCCGAGCAAGGCCGACAGCAGGCCGCCACGGGTCAGCATCTTGCTTCCGAGCGCAATTGAGTGGGTCATCTGTCCCTGACGCCGGCGCTTGCTCGCGAACACGGCGGCTTCGCTCTCATCGAGCGCCCGTTCGGTCACGTAGTGACTGGGGCGCACAGCTACCGGGCACAGGGGTCTCGGGCGAATGTCTTCCAGGCCCTGATAGGCCATGGCTATCCCGAAGAAGCCGGCATACCCGTACGTGTCCACGTCCGGCCGAAGCTCCTCGAGATGCCTGCGAAGCGATTCCTCCCGGTCATCGATGCAAAAGACCGCTTGAAACGAAGCTTTGCTGACGGGAGCGCGACTCAACCGGCAGTGACCCAAGATTCCATCGAGAACACCGATCCGATGTCTTCTTTCGTACGCTAGATGCAGCACTCTCCGTCGCTCGTTAGAGTCGAACGCGCGCACTTCGTCGATCCACCGTCTCGCCTCGTTGGTGCTCGTCATTTCAGCCGGCCCCACACCGGCCAACTGAGCTGCGATGAAAGCTTCGTAAACCAGCTCGAGGTCTAGCTCGGGTTGCGGCGCCATTTTCGCCAGCCGCCAACGGATTTCCGAAAGACTGGTCTGGTCATCCGTGCATCGATGAAGCTCGAACCTCGCGGCTTGGAGATCGAGCATCAGCTGTAGTGCGAGGTAGTCCGCCAGTCGGGCGGGTGGAGGGTGCACTGGAGCCGTATCGGGACGTATCTCCAGTTGGTGAATCATGCCTGCCCAACCCCGCAGTGACAGCAGCGTCGCCTCGATGTAGGCCTGCCAGTCCGATTTCGGAATTTCCAACTCGGCCAGGGCCCAATGCACGGTGGCCTCCGCATCCCATCCAAGGTCCTGCTGACGCCGCAGCTCCTCGGAGAGGCCCTTCATCCAGGGGTCCATTGGGCCCGACCCGACGCCATAAAGGGCGCGGAACGCTCGGAGCAAGCCTTGCTCCCGCTTGGGCATTTGCCAGTAGGCGATCCCCTGATCGACGAAGGCTGCGCAAAACCGAATGAGGAGTGGGTGAACCAGATCGTCCGTGTCGACACCAAACGCGTCGAGAATCTGGTCTCTTGTCCGGATCCCGGAGCGCTGACGAGAAACCGTTGGCGCCACCGCCATCAGCTGTTTCCAAAGGAGCTCGAGCGCTTGCTCCTCGCGGTCCTTCGGCGACATAGGAGCACGGTCGACCGAGATGCGCTCGGCCGATTGCAGGATTGCAGCGCGTGCGAACTCAGGAACGCTTGAATGAAAACGAAACAAAGTCCTCATCTCTTCCAGCATCCAGCGCAACGCTGGCCCTTTCGGAATCTCGAAGAGGTTCTGAACCCGGACCCTTCGGAGCTCTCTGCGCGATGGGCCTCCCGGAACGATCGGTGCATCGCCGCCTGTGGCAAAAGGGCCGAGCACGGCATCGATATCGGACGGTCGAATTCTCGCTGTCTCCAGGCATCTCGCAAACGCTTTTTCGGATTGGTAAGGCTCGGCGCCGAAGCGTTCCGCTCCCTTGAGGACCGCCTGCTCGAAGTGCAGGTGCTCGAACGCATGAAGGGTGTTGTGGTGCACGAACATGTGCAGGGGAGACTGCTGGGGCAGGAGGTCCGCTGCATGCTCCAGCATCTCCAACAGAGAGCGGGGCTCGCTCTTTGATGCCGGCTTGGGCAGTGGAAACCGAAGTAGACTGTCGGCAGCAGTGGTCATCAGGCTGCTCGCCGGCGAGTGGAGTGCCGGTGGGCCGAATGTGGCATCAACTCTTCGATACCTAGAAACTCGAGCTTCGCGTTTTGCCATTTGGCCGACAGCTCCTCGACGCGGCTCAAGAACGTGTGATCTACGATCGCAACATCGGTCACGTCGATGACGACCCGAGTGAATTTCGGGTCGAGGTTGGCGACTTGCTTTCGTATGGAAAGAAGGCTCGTGAAGGCAGCCGCGCCGTGTAGAGTGAGACGGAGCTCCGGTTCCTCTTCGGCGCGCTCGACTTGTGTGCGGAACAGTTGCCGAAAGGTTGCGCCCCGGATGCGGTGCAGAATCAGCTTGAGAGCCAGCCCGGCGGCAACGCCGATCAAGAGGTCCGTGGCAAGGGTCACGAGCAAGGTGGTGACGAAGAGCAGGAGCTGGTCTGGTCCAATTTGCTTGATGTGGACGAGCTCTCTGGGGGATGCGAGCTTCGCACCAGTGTAGACGAGCATGGCAGCCAGCGCCGTAAGCGGAATCTCGCTCAGGAGCCCCGGCGCCAGCGCAACGAAGCTGAGCAAAAATGCGCCGTGAAAGAAGTTCGCCCACCGCGACTGCGCGCCGGCGTCCACATTGGCCTTGCTTCGGACGATTTCGGAGATCATCGGCAGACCTCCGACGAGCGCCGAGCCCAAGTTACCCAGCGACAACGCGAACAGGTCTTTGTTGAGATTCGACGAACGCTTTTCCGGATCCATCAGGTCGACCGCGATCACGCTGAGGGTTGACTCGATCGTGCCGACGAGCGCATACATCACGACATACTTGAGCGACGCTGCGGTGAACACCATCGAGAAGTCTGGGAACACGATCGCGTCGGAAAGCGAGCCCGGAAGCTCGACCAAAAATTCAGGCCCTACGTGGAACTGGTGCGAAAGGAACTGATAAGCGTGCTCGTGATCCAGGCCGAACCACAGGCTCAAGGGCACGGTGACTGCCAGTACGACGATTGGGGCGGGCACGGCCTTTGCCCACTGCTTCCGAATCATCGGCCATCCGAACAAAATCAGGAGTGAGAGTCCTCCGAGCAGGAGGATTTCCGGGTTCGCGTGCACAACGCTTTGTGGGATCTCGGCGAGAAGCTCCAACGGTTCCTTGGCTTCGGGGGCGACGCCGACGAGAACGTGTGCCTGCTTCGATATGATGATCACGCCGATTGCAGCCAGCATTCCGTGTACGACCGATGGAGACATGGCCACGCCGATTGTGGCCGCACGGAGCAGAGCCAGGGCGATTTGCACGCAGGCCGCGACGACCCCGACCGCTAAGGCTCGACGATAGCCGAGCCATGGATCTCCCTGACCAAGCTCTTGCACCGCGCCGAGCGCGATGACGATGAGGCCTGCCGCAGGCCCCTTGATCGTAAGCCGTGCGCTGCCCAGCAAAGTGACGACGATTCCCCCGATGATGGCCGTGAGGACACCAGCAATCGCGGGAAAGCCGCTCGCCATCGCGATTCCCAGACAGAGGGGAAGCGCGATCAGGAAAACTAGGAATCCCGCTTTGAGATCAGCAACCGGAAACGAGCGTCGAGGCTCGCTCGTCAATTCGACTTCGGACATGACAATTCACCTTCCCGCACAAGACACGGAGGTTCCCCGTGCTCGGGGGACCCACACACACTGGAGACGAAAACCTCCGGCGGGAGGTCCTCGTCAGGCGGAAGGTGGACCGCGTGCCAGATACGAACGAGCGAGCAAATCGTTGACGGGGCGTGTGATCGGCGAGCTCGCAATGAGGACGGTCTCGGTCCTCTGGGGGCACAGAGAATTGGGTCCACCGCGGCCGGAATCGTCGTCTTCGGACGCGTCGATGGTAGCATCGGCACAACGGTCGGCGCGCGTTGAGGGCCGCTCCAGCTGCGCGTGGTTGTCCGCGGTGGATGGCGGCGCCAGCGCTAGGTCTGCCCGAATGCAGGTAGTCATTCCTGATGGGGAGGACGCGCCAGTGGTGAATAGCGCCAGCAAGGCGAACAACGCGACGCGACCGCCTTGCCAGCGGCTTGTCGCAATCTGAAACGCTGCCTGAGTATTCACCACAGCTGCCCAACCCTTGAGCGCCCGAAGTATTCCCAGAAAAAAAGGAACGCGCAAACTTACCTCCGACATGGGTTGGGATGGACCGGACTTTCCCACCCCGAGCAGCTCGCCTCGATCTACGAGTCAAAGACCGAGAGTCGTTCGACACATTGGGCCGGCGTCGTCGAGGAGCCTCACCCCTGATTCGATCGATCAGGCAGAGACTTGGACGACGTATAGGGCTGGAATTTCGGCGCGTGGTGGCTTGGTGCGCTACCTTCTGAGGTAGGCCTCGGATGAACGATGT
Source organism: Myxococcales bacterium SG8_38 (assembly GCA_001303415.1). Taxonomy (GTDB): domain Bacteria; phylum Myxococcota_A; class Polyangia; order Polyangiales; family Houyiibacteriaceae; genus SG8-38. Next base: position 16,279 of record LJTN01000027.1, read on the forward strand.
GGAAAACGACAAGCCTTGGGAGTTTGCCGGCTGGGGACGCGCTGAACGCCTCACGAGCTTATCGGCGAGCCTTCCGCTGACGCGCTTGGATCAACCCGAGAAGCATCTGCTTGGTAGCTGGCGCGCCACCGCAATCTGCGGCAATGACATCAGTTCCAGCGTTCTTTACGTGTCTGCCTTGTGCGCTGCGCAAGCGGGCGCGCTCGCCCCGGTCGTCTTGGTCGTCGTCGCAGTGGTCCTCTACCTCTATCGAAACGTTTATGCCGAGGTCGGTAGCGCGTTGCCGTTGAACGGTGGAACCTATACGGTCCTTCTGAACACGACAAACAAGCGCATTGCTGCGGCGGCTGCCTGCCTCACTCTACTATCTTACATCGCCACGGCGGTCATCAGCGCGAGCGAAGGCATGCACTATGCTCACCACCTTTGGGGAGGGTTGGACGTCTTCGCAGCCACCATCGGCGTCCTCGGCACCTTTGCTCTCCTGGGTATCATCGGGATTGGCGAGTCGGCGATCGTCGCGCTCGTGATCTTCATTTTGCACATCGCCGTCCTTGCGATCCTCGCAGTCGTTTGCGCTACCGTGGTCGTGCGAAACCCTTCGCTTTTGTTCGAAAATTGGCATCTCCCGTCGACGACCAGCGTTCCTCACGCGCTCTTCTTTGGATTCGCCGCGGCGATGCTCGGAATTAGCGGCTTCGAAAGCTCCGCCAACTTCATCGAGGAACAGAAGGAAGGAGTCTTTCCGAAGACGCTCCGCAACATGTGGATCGTGGTTTCGATCTTCAACCCCTTGATGAGTCTCCTTTCGCTGGGCCTTCTTCCGTTGGCAGATATTCAAAAAGTACCGCCCGATCTGCTCGCCCGCATGGGAGAGGTTGCAATGGGCCGAGAGCTTGGGCTTCTCGTCAGCGTGGATGCGGTGCTGGTCCTGTCCGGCGCCGTGCTGACGAGCTTCGTCGGGGTCACGGGCCTGGCGCGACGCATGGCGCTCGACCGCATCCTTCCTCAATTCCTGCTTCGCGAGAACAAGTGGAGAGGCACCAATCACTGGATTCTCCTCGGATTTTTGGCGCTGTGCGTCTCAATTTTGTTCATCACGCGCGGTGAGATCTCGTCTCTTGCGGGCGTGTATACGCTCGCCTTCTTGAGCGTGATGGCCTTGTTCGCGGTTGGCAACATGCTCCTCAAGGTAAAACGGGCCCGCCTCCCGCGCGCAGTCCGTGCGAGCTGGCCCGCCGTCACCATTGGCTTGTTCGCCGTTCTGCTCGGACTCTTGGGCAACATCATCCTCGACCCGATTAACGTAGAGATATTCGAAGTCTATTTCCTGGCAACGGCGGCCGTGGTTGCGTTGATGTTCATGCGTCGCGAGATGCTCAAGGTGGCGCTCTACGTAGTCAGGGCAATCGTCGAAAAGCTAGGCACGGCGAGCCAATGGATTCACGACCTCATCATGGGAGAGATTCAGCGCATCAGTGAGACTGCGATGGTGTATTTCACTCGCGGTGACAACATGGTCACGCTCAATAGAGCTGTCCTCTACGTCCTTTCGAACGAACAGACTTCCCGCCTCAAGGTCATCCACGTTTACGAAGATGAGGCGACGATTCCCTCGGACCTCGCCGACCAGCTCAGAACCATCGATCATCTGTATCCACAACTGCGAATCGACTTCGTCGCGGTTAAGGGAAAGTTCACGCCCGAGGTCATCGAAGCGATCTCTCGCCGCTACAGCATCCCCAAGAATCAGATGTTCATCGGCACCCCCGGCGACCATTTCCCTCATCGCATCGAAGACCTCGGGGGCGTGCGACTCATTCTCTAGCTCGGTCCGCGCTTCCATTAATCGAGCTTCTTGCGAAAACGCAACGAGGCGAAAACGGCGAGCACTGCGAGCGCGCCCAGGGAGGGGCCCTGATCACGCTTTCCGAGGTGCGCGTGATGTTTCGAAGCGAAACCTCGGCGACCCGCCGGGAAGGGGACCAACATTTGGAGCTTTCAGCGGCTTCGGCGCTAGCGGCTCGCCCTGAGGGCTTGTAGCATGCGCCCGGGCTCGATAACCAAGCGCACCCGCAAGATACCGCGCAGCGCTGCCCTGCTGCTGGGAGTGCTCGTGCTGATCGTGATCAGCCCGTCGCTCTCCTTCAAGGGTGGACGGCTCGTCGCCGAGCTGATCTTCGACGTCATCTTCATGACTGGCGTGTACGCCGTCGGACTCAGCCGGCACCGTTGGGCGTTTGCAGGCTTGAGCGCGATCACGCTGGCGGTTCGTTGGACCGAGCTGCTTCACAACGGCGGCGGGCTCGACGTTCTCGCTCTCGGTCTGACCGCAATTTGGCTCGCCTATGCGGCAAGCGTCATCATCGTCGACTTGTTTCAGCGGAGCGACGTGAACTCGGACACGATCCTCGGCGCCATCGTCACGTACCTGCCGGTCGGGATCGCCTTCATGATGGTCTTCCAAGTCCTCGAACTGAGATATCCGGGATCGTTCTCCGGATTGCCCGAAGGTGCGCACGACCATCGGCACGCCATGGCGTCCTCGATGATGTACTTCAGCTTGGTCTGTCTCACCACCATGGGCTACGGCGACATCGCGCCCGTTACGGATTTTGCAAGGCCGTTGTCGGTGCTCGAAGGCGTCTTCGGGCAGCTTTACCTCGCGGTCATGATCGCAAGGCTGGTGGGGCTACACATCACGAGGCAGAAAGACGGTTAAGCAGAAGGCGCGGGTGCGCTTGATGCCGACTGGGGGTCGCCAGTCTCGCCCGCTGCAGAGCCATCGTCGTCGATCTTGGCGTTGAAGAAAATAGCGTAAAGGACGGGCACGACCACCATGGTGAGGATGGTTGCAACCGCCAGGCCGAACACGATGGTGACGGCCATGGCGACGTAGAACGCATCGAGAAAGAGGGGAACCAACCCCAAGATGGTGGTGAGCGCAGCCATGGCCACGGGCCGCAAGCGGCTCACGCCACTGTCCATGATGGCCTCGTAGGTGGATTTGCCTTCCTCCCGTTCGAGGTCGACCTGCTCCACCAGCACGATGGCGTTCTTGATCAGCATGCCCGAAAGGCTCAGGAAGCCGAGCAGCGCCATGAAGCCAAATGGCTGCCCGAGCAGGAGCAACCCCGCGGTGACGCCGATGATGGCAAGCGGCACGGCGAGCCAAATGACCAACGTTTGGCGGATGGCGTTGAAGAGGCCGACGACGATCAAGATCATGATGCCGACGAACATGGGAATTGGCGCGAAAAGCGCCGCCTGCGCATCGCGCTGTGATTCGTATTCGCCGCCCCACTCGACGTAGTAGCCCGCAGGAAAATCCAGCGCTTCCACTTGGGGCGCCAGACGGGCCCAGAGCGTCGGTGCGGAGTCGTTCGTCGGGTCGGTGACGACCGTGAGCGTACGCTTTCGGTTGCGACGCTCGACGACCTCGTCGGACCACACCGTGTCGAGGCCCGTCACCACGTTGGCCATCGGAATGTACCGTCGAGCAACCGGGCTCCAAATTGGAATCTGCCGAAGATTGGCCACATCGACACGCGTGGGTGCGGGCTGACGGAACCGAACCGGGATGATCTCCTCCCCTTCCCGGTAGACCCCGGTCGTCTTTCCCTGAAACGTTCGAAGAATCGCGTCGGCTACGTTCTGGGTGGTGATGCCGTGAACGTCCACCTGCTCCTCGGAAAGCCGCGGGCGAATCAGTTTGACCCGCTCGTACCATCGGCCGCGAGAGCCCTTGGTATCCGGGTCGGCTTTGAAGATGGCAAGCACCTGCTCCTCGAGCTCCCGCAGCACGTCCGGGTCGGGGCCTACCAAGCGGGCTTCGATCTTGCCAGGCTTGCTGGGTCCAAGATCGAAGGTGCGGCCAAAAACGATCGAGTCGGGAGCCGCCTGACGGACGTATTCTTCCGCGCGCTCGATGTCGCGAGCAAGCGTCTTGTAGTCTTCGATATCGATCAGGAACTGCGCGTAACCGCTGTGGGGCTTCTCGGGCGTGAACGTCAAAATGAAGCGAGGGGGTCCCTGCCCGATCGCCGTGGCCACGTGCGTCACGCCTTCGAGCTCGGCCAAGCCCTTCTCGACGACGGCCGCTTTGCGCTCGGTTTCATCGATGTGCTGATCGATCGGCCAAAAAACGTCGACCCGGAGCTTCGGCGTCGTAGACGCCGGGAAGAACGCTTTGTCGGTGAACTGAAAGCCATACACGGAAGCCGCAAACAAGCCCACGACGATACCTACGGTCGCCCAGCGGCGGCGAAGGCAGAGGGCAAGAAACCCTCGGTAACCTCGATAGAACTTGGTGTTGTATGGATCTTGGTCTGCGGAGTCGGAGCCTGCCTTGGAACCGCCCAGAAACCAGATCCCGAGCAGGGGCGTGATGGTCATCGCCGTGACCCAACTGAGCGAGAGTGAAATTCCGATCACGACGAACAACGAGCGACAAAATTCCCCCGTGCTGTCCGGAGACAACCCGATCGCAGCAAACGCGATGATGGCAATCGCCGTCGCTCCGAGCAGTGGCATCGAGGTCTGATGGGCAACCTCACTCGCTGCGGCTTCCGGGTCCATGCCGCGTTTGACTCGAATCAACATGCCATCGATGATCACGATGGCATTGTCGACCAGCATCCCGAGCGCGATGATGAGCGCCCCGAGCGAGATGCGCTCGAGCGCTACTCCCGCGGGCGACATGAAGATGAAGGTCATCGCGATGGTGAGCACCAGCACGAAGCCGATGATCAAGCCGCTCCGAAGCCCCATGAAGATCAGGAGCACGGCAATCACGATGGCTACGGCCTCGACGAGATTGATCAAAAAGCCATTGATCGCCGTCGTGACCATGTCCGACTGCATGTAGATGACCTCGAGCTCCATTCCGAGCGGAATCTGCTGCTGCAGCTCCGCGAGGCGCTTCTTGATGCCTTCGCCCATGACCACTACGTTTCCGCCTTGTTCGGTGGAGACGCCGATTCCGATGGCTCGGTGGCCGTCCATGTGTAGCTTGTTCTCGGCAGGGTCTTGATAGCCCCGGACGATGGTGGCGATGTCGCGTAGCCGAGCTTGCGATTCGTCGCCTTTGGTGATGAGGATGTCTCCTAGGTCTTGCGAAGAATGGATCAGCGAGTCGGGCCGAATCCGTAGATACTCGTTGCCGGCCTGCACCCTGCCCGCATCCACGACCACACCCTCGGCCACGAGCTGACTGCTGATATCGTCGGCCGAAATGCCGATTTGCGAAAGCCTCTCTCGGTCGAACTCGACGTAGACCACTTCGTTGACCACGCCGAACAGCGTGACCTTGGCCACGTCCTTGACGAGCACCAGCTCTCTACGAAGCAGCTTGGCCACGTCATAGAGCTCTCGATAGCTGTACTCGTCTCCGTGTAACGCGAAGAACACCCCGTAGACGTCGGAATAGTCGTCGATGACGAGCGACGGACCGGCGCCCGGCGGCAGCTTCGATTGCGCATCGCCTACTTTGCGGCGAAGCTCGTCCCAGGCCTGGGGCAACGCTTTGCTCGGCACGGTCGAGCGCATTTCGACGCTGATGACCGATTTGCCTGGAGTGTTTCGAGATTCGATCTTCTTGATCTTTCCGAGCTGTTGGATCGCTAGCTCGATCTCGTTGCTCACCTCCTGTTCGACTTCGTACGGGCTCGCGCCGGGGTACGGCGTTACCACCAGCGCCTCTTTGATGGTGAACTCCGGATCCTCCAGACGTGGCAGGCTCGAAAAGCTCTGCATGCCCGCGTACAGCGCTACGATCGTCAGCACGACGACTGGCGTACGATTTCGGAGCGAAAAGTCGGTGAGGTTCATCGACGGGTCTCGTCCGATTCTTTCATCTCGGTCACTTGCCGACCTTCGGTCAGCAGGTGGACGCCGCTCATGGCGATGGCCTCGCCCCCTCGAAGGCCGCTCTTGACCACGATCTTGTCTCCCGTCACCGCACCGACCTCGACCGGCTTCTTGGACACCCGCATCGACTCTGGGTCGACCAACCAAACGAACGGCTCCCTTTGCGCATCTGCGATCACGGCAGCTACCGGCACCAGGAAATCCTCGGCCTCCGTCGTGCGCAGGCCTGTGAGCACCAGCTTGGCCGTCATTCCCGCGAGCACGCCAACCTGGTCGGGCTTTCTCATGGTGAACGTCGCCCGGAAGGTCCGGGTGCTCGGATCGGCCGCCGTGGCGAGCTCGGTGAGCTCGACCGGAAACCCACGGCCCGGCAATGCCGAGAGCTCGACCATGGGCTTGGCCACGTTGTTGAACTTGTCGAAGTCGATGTCGTCTCGGCGCCCGGTGAGATCGCGCTCGGGAACGTCGACTACGACCTCCATCATCGACTCGTCTTGCAAGAGCAGAACCGGCTCGCGTGCTGCAACGTTGCGAAAGTCGGTCACCAGCTTGCGCGCGATGACTCCGTCGAAGGTCGCGCGGAGCCGGGTTTCCTCAAGCGCCTTCTTCTGGATTTGCAGCTCTGCGCGAGCCACGTCTCGGGAACGGGTTGCGACGTCGAGGTCACGCTGGGTTCCGGACCCCGACGCAAAGAGCTTGCTCTCGCGGCGGTACTCGGCTTCCGCCAAACGCAGCCGTGCGAGCGCGGCATCGACCTTGGCTTGATAGTCGCGCGCGTCGAGGCGCGACAGAATCTGTCCCTGCTTGACCCGCTGGCCCTCGTCGACGTTCCAGTCCACGATGCGGCCGGGCACCTCGAACGCGAGCTCGACGACCTTGACCGCCTTGATGCGACCCGGGTAGTCGGGCCGAGTGCTCCCAGCCTGCCCTTCCAAGTGATAGATCTTGATTGGCCTCGTTCCAGGCTCGACTTCGACGACCTTCTCTTTCCCACAGCTCGCAGCCGCGAACGCGGTGGACAGCGAGAACGCCAGCATTAGGTCTCGAATGCGCATCATGGAGAACATGGTGATGTCCGTCTCGGAAGCTCTTTTCGGGGTTCTTTCGCGGTCGCGGCAGCATAGGCAGCTCGATTCGCCTTGCCAAGGCCAAAGGCGAGCGCTGCGGCATCATGACGCCGCAAATCCTGGATAAATTCGCCCTACAGAAACCACCCGACGTCGTCTATGCTTCGCGCCCTATGCGGCTGCTTTTTCTGTGTTTGGTCGTCTCGCTCTTCGGTGCTTCCAGCGTCGATGCGCAGACCCCGCAGCCTAAGATAGGCGTAGCCGCCGTCGTGGACGGACCCTCCCCCGTCTTCGATCAGATGATCTCCGAGCTCGGGCGAGAGATTAAGACGCAAGTCGGCGACCGTTTCGACGTGGTCTTCGTAGACATCGGAGTCCCAGGCGACTGGACCCGGGAGGGGGTCAAAGCGCAGTTGAATGGGGCATATGCAGATCCGAAAATCTCCGTGGTTTTTGGCTTGGGACACCTCACCTCCCGCGAAGTCGCCCAGCGCAACAACCTTCCCAAGCCCACCATTTTGCCTTTGGTCGTCGAAGCGGAGCGCCAAGGCTTGCCGCGCCGCGGGGACGTCAGTGGACGGCGAAACCTCACGTACATCACCGAAGACTTCGATGTCTCGCGGGAAGCCGAGCGATTGCATGAGGTAGCGGGGAGTCAGCGGGTGGTCGTGCTCGCCGAGCAATCCGAAGAGGTGGTCTTGCCCTCGACCACCGAGCGCAAGCGCCTACCCGTCGTGTTTGCCGAACCCAGCGTGGAAGCGCTGCTTTCGGCGATCCCGCAAACTGCCGACGGCGTGGTGATCTCGTCCGTCCGGCAACTTTCCATCGAGGATCGCGTACGGCTCATGAGCTTCATCACTCAGAAACGTCTTCCAAACGTCGCGGTCAACCCGGATTGGCTTCAGCAAGGCGCGATGATGTCGATCCGCTCTGCGGACAACATGCCTCGGCGGGCGCAACGCGCCGCACTCAATCTCGATTTGATTTTGGAAGGCCGGCCGGCAAGCGAGATCCACGTGGAGTTCGAGGAACGGGAAGACCTCCAAATCAACGTGGACGCGGCACTGGCGATCGGGGTGCGGCCGACCTTTGAAGTCTTGATCGAGGCCGAGATCGTGGGAGCCGACGCAGTTGATCCCGCGAGCCAGGTGTCGATGGATGGCGTGATGTACGAAGCCGTCTCCAACAATCTCGACCTTCTGGTCTCCGAAAAATTCGTCGAAGCTGGAGAGGAGGGTGTTAAGGTCGAGCGAGGGCCCCTTCTCCCTCAAGGCCAGCTCGAGGTGGGCGCCGTGCTTCGCGATCCGGATCGCGTGCCGCCGGGCGCTCAGATCGCCGAACGGCAAGCCTCGACCTTCGCCCGGGCCAGCCAGAGCATTTACTCCGAGCAGGCCTGGACTCGATTCAAATCCCGGCGGCTCCTTCAGGAGGGCCGTGAGTACGGATACTTCGTCGACGTCCTCGACGTCATGCTCCAAGCTGGGGTTGCGTATGTCGCCGTGTTGAGGGCCACCGCGCAGGAACGAATCCAGCGTCGCAACATCCGCCTCACCCGCGATTACCTCGAGCTTGCCCGTCTACGCCTGGAGGTCGGCGTCGCCAATGCAAGTGAGCTCTATCGCTGGCAAGTTCAGCTTGCCGACAATCAACAATCGGTGGTCGACGCACGGGCGGTGGTGGAGCAAACCAAAATCGAGCTCAACCGCGTGCTCAATCGACCCTCGGAGCAGGCCATCACGCCGATCGATCTTCCCACAGACGAACACGGCCTTGCGCTAGCTCCTGAGGATCCGATTGCCAAGTACATGAACGACCCGTGGTCGTTCGAGGTCTTGCGCGATTTCATGGTCCAGGAAGGCTTCCGAAATTCACCGGAAGCCCGTCAGACCGAGGCCCGCAAAGCCGCCGAGGAGCGCGTCAAGGAAGGGCGCGGCCGGCAGCTCTGGCTTCCAGACTTCTTCGTCGAGGGCGGTGTCCAGCATGACTTCTGGCGCGACGGAAAGGGCTCGACCACTCCCGTCATTCCAGGAGTGCCCGACGGCCTCTTTCCCGAGCCCGACAAGTTTGGTTGGGATGTAGGTCTCTATTTGTCGATTCCCGTTTCACGCGGAGGCTCCGGCGTCGCAGCCATGCGCGAGAGCGCCCGCTTGGTGGAGCGGCTCGAGGCGGTGCTCGATCGCGTGGCGCAACAGATCGATACCGGGGTCCGCACCGAGCTCTACAGCGCCGGCGCGGCGCTGATGGCCGTGACCCTGACCCGCAACGCCGCCGAGGCCGCGCGAAACAACCTCGAGCTGGTGACCGACCTCTACCGCCGAGGCAAGGTCGACATCATCACCTTGGTCGACGCCCAAACCCAGAGCTTGGTTTCAAACCTGGCCGCGTCAGACGCCGCCTACGACTATTTGCTGGCCTTGCTCTTCGTGAATCGAGAAGTCGGCCACTACCGCAACCTCGACACCCTTGAAGCCGTGCAAGACTTCTCGCGAAGGCTCAACGAATTCGTGATGGCCGCAGAGCGCGGAGAATCGAGCGCGGTTCCGGCGCCGTGATTGCGAAAGCCACCATCGTCACTCGCACCACCCGTCCCGTTGGCATTGTGAGCAATATCGGGCAATTGCGCTTCCAAAATGGTCCCTATGGACTAAGAGGCGTCGCCAGCACCAGGGTTGCTTTGTTTCCGGGGATGCCGGAATTCGACGCCTATTGCGTCGACCAATGGCCGGAAAAGCGCCGTCGACGCGTTATGCGCGCCTACGCCGATGGGGTTCGTCGCGAGCTTTGTCGTAGCGAACATTCGTTTGGAGGGCGTCCGGTTGGCCGCGTCATTCGTCGTCGCTTTGTCGCTCGACGGATCGTGCGGGAATGCCGACGATTTTCGAACGAGCTGGAAACGACGAAATCACGACCGCATTGGCGCCAATCGTCGAGTGCGCTCCGATGCGCACGTCGCCGAGGATTTTCGCGCCGGCGCCGATGTCGACGTGCGCGCCGATGACCGGGGGGCCTTTGCCTTCCCGCGTGCCGAGCGTGACCTGCTGGAAGATGAGGCAGTTCGGCCCGACCTGGGTGTCGGGATGGATGACGATTCCATTGGGATGAGGGATGAGAAGCCCGCCGCCGATGCGCCCGTTCAGCGGAATTTCCGCACCGGTGACCACCGACCAAAATCGATGCTGCACCACCCACACAGCTCGCATCACACGAGCCAACAGACCTGCTCGTTGCGTCCAACGTTGATAGGCCCGCACGGCTTGCAGTAGCCGCCGGCCAGGATCCCATAAGCGTGTCGGTCGTTCGCGGGACCAATCGGGTTGCTCGGGCGACACATCGGCCATCATCCGCGCTAGACTATCACCGGGCTTGCGCCCGCGCGTTGTTTCTGTGCGCTGGTCCGCGCCCGCTTGCGACACTGGGCGCGGCTCGAGGGGAGGGGTTCGAGCCGGCGATTGGGAGCATGCCCGAAATAGGCAACATCATCAGTATCATCGTCCTCTTGGCGTGGGCTGATAGTCGACATAAACGCCCTTTCAGGTTCGCGCGCCAGGCGACATAACATTCAGTACCGGACTGCTGCCAAGCCCGAAGCTTGCCGATTGAATGATTGAATGGCGCAATCGACTGAAGAGCCCCCGTCGCAGTGGTGTGGGGTGGATCCCCCTTCGAGTCGAGCACAACTTGAGGAATTCGCCTGGCGTGCTCTGCCGCGAGGATTCAGGCAGAGGCGACGCGATGCGCGGTGAAGACCCGAGCTCCATGACACTTTGGACGTGACGACTGAAATGACCGAACGGGGGCGACGACGGAGTACCAGCATTGAGAAACGCCGCCGCGTTTTTCGATGGGCGCGCATCGCGATCACCTTGGCAGCGGTTGCGTACCTGGCCGCCCGGGTCGATCCCGGCGAAGTCATAGCCGCCTGGCAACGGCTGTCCGCGGGCGCCGCGCTGTTCGCTCTGACCGTCGCGTTCGCGGCTGTCGGAGTGGGCATCGTGCGATGGAGGCTGCTCTTGCGTGCCTACGGTGCGATCGACGTTCCCTCATGGGCGCGCCTCGGGCATCTCTACTTCGTGGGCCATTTCTACAACACCTACGTGCCGGGTGGAGTCGGTGGTGACGTCCTCCGAGGCGTCGCGAGCCGAAAAGCATTTGGGAACCTGAGCTTGGCCGGCGCCACGACCGGCGTCGCTGTGGTGTTCATCGAGCGCGTTCTAGGGGTGTCGGCTCTGCTCGCGATGGCCGCGTGCGCCTACTTCATTCGGCCGTTGCCGGGACTCGAGAACGTCGGGCTATGGGCGGGGCTCGGGCTGGGCGCAGGGGTCGGCGCACTCGGGGGGATCGCGCTCGCGCCAGAGCTCGCGCCATGGTTGCCCAAAAAACTCGCCGAACCTCTCCGTGCGCTCCCGCGCTTCTACTCGATGTGGCCCTTCATCGGCGCAATCGTTGCATCGTTGATCATCCATTTTCTCAATATCGTCGCAGGACACGCCATCATGCATTCGCTCGACCCGGCGGTGCAGCTCTCGTCGTCCGCAGTAGCAATGCCGCTGGTGAGCGCCTCGGGATTCTTTCCATTCACCGTGGGAGGCGCCGGGGTTCGCGAGGCTGCATTCGCAGCGTTGTACGGCACCGTCAGGGTGCCCGAGGCCACCGCATACGCGGGCTCGCTGAGCTTCTGGGCGATGCAGTTGGTCACCGCGGGCGTGGGAGGCCTGGTCAATCTCTGTATGCCGGTCTCGGGGGGGGCCGATGACCGCTGAGCGGCGCGCGGGTACCCAGCCCTCGACGGGCGTGCTAGAGACCGCGCTCCTATCCAAGCCCCTGGAACGGGTGTGAACCTATGGCAGTCGATCTCTCGGTCATCGTCCCGTGCTTCAACGAGGAAGCGAACATCAAGGAGCTCACCCGCCGCGTGCTCCATACATTCGAGCGGGGGAAGCTAAAGGGGGAGCTCGTTCTGGTCGACGATGGCAGTGCCGACGCCACTGCCGAAGCCATCCGGCAAGTCCAGAGCGAGCACCCGACGCAGGTAACCGGCTGCTTCCACAATAGCAATCGCGGGATTGCGGAGGCTTGGAAGACGGGGGTTTCGGCGGCGGACGGAGCCGTGGTGGGGCTGATCGATGCGGATTTGCAGTATCAACCCGAGGATCTCCTCCGGCTCTATCGCGAGCTGAGAGAGCACAGCGTCGACGTCATTCAGGGATGGCGGAGCCCCGTGGGTCGCGAACGTGGTGCCCGCTACCACCTCAGTCGCGGATTCAATCATCTACTCAACACGACCTTCGGGATGAAGCTCCGGGACAACAAGAGCGGCTTTGTTGTCTGCGCCAAGGAAGTGCTCGAGGACCTCCTCACCTACCGTGGGAGCTACTTCTATTGGCAGTCGTTCATCATGGTTGCCGCCCACGCCAAGGGTTATTCCTACAAAGAAGTCGAAACGCTTTTCGAAAACCGCCGCGCGGGCACGAGCTTCTTGGACGGCAACGCCTCCCGCGCCGTGGCACGCTCACTCGTCGACCTTGTTGGCGCTACTTGGGAGTATCGCCTGCGGCAAAGCCCCAAGGATGTGAGTGATCAGTTCCTTCGTCGGCACCCGGTCATCGCTCGGGGGGCGCCCATGTCGGCTGCGAGGCGCCTCCACTGGAACGCATACCTGTCGGTCTTCGATCAGACGCACTGGATGATCACGCGCGACGTGGAACGCTACTACGAGATGCTGCGTCAGACGCAGTGGTTGAAGGCGGACCAGGTGCGTGAGTTGCAAGACGAGAAATTGCGCCGCTTGATCCGCCACGCCTACCGCAACGTGCCTTTCTACCGCTATCGTATGCAGGCCGCCAAGCTGGGGCCAAGCGACATCCGCGGACAGCGCGATCTTCACAAGCTGCCGTTCTTATCGAAGGACGATGTCCAGGAGAACCTTCATTTCGATATCCTCAGCGAGAATCACGACAAACGGCAAGTGTTACGCATTGCTACTAGCGGCTCGACTGGCCAGCCTTTTGTCTGCTACGCAGATCGGGCTCAGCTCGAGTTTCGCTGGGCCGCGACCTTGCGGTCGCAGGAGTGGACGGGCTACCAATTTGGCGACCCAAGCGTGCGCCTGTGGCATCAAACGATTGGCATGACAAAGACCCAGGCCCGAAAGGAACGCCTCGACGCCGCGCTATTGCGGCGCAAGTTCATCCCAGTCTTCGAGATGTCCGAGGCGCGGCTGGACGCCATGGTGCGGGAGATCGCCGACCACAATCCCGTCTTGCTCGACGGGTACGCGGAAGCGCTCGATTTCCTCGCATACTACCTGAAGGAACACGGGCAGCTCGCTTTACACCCGAAGGCCATCATGAGCAGCGCACAGAGTCTGCCGGTGGCGAGTCGACAGCGGATCGAGAGCGCCTTTGACTGCAGAGTTTTCGACAAGTACGGCGCGCGCGAGTTTTCGGGCATCGCCTACGAGTGCGAAGCCCACGTGGGGCATCACGTCGCAGCCGAGGGTTACATCGTGGAGGTGCTGCGCGATGGCCAGCCAGCCAAGCCCGGCGAGATCGGCGAGGTTGTGATCACGGACTTGAACAACTACTGCCTTCCGTTCATTCGCTACCGCATTGGTGACCTTGCCGTGGCGATGGACCCCAACCATGAATGTTCATGCGGTCGCGGGTTGCCGCTGGTGGGTGACATCGAAGGTCGTGTCCAATCGATCATCCAGGGCACTGACGGTCGTTTCGTTCCGGGCACTTTCTTCGCCCACCTACTAAAGGAGTACGACCACGCGGTGCAGCGGTTCCAGGTAATCCAAGAGCGACGCGGGGCGCTAACCTTCCGCGTCGTCAAAGGCGGGCGCTACACCGAGAGTGCATTGGACGAGATCCTTGCCCATTTTCATCATCATTTGGGCGATGACTTACGAATCGACGTTGAGTTCGTCGATCAGATCGACATGATTCGAACCGGAAAGCACTTGGCAAGCGTGTCGAGATTGGGCGTTGATTTTCAATCAGAGGCGCCTCGGCCAAGTGAGAAGCTACAGTGATGGAAAGTCGTCCTACTCTTGGCGCAACCTCGCAAGAGGTGGCTGACATCAACGACCGGCTGGCCCGCGAGCATCCCATCGACGACTACTACGAGAAGTCTTTCTTCGTCGTGAGACTCATCGAGCAGCGGCGACTCGCGATCATTCGGCGCATGGTAGGACCCGCAGCCGGGCTTCGGATTCTAGAGGTTGGCTCTGGTGGAGGGCACGTCTTGCGTATGTTTCCGGAGGCCCGCCTCACTGCCGTGGATGTATCCAAGGTTTTTCTCGATACCGCGAAGCGTAACCTGGAGGGCTACGACGCCGAGTTTAATCTTGGTGAGTTGGGTGATCTCGATCTAGCTGAAGGAAGTTACGATCGAATTATCTGCACCGAAGTTCTGGAGCACACCAAGGCACCCGAGGAGGTGCTTGCCCAAATCCATCGGCTGCTGAAACCCGATGGCCGTGCCGTGATCACGGTGCCCGTGGATCCGTTGATCGACGGCCTCAAGAAGGTGGTCCGCCGGACGCCTGCTGGCTGGCTGCTTCGCAATCGCATCAACTGGGGCGGTGATGAGTATCACCTTCACAAATGGTGGCCACAGCAATTCAGGAAGCTTCTTGAGCGTGACTTCATCATCGAGGAACGCGACGCGTCTCCGAGTACCTGGTTGCCCCTCAGGGCGTGCTTCGCCTGTCGGAGACGCTAGCTCGCGTGCCGCCGAATCCAAGCGAACGTGCGTCGGAGACCGACGTCCAAGGGAGTAGTGGCTCGCCAGCCGAGGACCTCCGCCGCCCGCTCGGCATTCCCGACCCGACAGCTGCCGTGCGTCCAGTCGGCTGGACCGTACGTTGGGCGGAGCGTGCTTCCACTGATGCGCAACATGGCCTCAGTGAGCGCGTCGATACGCGTTCCGTGACCCGAAGCGATATTGAGGACTTCGCCGGTGACCGGACTCTCCATAGCCTTCAGCGTGGCCTCGACCACGTCGTCGACAAAGACGTAGTCGAGCTCCTGCGCCCCATCCCCGAGGATCACAGGCGGCTCTCCGCTTAGGATTCGCTCGAAATTCTTCATGATGACCGACTTGTAGCCCAGGCCTGCAAACTGCTTCGGTCCATACACGAAGAGGTAGCGCAGCACGTTCCATGCGACGCCTTGCGTGTACCCGAAGTGTGCAACGATGTGCTCTCCCGCGAGCTTGCTGATGCCGTACACCGTGCGGGGTTGCGGCACCTCGCTCTCCACGAACGGTGCTCCCGTGATCCTCCCGTAGGCGTAGAGGGAAGACGTGAACACGATCTTCTTCACACCAGCCTCTACCGCCTTTTCGAATAGCGTATGCGTGCCGACAATATTGCTCTGGAACACACGGGCCGGGCTGTCCTTCGACTGGTTGTGCTTCTCCGCCGCTAGGTGAAAGAGGTGGGTCATCCCCTCTAGGGCCGGCTTCAGCGCGTCAGGCGGACTCTCTCCGAGTGTGTGCTGAACCACCTCCACCTGTTCCGCCAATGCGCCCAAGTTCTCAGGCTTTCCGTACCGAAGTGAGTCCACCACGACGATGCGCTTTGCGCCACGCGCGGCCAAGGCATGCACCAAATGGGAGCCGATGAACCCGCATCCGCCGGTGACCATGACCGAAGCATTCCTCAAGACGTCAGACATGGCGGAGGTCTAGCACAGTTGAACGGAGGGACTTTCCTCGCTGGTTGTATCTGCTAGAAAACCTCGGTGATTCTTTGCCCACGTTGCTCAGATTCCGTCGGAGGGCCCGAGCTTTCCTGCGCTAGCTGCGATTTCACTGCCGATAATGGTCGTTGGTTCGATTTCGAGCCTGCTGAGTCGATCGATTCGTTCTTCGACGAGGTCGAGTTCGACCATCGCTTCGTTACCGAGCCCAGCCACTACTGGTCCCGGGCTCGTCGCGAGTTGCTTCTCGACGTTCTTCGTAAACACGTTTCGACTTTGAGCCGAGTGCTCGAAGTCGGCCGCGGCAGCATGGGATCGGCTCAAGGGTAGTCGGCAGGGGGCGGAGCGCCGGGCCGGCCAGCATCGAGCCATGTGGACGCCGGCGCTGATCAGTCAGGTCGCATATCACACGCTCGCGATCGAACGCCGCCTCACACGCCGTTGCCGGGGCTCGGGACATCCTTGCTGGCCGTGGCACGCCGAATCGAAGACCCCCCGAGGCCACGCACGCGGCCGGCGTTACTCGCTCGGTGCTTAACTGTCGCGGGTTGGTAGAGGGGCTGGGGAGACTCAGTCTCGCAGAAGCACGCGACCGGTAGGCCTGGTCGGCGCCGGTGCCCGAAAGCTCACGTTTGTCTTCGGGTTTGGATTCTCGTAGCCGGGGTGGTCGATTGAGGTCTCGAACAGTTTTGTCTCCCCCCAACTCAGTATGTCTTTCCGGTCGAAATACGTAGCCTCTCGCCACACTTCGAGATGAACCACGGGTTCCTGATAGTCGTAGTCGGTCCACACCGGCCACGTCATCAAGTGTTCGGGTTTGCCGACCCAGCCCAGCCATTGGTGCTTCTTTCCGCCCGCCTTGTTGGTGTTGTGTAGGAACTGGCGGACGAAATCACCGAAGACGGCGGCCTCCGCCTTGTTGTAGCCATTGCGCCCGCGCTTCTGCCGCAGCTTGGTAGCGTCATCGGCACTATCGAGCTCGTAGAGCTCTTTGTAGAGCGGGTAGCTGTAACCGGTACCGTAAACGCCCGTGAGATGGGGCTCGGTGCTTAGGTAGTGCATGTCCTCTTGAA
Source organism: Myxococcales bacterium SG8_38 (assembly GCA_001303415.1). Classification (GTDB taxonomy): domain Bacteria; phylum Myxococcota_A; class Polyangia; order Polyangiales; family Houyiibacteriaceae; genus SG8-38. The sequence continues at coordinate 32,995 of LJTN01000027.1, forward strand.
TGAGGCGGGTGTCTAACGGCGCGAACTGCTTGGCGGCCATCAAGTACTGCTTGCCGCTGACACCGGTGACATAGATGTTGTAGCTTTCATTGTAGGGCGTATCCCACCAAGCAACCCCGATTTGAGGGCGGAAATAGCCCCAGTTTGGGGACAGCATGATGACGAGCACACCGAAGACCTGAACGGCTCTGTGGCGGAACGCTTCGTCCCATATTTTGCGTCCGCCCTTGCTGACAAACCAAAGCAACATCGCATCGGCGACAATCCACTTCCAGAAAAGGATTCCCGTCATTGCGAAAATGCCGCAGTGAAGCGCCGCGGCCAAGAACAGCCACACGCGCGTTAGAATTGGGTGCACGAACACCAGCAGAAAACCCAGCTCGATGATCACGGTGAGCAGTTGAAAGGGAACGTCGAACCAATGCAGGGCGTTCGCGAGCCAGACCACAGTGTCTTTGGGGATGAACCCCACCCATCCGTGTATCCACGAGTTCACGAAGAGATTGGAGAGCTCATTTTCCCAGAGCCAAGCCTGGTCCGGTCCGAACATCACCTTCGCTTTGCCCGCGTAGTAGTAATACGAGCCGATCAAGCAGATCGCACCGAAAATGAAGTGCACGGTGCGCATGCCGCGCAGGAACGAAAGCCACACGAATCCCGAGAACAAAACGAGCACGCCTGTGATAGCGCGCCAGTCGAAATCGTCGTGAAACATGGGAAAGCTCCACTCCCGCATCATGACGATCGCCATCTTGGTGAAGAAAGGAACGAAGAGCGGCGAACGCCACGAAAGAACGCCGAAGATCAGCAGGAGCGCGCGGTCGAGGAAGTGCCCCTGGTCTAGGTACATGTTGTAGTCAAAGGTGGTGCCGGCCCACACGAAACAGGCGATGAGTGCCATGATCACCCACCGAAGCGCGCGGTATCCTTCAAAGTGTTCCCAGGTTAGTCGCTCGCTGCGCAAGAGGTGGAGTCCTGTGGGAACGAGCAGGAACAGAAACGTAGGTGCCGCGGGCCGCAGTTCGCGGGTCGCTCTTCGCACCGCCGCCCAATCGTCGAGGACCATCTGCCAGGTGATGAACGGTTGCCAGTAAGTCGCCCTCGGCACCCAGTAGCTGAAGAGCGGCCGAAGGATAATCATGGATCCGACCAACAGCGAAACGTATGTAGCGAACTGCACATCCCCCCGGCTCCACAGTTTCCGGACTAACGAACCAGCGCGCTGCAACACAAACGCTTCATATTCGGTGTATGCAGTCCCGAATCGCTTCAGTCTGGGAAATGCCTCCATCGATACCCACCGCGAGGCCACCTACCTCAATTCCGGGTCGAAATGCAACAGGAGAGGTGTGTGGCGAGCAGCCTCGGTGCATTGTTGCCTGATCGGCTCAGGTGTCCTATGGCTGGCCGGCCTTTATGGCGAGCGAGATGACGGTGCTTTCAATGGTTCATCGGTTTGCGGGATGGTGGCTGAATACTCCGACCGTGCGGATGTTTCGCGACGACGTGTGGCTTCGGTGGTGGACGGCTGCGCTGTGCGTGAGTGCCCTCGTACCGCTCTGGGTCACGCCGATTCTTCCGCTAGTCGACATGGGCAGCAACATCGGGGCCGCTGGGCTTCTGGATGATGTGGCATTCGGGAATGGCGTCCTGACGGATTACTACCGCGTGACCTGGTTTCCGATTCCGTACTGGACGATGTATGCATTCATCTCGCTAATGGAGCAGTTGGGTGGCGCGCTCTTTGCCGCCAAAGCCAGCGTCGGCCTCGTGATTGTGTTGCTGCCGATATCGGTCATGCGACTCTTGGTGAGCTTGGATCGCAGTCCACGCCTTGGGCTGTGGGCATTTCTATTGGCCTGGGACACCAACCTGTACTGGGGGTGGACGACCTTTCAACTTGGAATGGCCTTAGCACTCTACCTGATCGCCAACATCGCGGAGATTCAGAGTGGCCGAAAGGCCCTAAAGCTGATCCCTGTCGGCGTTTTGATCGCTTTGACCCACGTTCACGCCGTGGCGCTCTCCCTCAGCGTGGGACTGGCATTCGGAATCGCACAGCGCCCGATCCTGCCAGCGATTGGGCGAAGCTTCATTGCCTTGCTGGGGTGTTTCATCGGGGTGGCACCGTGGCTTCTCAGGAGGTCCGCCGGCGAAGGAGCGGTGGGAGCCGGCCTGCACGTGAAATACCCCTCGGTCGCGGAGAAAATCTCTAGCTTCTTCCGGTACACGCTCGACAATCTGCCCGAAATGCCCGGTGCGGCTCTGACGGCGGCGGCGTTCTTGATGCTCGTATTGGGGCCAGTTCTCTTCGGGCTGGTCGAACAGAAACGTACTCGTGTCGAGGGCGATCGTCGCGCTTCTTTGTTTCTTCTCGTCACGCTTGGGTTGTACCTGGCCTTGCCGTTTTCCGTTTGGGGCGTAGTCGGGCATTGGTGGACCTATCCCCGCTTCGCGACCTATGCACTGATCGGCATTCTCTTGATCCCGCGCCCTCTCTTGGATGGCTGGCGTCGCTGGCTTCTCGCTCCCGGGATCCTCTGCGCTTTCGCTCTGCACGTCGAAGTGGCGAGGCAATTCAGTGCTTACGGAGAGCACGTGGAGCCGTATCTCGACATCGTCGCGGACATGAAGCCGCAGAGCACGTTCATGCCACTCGACCTGGACAATTCCTACCCGGGGACCCGCGAGCGAACGCTCGGTCAGCTCCATGGTTACGCGGCCGCGCTCACGTCCAGCTACGATCCTCACCTCTTCAACCATCCAAATTCGCCATTGGTCTTCAGGAACGACCGGATTCCGCCCTACCCGAACTGGTTCAACTTGCGGACTTTCAGCATGGAAAAGCACGGTCGATACTACGACTACATCATCGTTCATCCGAAGCACCGCGACCCGTTGTACGAGCAGCGCGATAGGCTTGGGCTCAGTCTCATTCGCGAAGCAGGGGCATGGCGACTCTATAAGGTGGTGTCCAAGAAAGAGTGGCCCCCATCCGACCAGCGTTAATTAAGCCCTCACGCCGCTCACTTGGTGAACCAGAACGCTGAGCCGGCCTTACCCGCGCTGGTAGACACCGGGGCTTCGTGAATTCGGCGACTGTGCCGTAGAGCGCGAAAGTGTTCGGTTTTGCGCACTCACGGGATTAGTGGAACACAGTACTCGCCTTTTTCGAAGAAGACGCGGCGGTCTTGGGTGTGGAGATAGTACGTCTGCGCGATCGCAGCCCATGGGTACAGATGTTCGCAGTCAATCATCTGGGTCATTTCTTGTTGACTACCCTATTGCTCGACCGGCTGAAAGAAGCCCAGCGTAGTCGGGTCGTCGTCGTGGCGTCAGATGCCTACCGCTTCTGCCGTGCTATTCGCTTCGACGACTTACAGTGGAACAAAGGCTTCAACGCCTTCCCGACCTATGGACACTCGAAGCCATCGCCGGTGTCGAAGGTCGAGTCTGGTCCGGCTGAGACGGCGACGGCGCAACCGAGTTCGCATTCAATTCGGTGTGGGGCGCCCCAGGTTTTCGTGCTTGCA
>LJTN01000028.1 GCA_001303415.1 Myxococcales bacterium SG8_38
TCCTTCAATGCGGTCAGCCAGTCTGCTCCCACGAGGTCCCCCGCGGCGACGCTAACATGAGTCGGGTTGCGCGAATAGACGGGACCCCGAATGAATTGAGCCGTGGCGAGGCGACCGAGTGAAGTGGCGTTGGACCAGCTCGTCAGGGTTTTGGACCAAGTGCCGCTCGTGTCTGGCATCAAGAATGATTTGGCGGGGCTTCGTTCGTTGCTCTATCAGCGCCGTGCTCCGCGGATTGCCGCACTGGGCCGCGCCGGAAGCGGACGCTCGAGCCTCTTGCGTTCGTTGATCGAGCGGCAGGCCGATGCCGAGCCGCTACGCGCAGAGCACGGACAATGGGTGCGCATCGAGCACGAAGGGGCGATCATTCGATGGCTCGAGATCGACGTCGAAGATGACGCGGCGCGTTCGCAATGGAAGGCGGCTCTCGAAAAGAGAGCGCCGGACCTGGTGTTCCTCACCTTCGAGCCCGTCCACGTGGACGATGCGATGCAAATCGTAGAGCGGGCCAAGAGCTTGCTTCGCGATCTGCCGGAGGGCCCCGAGCCGCTGCGGGTCTTTCCATTGCTCACCCACGCCGATCTGATCGGCCGCGGCGAGACCGACATCGACGCCGCACGAAGCGAGCTGGAGGCCAAGCTTCGCGATCGCAGGCTGGCCGCGGACCCGCCGCGGGCAGTATCCGCAATCAGCGGTCACGGCCTGGAGGCGCTATCCGAAGCAATCGTGCTGGCATTGCCCGAAGAGGCGAGACTGGAGGCCGCCCGTGCGCTCACCCGCGCACGAGAAGCGCGGCTTCGCATCGCCGATGAAATCGTCCAGGCCTGCACTGCAGTTTCTGTGACGGTGGGGCTCACGCCCATTCCTTTTTCGGACCTGATTCTGCTCGGTTCGGTGCAAGCGATGATGGTCAGCGCCCTGGCTTACCTGAGCGGGCGCGCCTGGGACCCCAAGACCGTCGCCCAATGGATAGGTAGCCTTGGGCTCGTGGGCGGCCTCGGAGTGGGCTTGCGCTTCACGGCGCGGACCGTCGCCAAGCTCGTGCCCGGCGCTGGCACCATCGTTTCCGCGGGGATTGCGGGGGCCGGCACGACCGCGATGGGGCAGAGCGCGATCAAGCTGTTTCTTCGGCGCTGATCTCTTCGGGCGGGCCGTCGCGCCATTCGACGTCCGTCTCGTAGACGTGGGCGAAGTGCCGAGCCACCGGCTCCATTAATTCCGCCACCCCGACTCTGCGGCCGAGCTCCTTGGAAATCGACGTGACTTCTTTGTCTCGTATGCCGCAGGGCACGATGAGCGCAAAGTGATCGAGGTCGCTCTCGACGTTGAGCGCGAACCCGTGCATCGTGACCCACCTGCTGATTCGGACACCGACCGCGCCCACTTTGCGGTCGCCGATCCAAGCGCCATTCAAGCCTGCGATGCGGGCAGCCGACAAGCCGAAGTCCACGCAAGCCTGGATCATCGTCTCCTCGAGCGACCAGACGTACTTTCGGACGTCCTGCCGGTCGGGCTTGAGGTCGATGATGGGATACGCGACGAGCTGTCCGGGGCCGTGATAGGTCACGTCGCCGCCCCGTCCGACTTCATGCACGGAAACGCCGCGCGCATCGAGCATCTCTCGCGATGCGAGGACGTGCTCCCGTTTGGCAGCGCGTCCCAGTGTCAGCACGGGGGGGTGCTCGAGCAGGAGCACGCAATCGCCGACCTCGCCGGCAATCCGCTTGGCCAAGATCTCTCGTTGCAGACGATGCGCTTCGGCGTATTCGACGGTCCCGAGGCGGCAAAAGAGCACGGTCGACCTCAACGATTCATGATGTGGATCGCCTCACCCAAGGCGTTCTTGAATGCTTCCATCACGCCTTCGCCGAGTGTGGGGTGCGGATGGATGGTGAGGGCCACGTCCTCGGCAAATGCGCACATCTCGAGCGCCAGCGCCGACTCGCTGATCAAGTCGCTTGCCTCCGGGCCGACGATGGCGACGCCGAGCAGCTGATTGTCCTCCTCGTCGATGAGCACTTTGATGAATCCGTCGGTCTCACTCACGGCCATCGCGCGTCCCGATGCGGAGAAGGGAAACTTTCCGATCTTCACCTTCTTGCCCTGCGATTTGGCCTCGGTTTCGGTCAGGCCCACCGTCGCGATCTCGGGATCCGTGAAGACTACCGCAGGCATGCCCCGGTAGTCACGGGCCGACTTGTGCCCGGCGATCACCTCTGCGGCGATTTCGCCTTCCTTGGACGCCTTGTGCGCGAGATAAGGCATGCCGCTGACGTCGCCGATGGCGAAAATCGAGGAAACGTTGGTACGCATTTGGTCGTCCACCACGACGTGGCCGCGGTCGTCGAGCGCGACGCCTACCTCTTCGAGGCCGATGTCCTTCGAGCTCGGCTTGAAGCCCACCGCGACCAGAACCTTGTCGGCCTCCACGACCTGTTCTTTGCCTTCGGTCTCGATGGTGACTCGGGCCCTTTCGCCGCTCTTGTCGAGCTTGGTGGCCTTGCTATTCACGTAGAGCTCGGCCCCGTCTTTTTCGAGACGCTTTTGAACCACGCGGACGAGGTCCGGGTCGCTGCCGGGCAGAATGCGGTCCATCAGCTCCACGACTGTGATCTTGGTGCCTAGCTTCTGATAGACCATGCCGAGCTCGAGCCCGATGTACCCGCCGCCGATGATCACCATGCTCTCGGGTGCGCTCTGCAGGCTCACCGCTTCGCGCGCGGTGATCACAACCTTGCCGTCTGGCTCGAAACCGGGAATCTGGATCATCTTTGCGCCGGTCGCGACGATGATGCCCTTGTTGGCTTTGTAGGTTTCCTTCTTTCCCTCTGCGTCTGTGACTTCGACGGTGTTCGGCCCGGTGAGCCTCGCGGTCCCCATCACGATGTCGCCCTTGTTGCCCTTGACCAAGCTCCGCACGCCGCTCGTGAGCTTCTTGACGATGCCTTCCTTCCACTCCTGCATCTTGGGTACGTCGACCTCGAGTCCCTTGATCATGATGCCCATGTGCTCCGCATGACGGACCTTGTGCGCCAAGTTGGCCGCAGCGATGAGCGCCTTGGAGGGAATACATCCCCAGTTGAGACACACGCCACCCATGTATTCCTTCTCGACGCACAGGGTCTTCACGCCGAGCTGTCCCAGCCGAATGGCAGCGACGTAGCCACCGGGGCCGCCCCCGATGACGATTGCTTCGTATTCCTTGGCCATCGCGCGCAGTCTGAAGCAGCGTCACCGCCAGCGCCAGCGCGTTCCAGCGCCCCCGATCCGCGAACCCCGAGCCTCGATCTTCGGGCCCCAGTCCCTCTGAAATACCGAATGCTATATACGACCATGCGCTATCTCCACACCATGATCCGTGTGAGTGACCTCGACGAGTCGCTCGATTTCTATTGCAACAAGTTGGGACTGGTCGAGACGCGGAGGCGCGACAGCGAGGGTGGACGGTATACACTGGTGTTCCTCGCCGCGCCGGAGGATCGCCGACGCGCCGAAAACGAGGCGTCTCCTTTGATCGAGCTCACCTACAACTGGGACCCAGAACAGTACACCGGGGGGAGGAATTTCGGTCACCTCGCATTCGAGACCGACGACATCTACGAGCTCTGCCAGCGACTCATGGACGCGGGCGTCACCATCAACCGTCCACCGAGGGACGGCCGCATGGCATTCATCCGCTCGCCGGATGGCATCTCGATCGAGCTCCTGCAAAAAGGCGACGCCCTCGAGCCAAGCGAGCCTTGGGCTTCCATGCAGAACACAGGGACTTGGTAGCGGCGTTTTCGCGAGAGGCGGCGCCCCTAGTCGAGGGCTTCGAAGAGGCCGGCGGCGCCCATGCCGCCTCCGATACACATGGTGACGATGGCGCGCTTGCCGCCGCGGCGCTTGAGCTCGTACAGAGCCGTCGCCGTCAGCTTCGCGCCGGTGCAGCCGAGCGGATGGCCTAGCGCGATGGCGCCACCGTTCAGGTTCAGCTTCTCGTCGGGGATGCCGAGCTCCTTTTGCACGTAGACCGCCTGGCTGCCGAACGCCTCGTTCAGCTCGATGATGTCGATGTCATCGATCTTGAGGTCGTTCTTCTTCAAGAGCTTGCGAACGGCGGGGATGGGCCCGATCCCCATGATCGACGGATCGACGCCAGCCGTGGCAAATGACTTGAAGATGGCTAGCGGCTCGAGGCCCAACTGCTCGGCCTTTTTCTTCTTCATGACGATGGCCGCCGCGGCCCCGTCGGAGAGCGGCGACGAGTTGCCCGCCGTGACGCTGCCGTTGACGGCGAACACCGGCCGCAGCTGGGCCAAGCCCTCCATGGTCGTGCCAGGCCGCGGCATCTCATCGACCTTGAACTCGAACATCTGGCGCTGCCCGTTCGCGTCGTAGCGGATCCCGTGCACCGGCACGATCTCCTCTTCGAAGGTTCCCTTCTCGATCGCCGCGATTGCCCGCTCGTGGCTCCGTACCGCAAACGCATCCTGCTCTTCGCGGCTCACGTTGAACTTCTTTGCAACGTTTTCTGCCGTGATGCCCATCGGAGTGTAGGCCTCCGGATACTGCTCCATCACCTCGGGCGAAGCGCTCAGCTTGTTGCCCGTCATCGGCACCATCGTCATCGACTCGACTCCACCCGCGATGACGATGTCGTTGTACCCCGCCTTGATCGAGCCGGCCGCGATCGCGATGGCTTGCAGGCCGCTCGAGCAAAAGCGATTGATGGTCATCGCGGAGGTCTCTTCCGGCAACCCGCCCAACATCCCGACCATGCGCGCCACGTTCATGCCCTGCTCACCTTCCGGGAAGGCACAGCCGAGCACGAAGTCCTCCACCATTTCCGGCTTCACCTGTGGGTTGCGCGCCAGCAAACCCCGCACGACCTCCCCAGCCAGCTCATCGGGGCGCCGGTTGGCGAGCGAGCCCTTTTTCGCGCGCCCCACGGCGCTTCGAACCGCATCTACGACGACGATCTTGCCCATGTTCTAACTCCTGATTCCTTCTTGGCTCGTGCGTTCCGGGTTGGCTTAGTTTCTCAGTGGCTTGTTGGTGGTCAGCATGTGCTGCATGCGCTCCTGGCTCTTCGGCTCTCCGCAGAGGCTGATGAAGGCCTCGCGCTCGAGCTCGAGCATCTGCTCTTCAGTGACCTCGCGCGCATTGCCCGAGGGACCCCCGCAAAGCACGTTGGCGATCTTGCGCGCGATGAGCGCATCGTGCTCGCTGGCATATCCACCGGCCAGCAGCGTGTCGATCATCATGTCGAGCGTCGCAATGCCGCTCTCGCCGGGCAGCCGGTACGCGCGCCGCGGCGGCGGGTGGTAGCCCGCCTCGGCCATTCCGACCACGCGGGCCTTGGCTTCCGTCAGAAGCCGTGCCTTGTCGAGCGAGATCCCGTCGGTCTTCCGGAAGTAGCCGAACTCTCTGGCCTCGCCCGCACCCGTCGCGACACGCGCCATGGCGATGTTCTGGAAGGTGCGCGACACGAACGGGAGCGTATCGACGTCCGTGCCATCCGGAACACCTTCGAGCGCACGCCAAAGCATGTTCATGTTGCCCGCACCGCCCGGAAGCAGCCCGACGCCCACCTCGACGAGCCCAACGTAGGTCTCCGCCGCTGCCTGGACGGCGTCCGCGCCCATGCAGACCTCGAAGCCGCCGCCGACGGTCATTCCAAAAGGCGCCGCGACGACCGGGATCGTCGAGTACTTCATGCGCTGCACCGCGCTCTGCAAGCCGCTCACGGTGTCCCGAAGCTGGTCCCACGCCTTCTGCTGTGCCGCCATCACCACGGCAAAGAGGTTTGCGCCCACGCAGAAGTGATCGCCCTGGTTGTAGATGAGAAGCCCCCGAAACTCCCGCTCCGCGAGGTCGATCGCTTTGCCGAGGGCTTCCACGATGTTGTCGTCGATGCTGTTGGCTTTGGTGGTGAAGGTGAGTCCGAGGACGCCGTCGCCGAGGTCCCATGCTTCGGCGCCGCGGTTGCTGAAGACCGGAGCGTCGTCTCGCCGCATGACCGTAAGGCCCGCGTTGCGCGGGTCGATGTCACGCGGCTCGTACTCGCCCTTGAGCACGTTGAAGACGCGGCCGTCGTCCGTATAGAAGCTCTGCGCGCCCGATTTGACCATCCGATCGATGGAGGCCGGCAGCGACAGGCCGTCCGCCTTCATGCGGTCGTAGGCAGCCTTGAAGCCGATGGCATCCCACGTCTGAAACGGGCCGAGATCCCAATTGTAGCCCCACTTCATGGCGTTATCGATCGCTTCGACTTCGTCTGCGATTTCGCCGATTTTGCTAGCCGAGTAGGCGAGCGTGCGGGACAAGACGTTCCATGCGAACCTGCCGGCCGGTCCCTGATTCTCGACCAGCGCCTTCACCCGCTCCGCAGGCGACCCTTTGAGGCTCTTGCAGAATTTCTTGATGTCTTCGTCGCCTGACTTGGACCGGTACTCGAGCTCGACGGGATCGAAGGTCTCGATGCCATCTTTGGTCTTCTTGTAGAAGCCCCCCTTGGTCTTGTTGCCGAGGAGCTTCCGCTCGACCATCACGTCGACGAACTCGGGGAGCTTGAACACCTCCCGCTCCGGGTCGTCCGGTAACGCGGCATAGCAGTTGTCAGAAACGTGCTTGAACGTATCGAGCCCCACCATGTCGGCGGTGCGGAAGCTGGCGCTCTTGGGGTGGCCCATGGGCGGTCCGGTGATTGCATCGACATCCTCGGGAGTCAGCCCCGCCTCGAGCATCTCGCTCATGGTGAGGGACATCGAGTAGCAACCGATGCGGTTGCCAACGAAGTTCGGCGTGTCCTTGCCGATGACGATGCCCTTGCCGAGTTGATCTTCACCGAAAATCTTCATCCGCTCCATCACGGCCGGGTCGGTTTCCTCGCCAGCCACGAGCTCGAGGAGCTTCATGTAGCGGACGGGGTTGAAGAAGTGCATGACGAGGAAGTTCTTGCGAAACGACTCACCCCGGCCCTGAAGCATGTCGGCGATCCGGAGACCCGAGGTGTTCGACGCGACCACCGTGCCTTCGTCGAGCGTCTTTTCGAGCTTGTCGAACAAGCTGCGCTTGATGTCGATGTTTTCGATGATCGCTTCGATGACGAGATCACAGCCCTTGAGTAGCTCGATGTCGTCTTCGAGATTTCCGATGGAGACGCGATTGGCATGGACGGGGTGGAAGAAGGCGGCGGGCCTTGCCTTCAGCGCGCCCTGCAGACCCCCCGCGGCGAACTGGTTTCGCTTCGCCGGGTTCTTCCTTTCTGCCTCGCTCAGCCCCGGCGGAACGATGTCGAGCATCACCACGTCGACCCCGGCGTTGGCAAAGTGCGCCATGATGCCGCTGCCCATGACACCCGCTCCGATCACACCTGCTCGCCGTACTGGTTTCGTCATACTTCTCTCCTCCGCTTCGGGCGGGGGAACCTTCCGCAAGACGCCCAAAAACGCAAGCCGTTTACATCGCTCGGCCGCTTTGTCCGCCTATTTTTGAGGAGTTGCGCGCAGAGCCGCGACCAATTCGTCGTGAATGACGCCATTGCTCGCGATGGCGCTGCCGCCGTAGATCGTCTCTTCGCCCTCGATCGAGGTGAGCCTTCCGCCGGCTTCCCGGATCAGCACCGCAGCTGCGCAAATGTCGTAGGGCTTCACTCCGGGGTCGACCATTGCGTCGGAGCGGCCGAGGAGCACCTGCCGGTATCCATCGAAATCGGGGAAGCCTCGTGCGGAGTCGGTCGTGTCGGCGAGCCGCACCAAAGCCGCCGCCAACCCGCTCTCGGTGAACTGCTGGAGGCAGCCGTGGGTGACGGTTGCGTCCGCTAGAGGCCCGACCTTCGACACGCGCACGCGCCGTCCATTGTGGGTGGCGCCGTGACCTTGGACCGCGGAAAAGAAGTCGCCGCAGGCGGGCATGTAGGCAATGCCCACGACCGGGACACCGGCCGCTTCGATGCCGAGCAACACCGACCACGTCGGCAAGCCGCGCACGAACGCCCGCGTTCCATCGATTGGATCCACAACGAACCGGAGGTCGGGATTATTCCCATGAGTCCCCGTCTCCTCACCGAAAAACTCGGCATGCGGATACTCGGAGAGCACGTAGTCGCGGATCGTCCGCTCGACCTCGCGATCGGCCGCGGTCACCGGGCTTCGATCCGGCTTCTTGTCCGGGATGACGCCTTCACGGAAACGCTGCATTGCAGCATCGCCCGCGCGGATGACCATTTCCTCCAGCGCTTTCAGGCCGCTCGAGCCGCCGATTCGATCGATGTCGAAGTTATTCACGCGCAAAGCATGACCTGTCCAACCCCTTGCGTGAAGCCGCAACGTCGCAAGCTCGTCGCGCCATTTCCGATTGACGCCTGCGGCTTCTATCGACACGATGAGCCCATGGTGGCGCAGCGGGGGTCCATCGTGCCATTCGCCGGGTGGCGGCGAGCGCGGTTCTTGGGGGAGTCTCCCCTTCGGCAGGCAATTCGGTCGGTCGGGGACCGCGTCGTGCGGCTTGCCGAGGAGGTGGTCGGTCAGGACCTCGACGCCCGCATCGCGGGCATCAAGACCCACCCGAACGAGGTGGGTCACGACCCCTTTGGCTTCGATCCCGAGACGAGCCGCTACGCGCTGGCCCTGGCGGCTCTGCTCCACCGGCGGTACTTCCGAACCCAGGTGTACGGCATCGACCGCATCCCGGCCGGCCGGGTGCTGATCGTCGCCAACCATTCCGGCCAACTCCCCTTCGATGCGGTGCTCATCGCCAGCGCGCTGATGCTCGATGCGACGCCGCCCCGCTTTCCCCGCAGCATGGTCGAGACCTGGACGGCAGAGCTTCCCTTCATCTCCACGTTGTATCCCAAGCTCGGTCAGGTCGTCGGGTCACCCGAGAACGCCCGCCGGCTCCTTCGCCAGGAGGAATGCCTGATCGTCTTTCCAGAGGGCGCGAGGGGCATCAGCAAGACCTTCGATCAGCGCTACCAGCTCACCGACTTTGGGCTCGGCTTCGTCCGCCTCGCGCTCGAGACGACGACACCGATCGTCCCGGTTGCCGTCATCGGGGGCGAGGAGCAGTACCCGTCGATTGCGGACTTCAAGCCACTGGCCCGACTGCTCCGCATGCCAGCCTTTCCCGTGATGCCACAGGTGTTCTTCGGAATGATCGCCCCTCTGCCTACGAAGTATCGCCTCTACTTCGGTGAGCCCTTCTACTTCGAAGGGGATCCGGACGATGACGACTCGGCCATCGAAGACAAGGTGTGGCTGGTGAAGAGCACGATTCAAAGCATGGTGAACCGCGGCCTGCGCGAACGAAAGGGCGTGTTCATCTGACTCACGACGTTTTCAGTCCCATGGCGAACCCCGAACCCACCAATCATCGAAAACCAAGCGCACGCGCACCCGAGCCGCGAGAGGAACGCCCTTCGGGGCGGGTGCCGGTGGCCCGAGGCGTGTTCGGCCACGGCCAGCCGCAGCCGCAAACCGCGCGGCCCGAGCCTACGATGGGGAAGCGTCCGCGTCCCGCCACGGAGGGCGCCATCCTAGTGACCGGAATCTGCGGACGGCTCGGCAAGCTGCTCGCACGCGAGCTTCACAGGACGGAGCGGGTCGTCGGAGTCGACCGGCGTCCGTTTTTCGACCGGCCCAAGGACATCGAGCATCACCAGATCGACATGCGCCGAAAGAAGATGAAGGACATCTTCCGGACCCGGAACATCGCCGCAGTCGTGCATCTCGGCGTGCTTCACGACCCCCGGCGCAGCGAGCGCGAGCGCCATTCCTGGAACATCGTCGGCTTTCAGAAGCTGCTCGACTACATGTCGCAATACGAGGTCCCGAAGCTCGTGGTCCTGTCGGGGGCCAACGTGTACGGGCCGCAACCGAACAATCCGCAGTTCCTCACAGAAGAGGCGCCGCTTCTCGGCGCACAGCACTTCGGGGCGATGCGTGACCTGGTCGAGCTCGACATGCTCGCACAAGGCTTCTTCTGGAAACATCCCGGGACCGAAACGGTCGTGCTGCGGCCGTGCCACATCGTGGGCCGGGTTCACAATGCCGCGAGCAACTATCTACGCCTCGAACGCCCCATCATGGTGATGGGATTCGATCCGATGATCCAGGTCGTCCACGAAAAGGACGTCGTACGAGCCATCGGGCTCGCGCTTCGGCCCGGTGTCCGCGGCATCTACAACATCCGCGGCCCCGGCGAAATGCCGCTTTCCCATTTGCTGCGAAAGGCCGGTGGGCGTCCGCGTGTGGTGCCCTCGTTTGTCGCCCGCGCCGCCCTCGACCAGCTTTGGAAGCTTCGGTTGAGCTCCTTTCCTTCCGAGGAGCTCGACCATCTGCGCTACGTCTGCATGGTCGACGACTCACGCGCCCGCACGGAGCTCGGCTACGAGCCTCAGTATTCGATCGATCGAATCCTTCGGGACGTCCGGCGGCTACGCTACCAAGCGGCCTAGACCGGGCACACCCCGAGCTGATCCGCCCTCGAATCATTTCAAGGTGCACTCGGTCTACGCTAGCGGCAGCTGCCGTTCACGCAGCTTTGGCCCTCGGGGCAGTCCGCCTGGACGCGGCAGTCGCTGAGCAGCTCGCTTTGTGCGTAACAGAGGTTGTCCGGGCCGCACAGCGGAACCTGGCCGTCATGAGAGGCACAAATGTCGTCTGGCTCGGGTGCAGTGATGTCGCACGCGGTGCGGCAGACGCCCTCGACGCAAACCGTTCCGTCGCAGTCTTGGTCCGTGCGGCAGAAGGGCATGGGAGCATCGGGGTCGGGGCTGGTCCGCGGACGGCAAAATCCCTGCGGCCCGCAGATCTCGATGCTGGCGTCACAGCCCGCGTCGCAGCGCCTGAGGCACACACCCTCCACGCAATGGGTGGTCAGGTCCGGGCAGTCGCTACTGTCGATGCACTCGCCGACCACCGGTTGGCACAGCGAGCTCTGGCATGCCGTTCCAGTCGGGCACTTCGTCTCCGGGCCGCAGAGCAGTCGGCAGCGGTTGTTTGCGCAGGTGAAGCCGGCCGCGCACTGGAAGTCGAACTGGCAGGTTTCTTCGATGGGCGTGCAGAGATTCTCGACGCAGATCCGACCCGGGTTGCAGTCGGTATCGGCGAGGCAGTCGCCTTGGGTCTCCGGCCGACAGCTATTGCGGAAGTCGCACTCGAAGCCCGACCCGCAGTCGCCGTCGGCGTTGCATTCGGCAATCGCCGGGATGTAGCAGCCGCCAACGGACAGGTCGCAGTAGCTTCCGACCGGGCAATCACCGTGGGTGAGGCAGATCCCAAAATCGTAGGCCACACAACCATTTGTCGTCGAATCGCAGAAGGACTCGGAGGGGCAGTCGCCGTCGTGTTGGCAGGACACCAACACCTCTCGCTGCACCGGGTCCGGCCCGTATACCGGGCAGCCGGCGAGGAGCAGCACCAATGGGAGAAGGGACCATGCGCGTGAGTGGGCCATGCCTCTGCGACGCGACCCTGGCGCCCGGTATTCAAGGCGGGCCGCTCAACCGAGAAACGTGTCCCTCAGCACTTGGTTTTGACGCAGCGCTTCGTAGAGGACGATGGCGACGGCGTTGCTCAGATTCAGGCTGCGGACCGCCCCGAGCGTGGGGATGCCCCAGACGCGGCCCCGCCCGATGAGGAGCTCGGGCGGCAGGCCGACCGACTCTCGTCCGAAGACCAGGGCATCGCCGGGCGCGAACCCCGCATCGAGATAGGACTTCGTAGCTCCGGCAGAAAAGAAATGAATTCGGCGCCCTGGGTTGGTTTTCTCGAAGGCCTCAAACGATTCGTGTCGGTGGATCTCGACGAGGTCCCAGTAGTCGAGCCCCGCCCGGCGGACGGCCTGCTCGTCGATGCGAAACCCGAGCGGGCCGACCAGATGAAGAGGCGACTGGGTTGCGCCGCAGGTGCGGGCGACGGCGCCGGTGTTGGGCGGGATCTCGGGCTCGACCAACACCACGTGGAATGGTTTTGTCATCGGGCGCGCCCGGAGCTTGGGGCCTTGGGGCATGGCGGTTCTTACGATAGAGGGTAGGGATGGCAAAGCGGGTGTGGCTCGTGGCGGCGCTGGCGGCGGCGGTCGGTGTCCTCGGCGCGCTGTCGATTTGGAGCGCAGGAGGGCCGACCCCTTCGTCTCTGTTGCTGCCGCAAACGGACGTGGTCGCCGTGGCGCCTGCGCCGCGCGGGGTGGAATGGACCCCAGTGGATGCCCATCCCGCGATACGAGAAGCCGTTCGGGGAACCGATCCGGCTCGCCTGCGATCCGCGCTTCGAGATGCTGGGCTCTCGGGCCTTTGGGTCGAGGTCTCGCCCCGGGGGCCGTGGGATCCGGAGCTGCCGCTCGGAGAACGCTTTTCGGCCGGGGGCGTGGTGCGCGGGTTTCGAGGCGAGGCTCTGACGGCCGAGGGCCTGCTTTACGTCATCGACGACACCAAATGGCCCGTCGTCATGGCCGACCGGGTGCTGGGCCGTGCCGCGCGGAGCATGCTCGAAGGAAGCCCGCCGCCTGCGCTCGAGGACTTTCCGCCGACGCTGACCAAGCCGCAGGCGGTGGAGGTGCTCGTCTTGCTCAGCAGCGGTCGAGGACCACGGCTCTGGCGCTCTGCGCGTGCGGCGTCGATCGCGGAAGGATTGATCACCGCTTCACTCGCAGCCCGAGAACGATGGGAAGAGCGCTCCGAGACGATGGGCGGGCCGCTCGGCGATCGGCTCGACGAGCTCGATGTGGAGGTCGCGCTCCTCTTCGATGACGGAACCTTCGATGAAGGGGCGATCTCGCTCATCGATGCGCTGGTCAAGCCGGTGCATGGGGTGGCATACGAGCAGCCGTCGCGTTGGCGCTATCTGCTTCCCCGCGCCACGCTCGCAGCCGGCTCAGCAACCGAAGCGTTTGAAAGGCTGTTTCGCGACAATGGGTTGCCCGAAGACAGCTTCGAGCGGCGCGACCTCCGCCTCTACCGCATCAGGATGGAGACGGTATCCGTCAATCACGGCTCGACGGGCTCGAGGCGCACCGACGGCCCCTCCGAGCCAAGCGAGTGATCCCGGTGCGGCTCGGTATCCAGGCCGTCGAGGGGCTCCGATTCCGATGGGAGTGACACGACGAACGTCGTTCCAAACCCCTGACGGCTTCGCACGTCGATGCGGCCGCCAGCCTCGGACACGATTCGTTGAGAGATCGCCAATCCGAGCCCGGTGCCTTGCTGCTTGGTCGTCACGAACGGGACGAAGAGATTCGGCAGGAGACCAGGAGCAATCCCCGGGCCGGTGTCGCGGACGCTGATCTGGACCCAACGGCTCGGGCCATCACCTGGACGCATCCGATCCCGAGTCCGGGTTTCGACGTAGATCTCTCCTCCGTCGATCATGGCTTGCACCGCGTTTTGCACGAGGTTGATCAACACCTGCCGAAGGTGCTCGATGTCGATGCGGACCTTGGGGAGGTCGGGATCTGTCGTGACGTGCAAAGCCACGTTGGCCGAGTCGCATTCGGGACGTAGGAGCTGAAGGGTCAGCTGCACGGCGGCGCTCACGTCGATCGGCACGGGGTTGACTTGGCTCGGCCGCGCGTAGTCGAGGAAGGAGCTCACGACCCGGTCCAATCGATCGACCTCGTCGACGATGATGTCGAGAAACTCGCTGCGATCGTCGGATTGCTCGGACGTCTCCGAGAGATACTGAGCGCTGGCCTTGATCGAGCCGAGGGGGTTCCGGATTTCATGCGCGAGCCCCGCAGCCATCTCGCCGAGGGCAGCCAGGCGGTCCCGCTCCTTGAGTTGCAGGTAAAGCTGCGAGTTTTCCACCGTCACCGCGACCTGATTGCCGAGGCCTGCGAGAAGCTGCACCTCTTCCTTTGAAAACGCATCTCGCAATCGGTCGTCGCGAACGGTCAGAAAGCCGTACAGATGATCGGATTCGCCACGGAGCCCGAGGCACACGGATGCCTGCAGCGCGCGCATGGTGACCGCGATGTCGTGGGCCGTTTCTGCTTCGCGGTCGTCTCCGATCGCTCTTTTCTCCTCGAGCTCGCGCTCCGCGTTCTCGAGGACGGCCGTTCCCGCCTTGGCGAGTCGATCGAGGAGCGGCCTGGCCGGCGCCATCTCCACACGCTCCGGGGGCTTGGGGCCGAAGTGGTCTTTGAGAAGGAAGGCCCGTGCGTCAGGTCCGAGGAGATAGAGGGCGCCCTGGGTGAAGCGGGGGGACACGTCGAGACCTTCCATCAGCACACGTCCGAGCTCGTCGAGGTCCAGGATGTGGGTCACGGATCTACGAAGTGCGAGCACCGTCTGCTCGAGCTCGAAACGTTCGTGGAAGAACACCTGAGAGATCGATTGCTGCACCTTCGTGCGGATCGGGTCGAATAGGATCAGCACCACGAATGCGGAAACCACGACGTGCAGGAACAGCTGCTCGCCCGACACGAGACGCATCAGCCAGAGCATGAATGCCAAAAGGAAGGCGAGGACGGTGAGAACGCCGAGACGTCCCGAAAGCTCGTAGAGATCGATGAGCCGGTAGCGGGTAATCGACTGGGACAGCGCGTATAGGAAGATCAAAATCAGGATCGTACCGACAGGAGGGATTTCGACGCCGGCATAGGGCAGGTACTCGATCAACGTGAAGAGCCCGCCGAAGCCACCCACCAGCGCGATGTACCGGAGGCGTGCCCCTTCGATGCGCGAGTCGGTTCGGAAGCCATGCTTGTACAAAGAGCCGAGCGCGAGCGACAGAAAGACCGTCACGTAGAGCAAGAGACCGCCCACCACGACGGCGTGGTCGTAGAAAGGGGTCAGCATCGCGCCGAGGAGCACCACGGCCGCCACGGCCGAGGCACGGCGAAGGAGCCGTGAGAGCGTGGTTTCCGAGGGAATCAGCACGCCGAAGAAACGCACCGCCGAAAGCGGAAGCAGCACGCCGCAGATCAGGTTGAACCGCTCCCAATACGGAACGCGGCCCACGACCCCGAGCATGAACGCGCTGACGTACCAGAGCCCGGTATTGACTGCGAGGATACCGAAAAGCCAGCGATCGCGCTGACGATGGGTGCGAAGCAACACGCTTGCCGCGAGCGCAAAGCACAAGAGCGCCGCGATGAACGAGGTCTGCGTTCTTGCGTCCACCGAGCCATCGTAACAGCTCCCCTCGACGGGGTCAGTTGCTAGAGTATCGCTGCAGATGGCCACGGAAATTCTAGACGGCGCGATCGGCACCGAGCTCGTCTTGCGGGGAGTCGCTCTCGACGGTGCGGACTGGAGCGCTCGCGCCATCACCGGGGCCCCCGAGGTGCTCGCGCAGATCCACGCCGACTATGCGCGGGCCGGGGCCACGCTTCACACGGCCAACACCTTTCGCACCCAGCCTCGCGTCTGCGGCGATGGCTGGGAGGCGGCATTGCGCTCTGCGGTTCACATTGCGCGCAGGGCAATTCCTGCGGGTTGCCAGGTGCTCGGCAGCATGGCGCCTGTCGAGGATTGCTACCGGCCCGACCTGAGCCCGGGCGCCGCGGCCCGGTCCGAGCATCGGAAGATTGCCGAAGCGCTCGCGCAAGCCGGCTGCGATATCCTCTTGTGCGAGACGTTTGCCAACCGAGATGAAGCGCTGGCGGCCGCCGAGGAAGCCGTCCGAACCGGGCTGCCCGCATGGTTGTCGCTCACCGCAGGGCCGTTCGCCGAGCTGCTGACGCC
This sequence comes from Myxococcales bacterium SG8_38, assembly GCA_001303415.1. Classification (GTDB taxonomy): domain Bacteria; phylum Myxococcota_A; class Polyangia; order Polyangiales; family Houyiibacteriaceae; genus SG8-38. Next base: position 15,668 of record LJTN01000028.1, read on the forward strand.
GGCACGACTGGGTGAGATCGCGCGCGATGCGGCGCGGGTGGGCATCGCGCGGCTGCTGGTCAACTGCATCGCTGCAACGAAGATGCAGCCTTACGTCGATGCGATCGCGTCCGTAGGGCTGCCGATCGGTGCATACGCAAACGCCGGGGCCGAGCAGGAAGGGTTGGGTTGGGCGGCAACGAGCCCCGAGGCCGCCGAGGCCTATGCCGATCTGGCCGAAGGATGGGTGGCAGCCGGCGCCTCGGTGGTGGGCGGGTGCTGCGGCACCGGGCCCGAGCACATCAAGGCGCTTTCCAAGCGGTTTTCGGTCTAGTCAGGAGCTCGCTGCGTTTCGGGTGGTTTCGCTCGACTCGACGAGCTCGCGAATGGTCACCATCAGGTCCGAGGGATCGAACGGCTTGCGAAGCCAACGCTGCGGTTGTCCGTGGGGATCTGCATCGGCGGGTGGGGGCGCGCCGCTCATGATGGCGGCGCGTGTGACCAGTCCTCGAGCGCGCAACTGACCGAGCAGAATGTCGCCCCGCTCGTCGGGCAGGGTGAGGTCGATCAACGCGGCGGAGAAGGGCCCCTCGCTACGGCGCGCTTCCTCTGCGCTCGCGACGCAAGTCGATGCGACTCCGCTCAACGCCAAGGTAGTCTCGATGAGCCCCCGGACGCCCTCGTCGTCTTCGACCACCAGCACGTGGGCTTGCTCGGCCTGGTCTGGTTTCATCACGTGGCTGATGCGCGTCTTTTTCGGAACGAGCTCGGATTCTCGCGTCGTTCCTGCTTCGGGAAGCTGAATCCGGAATCTCGCGCCTTTTCCGGGCGATGTGTCGAGACGAATCCGTCCGCCCAAGGACTCGACGGTGCCGCGAACGATCGCCAGCCCCAATCCAGTGCCTTCGGCTCGCGTCGTGTAGTACGGCTCAAACGCGCGTGCCTTTTGGGCTTTGGACATTCCGGGTCCGTCGTCGCGGACCTCGAGCTCGACGAGTGTCCCGTGCGGACGAACGTGAATCGAGACGGTGCCCCCCGCGGACACCATCTGCACGGCGTTGTGGGCCAGGTTCCAAACGATCGAAAAGAGCTGTGAGCGCTTGGCTTCCACCCAACACGAGTCTTCCACCTCGGCGCGTAGACGCACACGCTTGCGCTGGGCCTCCGGCCGAAGGAGGCGAATGGCGTCTCGAATCACCGACGACAGATCGGTGCGCGATCGCTCGTGATTGGCGCTCCGGACCATCCGCAACAGATCCTGGGTCGCATCGCGCGCCACCTGCGCGCTCTTCTCGATGAGCGCCAAGGCCTCTTCGGGCGGCGCCTTGTCGGGTCGCTCGCGCGAAACCTGCGCCCAGCCGATGATCGCGCTGAGCGCGTTGGCGACCTCGTGGGATACGCCGGCCGCGAGGTCTGCCGCCGCGGCCTTCACCTGTACGCTTTCGGCGACCGCGCTCTGCTGTGACGTCATCAAGACGGCGGCGCGATTCGCGCCTGCCGGCACCGCCATCAACTGGACCCCAGGCTGCGGGTTGAAGGATGCGGGCTCTCCGGCGCGCGCGCGATCGAGGGCTTCTTCGAGCGGTGCGCCTTGGGTCTCTCCGAGCAGCCGCTCGGCTGCGGCGAGAAGGCTCGCGGGCGCCTCGCCTCCAAGGGCCTCGAGCGCGTGCACGTTGGCCGCAACCGTCCCGCTTTCCTCCTCCTCGAGGAACGCGAGCCGGAGCTCGTGAGCCACCCAACGAATTAGTTCTAATGACACCGCAAACGTCCGCTTAAGCCAAAATGTACGGGCTCTTGGGGGCGTTCGTCAATCTAAAGCCATGTTTTGGTGAGTGAATGCGCACTCCTCGCGTCGCAGGTCGGATCTGCTACCTTCGCCGCCCCATGGCGGACGCGAGAATCTCCCTCGAGCAGGTCCTGCACGTCGCGAAGCTGGCCAGGCTGACGCTCTCCGAACAAGAGGCGCGCGAGATGCAGGAGCAGCTCGACGCGATCCTCCGATACATGGAGGGGCTCGACACATTGGACGTGTCCGAGGTGCCACCGACGTTTCACTCGATCCCGATGCTTGCGCCGTTGCGCCCGGACGTCCCTGCGCGATGCAGCGATCGATCCGAGATCTTGGCGCAGGCCCCCGACAGCCAGTGGGGCGGGTTTGCGGTGCCGCTGGTTCTCGAGGTCGAGTGATGCCCGATTTTCCCTGGCAGAGCGCCTTCGAGATCCGCGAGCAGGTGGTGAGCGGCGCAGCCAGCGCAGTCGATATGGCGCGCGCGTATCTGCATCGCGCCGAAGCGCTGAATTCGACGCTGCGTTGCTTTCTCACCCTCGACTACGAGGGCGCGCTGGCGTCGGCCGCGCAGGTCGATCGTGCCCGCCGCGACGGCAAAGATCTCGGCCCTTTGGCGGGAGTCCCCGTGGCGCTCAAGGACAACCTATGCACCCGTGGCCTGCGCACGACTTGTGCCTCGAAGATCCTCGAAGGCTACGTGCCGCCTTACGACGCCCATGTGGTCGACGCACTGCGGGCCGCGGGCGCGATCATCCTCGGAAAGACGAACCTCGACGAGTTTGCCATGGGGTCGTCGAACGAGAACTCGGCGTTCGGCAACGTGCACAATCCTTGGGACCTGAACCGCGCGCCAGGCGGCTCTTCGGGCGGCTCCGCGTGCGCCACCGCTGCGGGCTTGACCGCGCTTGCGCTCGGCAGTGACACGGGCGGCTCCGTGCGACAGCCCGCGGCTTTTTGCGGAATCACCGCCATCAAGCCCACGTACGGGCGGGTGTCGCGCTACGGGCTGGTCGCGTTTGCATCGTCGCTCGATCAAGTGGGCCCGATGGCGCGCTCGGTTCGGGAAGCCGCGCAGCTGCTCGAGGTCATCGCCGGTCACGACCCCCGCGATGCGACGTCGGCCGAGCGGGAGACGGGTGCGTACCTGGCCGCGTGCGATCGCGGCGTTCGCGGGCTTCGCATCGGGGTCGTTCGCGACCTTCTCGAAGGGCTGCAAGACGTGGACGTACGCAGCGCTGTCGAGGCGGCGCTCGGCGCGCTCGAAAAGGCGGGTGCCGTGTTGGTGGACGTCTCGCTGCCGCACGCCGATCACGCGGTCTCGGTCTACTACCTGATCGCGACCGCCGAGGCCTCAAGCAATCTGGCGAGGTTCGATGGAATTCGATACGGCCTTCGGGTCCAGGGCGAGGACCTGGCCGAGACATACACCAAGACGCGGGCGCAAGGCTTCGGTCCCGAGGTCCGGCGGCGCATCATGCTCGGAACCTACGCGCTTTCGGCGGGCTACTACGATGCGTTCTACTTGAAGGCGCAACGCGTACGCACGTTGATCCGCCGCGACTACGATGCGGCATTCGAACGATGCGACGTCGTGTGCACCCCCACCACGCCGACCGCGGCGTTTGCGCTCGGCGAAAAGACGAGCGACCCGCTCCAGATGTATCTGGCTGACATCTTCACGCTGCCGCCAAGCCTTGCAGGGGTGGCGGCGCTCAGCACGCCATGCGGCCGTTCCCGCGACGGGCTTCCGATCGGCCTCCAGCTGGTGGCGCCGCCTTTCGAGGAAGAGCGGCTGTGCACCGTGGCGCAGGCAGTCGAAGACACCTCCGGTTTGGGAGACGCGCATCCTGCGGCGTTGGCCTGACCCCGACGCTTATTTTCCGTCCGCGTTGCCGTCCGCGTGCGGCAGCGTTTGGTCCTCGCGTTCCGACGCTCCGCTCTTGTGCATGATCGACGAGGGCTTGGTGCGACGCTCCTCGCCGGCCACCTCGACTCGATTGCGTCCCCGCGCCTTGGCTCGATAGAGCGCCTGGTCGGCTTGCTCGATGAGCGCATCGGCGTCGGTTCCCGGGCCGAGCATGGCGAGCCCGATGCTGACGCTGATCTTCTCGGGGCCGCCCTCGACCTGCGGCGTGTTGGCGAGGCGACCCCGAAGCCGCTCCGCGACGATGCGCGCTGCGGTGAGCTTGATCTCGCAGAAGATGACCAGGAACTCCTCGCCGCCCCAGCGGGCCACGATGTCGTTCCGGCGAACGTACTCGGTCAACGAGTCGGCGATCTGTTGCAGCACGCGGTCTCCGGCGCTGTGACCGAACTCGTCGTTGATCGCCTTGAAGTGGTCCACATCGCACATGGCGACGCAGAGCCCCGTGTTGTTTCGGCGTGCTCGCGCGATCTCTTCCGCAAGACGCAGGCTGGCGTGGCGGCGGTTGTAGAGCCCGGTCAGGCCGTCGGTCAGCGCGAGCAACTGCGTCTCTTCGACGAGAAACAGCGATTTGACGACGACCCCCATCGCGTCGGTGACCAGCTCGGCGCTTCGGATATCACTCTGTGCGCACGCGGCCGGACCGGCAAAGATCTGCAACGTGCCGAGGGTTTCGCCGCCCACGCGGATGTCAAAGGTATGCGCGCGTCCTGCGACGACGTCTTTACCCGGCCCGAACTTCGGGTCCCTGACGACGGTCGTGTGGACGGCGCCGAGGCTCTGCTCCGGAATGCCAAGCGCCGCGACGCCTGCGGTCGAGTTGCCTTCAGGCCAGGGGCCCCGGGCGAGGATCGAGTAGCTCGGACCGCCCGGACCGAGGAGCTGCAAGACGAGGTAGGGGCAGCCGATGACCTCGGCGGCCAGCTCGAGGGCCTTGTCGGCAAACTCGATGCGATTGTTCACGTGATCCATCAAACGTCGGACCTCGGACTGCAACACCACGTCGAACAAGTGGTGGTCGAGGACCGCGCTCACGCGCTCGAGCGGGGTGCCGGTGAGCTCCGGCCGGACGCTTTCGCGCGGGGTGCGCCCCTTCATGAGCTTCTCCACCGCCGGCAGCAGCTGCTCGTCCATCTCTTCCTTCGCGAGGTAGACGTCGGCGCCGGCGTTGCGGCCCCAAAAGCGGGTCTTGGCGTCCTGCGCGGCAGTCAACAGCACGAAGGCAAGGTCGGCCATGTTGGGGTCGCCGCGGAAGACTCGGCAGAGCTGGACGCCAGTGATCGTGCCCATCTCGATGTCGCTCACGACCAGGTCGAACGTGTGCTCGAGCGTGAGGGCCAAGGCTTCCTCGCCCGAGCCCGCTTCGGTGATGGCGAAGCCCTGCGTGGCGAGCTTGTCCACGACGCGGCGGCGGATCGACGGACTGTCGTCCACCACCAAGGCCCTGAAGCGCCCGGGCGCTTTGCTCCCCTGCCTGTCTGAAGGCATTTTCACGCATCTTCATGATGGGTAATCGAGAGGGTGAATGCCAACGTATCTCGGGCTCGGGCGCCGTGGCCTTCGCGGGCTGGTGCGCTATAAGCCCTCGGCATGACTGCGTACGAGCCCGTCATCGGTCTCGAGGTGCACGCCCAGATGCGCTCCCGGACCAAGCTCTTTTGCGGGTGCCCCACCGACTACGGGGCGCCGCCAAACGAGCAAACGTGTCCGGTGTGCCTTGCGCTTCCCGGTGCGCTTCCGGTGCCCAACCGGGCCGCGATCGAGCTCGCCGTGCAGGCGGGTCTGGCGCTCGAATGTGAGATTGCCTCATATAGCGTCTTCGCGCGCAAGAACTACTTCTATCCGGACCTTCCCAAGGGATATCAGATCTCGCAATTCGAGCTTCCGCTCAACGTGAAGGGTCACCTCGACATCGAGGTCGACGGGGAGACCAAGCGAATCGGCATCACGCGCATCCACGTCGAGGAGGATGCGGCCAAGAACATCCACGGCGTCGGGGACACGGCGGTCACGGTCGTCGACTTCAATCGGGGCGGCACACCCCTCATCGAAATCGTGAGTGAGCCGGATCTCCGAAGCGCCGACGAGGCCGAGGCGTACCTCAGAAAGCTTCGCGACATCTTGATGTTCATCGGCGTGAACGACGGCAACCTCGAGGAGGGGTCGTTCCGGTGCGACGCCAATGTGTCGATACGTCCGGTGGGCCAAGCAGAGCTCGGCACGCGCACGGAGCTCAAGAACATCAACTCGTTCCGCTTCGTGAAGAAGGCCATCGAGCACGAGATCGCGCGCCAAGAGGGGGTCGTGCAAAGCGGCGGCACGATCGTGCAGGAAACACGCACCTGGAGCGAGGCGCAGGGTAAGACAATCTCGATGCGCGGAAAGGAAGAGGCGCACGACTATCGATACTTCCCCGATCCCGATCTTCCCCCGGTCGTGATCGACGACACACGCATCGAAGCGCTGCGCGCCGCCATGCCGGAGCTTCCGGCGGCCAAGCGCGCTCGCTGGCAGCGGGAGCTCGGACTGACCGAATACGACGCAGGCGTGCTCAGCAGCCATCCAAAGGTTGCCGCGTACTTCGAGGAAGCCGCTCGATCATTTGCAGAGCGTTGTACGAAAAGTGGGGCGGAGGCGGGCAAGAAGGTCGGCAACTTCGTGCAAGCAGAGGTCCTGCGACACGTCACCACCGACGGCCTGGAAGCATTGTTTCCAGTCGCGGCAACGGCGATCGCGGAGCTGCTCGCGGCGGTCGAGGACGGAACGATCAATGGCAAGATCGCCAAGACGGTCTTCGCCACCATGGTGGAGACGGGAAGAGCGCCCCAAGCCATCATCGAAGAGCAGGGCTTGGCGCAGGTCACCGACACGAGCGCCATCGAGGAAGCGGTTCGCCGCGTGATCGAGTCGAACCCCTCGCAAGTGGCGCAGTACAAGGCCGGCAAGGCCAGCCTCATCGGCTACTTCGTAGGCCAGGTGATGAAAGTGACACAAGGCGCGGCCAATCCCAAGGTGGTCAACGAGACCCTACGCCGGCTCTTGGACGAGTCATGAGCGCCGGGCTCTCCCGCGAGCCGTTGAGCGGCGCGGATTGGTTCGCGGTGGAGTTCGATCCCGCCACCCGAGAGGTGGTGATGCTTGACCAGAGGCTGCTTCCGGGCGAGGTCCGGTATCACCGCTACCGCACGGCCGACGGGGTCGCCGATGCGATTCGCGACATGGTGGTGCGCGGAGCGCCGGCGATCGGGATCGCTGCTGCGTACGCGCTGGCGTTGGTCGCCCGCGACGTGACGAGCGACGCCAAGATGTTCCTGGTCGCCAACGGCACTGCAGGACGTGTCCTCAACGCGACGCGACCGACCGCGGTCAATCTAGGGTGGGCCATTGCTCGCATGTCCCGCAAGGCAGGGCAGGTTGCCGAGCGCTCGCAAGAGGAACGGTTTCAGTCGATGCTCGAAGAGGCGGAGTCGATTCATCGGCAGGACGTGGAGTCCTGCAGGCGGATTGGCGAGCTCGGGGCTGCCGACGTTCCGGATGGCGCGGTGATCCTCACCCACTGCAACGCAGGCGCGCTGGCCACGGGCGGCTATGGAACCGCGCTCGGCGTGATCCGTGCGGCGCATGCGCAGGGCAAGCAGGTGCGGGTCTTGGCCGGCGAGACCCGGCCCTACCTGCAGGGGGCGCGGCTGACCGCTTGGGAGCTCCATCAGGATGGCATTCCCGTGGAGGTGATCACCGACAACATGGCGGGGTACTTCTTTCAGAAAGGCGAAATCCGGTTCGTGGTCGTCGGAAGCGACCGGATTGCGGCCAATGCAGATGTCGCCAACAAGATCGGGACGTACACCCTGGCAGTGCTCGCCAACGAGCATCGGGTGCCGTTTACCGTGGCTGCGCCCTGGAGCACCGTCGATCTCCGAACACCCTCCGGCGCGGACATCCCCATCGAGGAGCGTTCTCCTCTCGAAGTCGCCCGCATCGGCAGCACGACACTGGTAGCCGATGGGATTTCGTGTCGGCATCCTGCATTCGACGTGACGCCGGCCCGGTTGATCGATGCGATTTACACCGAGCGCGGCGTGGTGAAGCCGAAGATCGGAGAGCGGCCCGACGTGCTGATCGGCTGAGCGGGGCTCACTCGAGGATCTCGCCCTGCCACAATGCCTCCGGGCCGCTTCGCCGCCGCACGAGACGAGAACGGGCGCCGTCCACCAGCACCTCGGGTGGCAGCGGCCGGGCATTGTACATGCTCTGCATCTCCCGCCCGTACGCCCCGGCGCCGCGGATCACGAGCAGGTCCCCAGGCTCGACCCCGGGCAGCGGGCGGTCTCTGGCCACGAAATCCCCCGACTCGCAGACCGGTCCCACGACATCCACGGGCGTGAGCTCGGCATCGGGTGCGGGCTCCACCAGTGGCATGATCGCATGGTATGCGCCGTAGAGCGCGGGGCGAATCAGCTCGGTCATGGCCGCGTCGACGATGACGAATCGCCGCGCGCCCTGCGTCTTGGTGTAGAGAACGCGCGTCAGCAGGGCGCCCGCATCTCCGACCAGAGCCCGCCCCGGTTCGGTGATGATCTCGATCCCCGGGCGCAACACGTCGGCCGCTTCGAGACCCTCGCGAATGGCGTCTCCAAATGCGCTTGCCGCGGGGTAGGGGTCGACCTCTTGTCCGTAGTGCATAGGCCAGCCGCCGCCGACGTCGATGGCCCGCAAACGCGCCCCCTCCTCGATGCAGTGAATGGCGAAACGGCCGAGAATTTCGATTGCCTCGCGAAGCGGCTGCGGGGAGGAAAGCTGAGAGCCGATGTGACAGGCCACCGATTCGAGCAGAAGATGCTCGCTTCGGAGGATACGTGGAACGAGCTCCTCGGCCACGGGGATGGATAGGCCGAACTTCGACTCGCGGAGCCCCGTCGCAATGTAGGGGTGCGTCTTGGGGTCGACGTCGGGGTTGACGCGCAGACCGATCGACATGGGCCGGCCGAGCTCCCGGGCGACGCTCTCGACCACGTCGAGCTCCTGCGTGTTCTCGACGTGCAGGGCGCGAATCCCTGCCTGTGCTGCGGCTCGAATTTCTTCTCGGCGCTTTCCGACGCCGCTATAGATGATGCGCTCGGGGGGGAATCCGGCCTTGAGCGCGCGTTGCATCTCTCCGACCGAGACGATGTCCGCTCCGCAACCTTGCGATGCGAGCCGGGCGAGCACCGACAAGTTCCCGTTTGCCTTCACCGCGTACGCGATGAGGTGCGGGGCAAAGGACAGCGCTTCGTCGATCGATCGGTAGGCGTGGTCGATCGCGGCGCCAGAATAAACGAAGGCAGGCGTATCCACCTCGGCCGCGATCGACGCGAGCGGCACTTGCTCGCAAGCAAGCTCGCCGTCTCGATAGGAAAACCATGGCGACTCGGAAATGTGGGCGTTGGACATGGCGGCGTCTCATGCTCCACGACGGGCCTGCAGTCGACCCCGCAGCTCGGCAAGGGCCTCCTGCACACGCGCCCGCGCCGGGCCTCCGAGCACGCTGCGGCGTTCGACGGCCGTTTCCATGTCGAGCGCGCGAAACACGCTTTCGTCGAACGCGTGGTGCGCCGCCTGATACACCTCGAGCGGCAGCTCCGAGAGCGTCATGCCGCGTTGCACGGCCTGCCGAACGAGCTTCCCGGCCACGTGGTGCGCTTCCCGGAAGGGGACTCCCCGCGATGCGAGCCAATCGGCTACTTCCGTCGCGTCGAGGAAGCCCTCCTTCAACGCCGCCGCCATGCGGTCCCGATCGAAGGTCGCCGACGAGATCGCTCCGCTCAGGACGGCGAGGCAGTCGTGCACCGTGTCGAACGCTTCGAACACGGGCGCCTTGTCCTCTTGCAAGTCGCGATTGTACGCCAGTGGGAGGCCCTTGAGCATGACCAGCAGGTTGACCAAGGAGCCCACGACCCGGCCGGTCTTGCCGCGCACGAGCTCTGGCATATCGGGGTTCTTCTTTTGCGGCATGATCGACGAGCCCGTGGTGAAGGCATCGCTCATTTGCACGAAGCCGAATTCCTGACTCGACCAGAGCACGAGCTCCTCCGCGATTCGCGACAGATGGACGGCGCAAATCGCCAGCGCGCTCACCGCTTCGAGCAAGAAGTCGCGACTGCTCACGGCATCGAGCGAGTTTCGCATGGGGCGATCGAAGCCGAGGGCGCGGGCCGTGGCGTCCCTGTCGAGCGGAAACGTCGTTCCGGCAAGCGCTGCGCTGCCGAGAGGAGACTCGTTCATGCGCGCGGCCGCATCGACGAGCCTTCCCCGATCCCGCTCGAGCATCTCGGCCCAGGCCAGCAAATGGTGGGCGAGGCGTACGGGCTGGGCGCGCTGCAGGTGCGTGTAGCCGGGCATCAGAAAATCCACGTGGGCCTCGGCCTTGTCGACGAGGACCTCGAGAAGGGCGTCGATGTCTGCAGTGGTCGACTGGCAAGCCTGGCGCGTCCAAAGCCGCATGTCCGTGGCCACTTGGTCGTTCCGGCTCCGACCGGTATGCAGGCGCCCGCCTGCCTCGCCGATGGCCTCGATCAGCGCGGATTCGATGTTCATGTGAACGTCTTCCCTCTCGGGATCCCACGCCAGCTCCCCGCCCTCGATCGACGCACGGATGCGCTCGAGACCGGCGACGACTTGCTCCACGTCGTCTTCGGACAAGATGTTGCGTTCACCGAGCATGCGCACGTGCGCGATCGAGCCCTCGATGTCCTGCGGCCACAGGCGGCCGTCGACATCCACGCTCGCGCTGAATCGCGCTGCGATGGCGTCCAGCTCCTCTTGGAAGCGTCCGCCCCATGGCTTGTCAGTCATCGTTTGGTCTCCGCTATTTCTGCATCGGCACTCGAAGGTCTACACGGCGAAGCAGGCGCGAGCCAGCCCGAAGCGCCCAAGCCTCCGTTCCAAGCGCGATCAGCGCCGCGGCCACCGGCGTCATCCACCCGAGAATTGCGCCCGCGGCGACCAGGAGCCCGACTGCCACGCACACACCGGTGCTTCGCCAAACAGAGCGTCGAACAGCACGCGCGATCCACAGCGAGTCGGCTGCATCCCGCACGTCTCGGCTCGCGATCACGACGCCGCGCTCTTCGAGCGCCGCACCCGTGACGCGAAGCGAGATCGGCACGTCCGATGCTGCCAGCACGGCATCGTCCTCGCCGCCCCGACCGATGGCCGCAGTGATTCCGCCGGTCTCCCGAAGGGCCCGGACCTCGGCTACCCGCTCATCGGGCAGGAGCGGAGCCTTGACCTGCGAGGTGCCGAGATGGGAGGCGATGCGCTCCACGGTCCGCCGGTCATCACCAGACAAGATGACCACCTCGCAAGGGAGGTCGGCGATTCGTTGGACGGCATCGCGGGCGCCGACGTGGGTAGGATCCAAGATCGCGAGCAGCAACTCCACGCGTCCATCGACCGCGACGAAAATCGGCGTGAGGCCTTCGTTCTCCATGTGGACGGCGTCGCTATCGGCGGCAGCGACGCTGATGCCTTCGTCGAGCAAGAGTTGGCGCCGTCCGACGACGACTGGGATGCCGTTCGTGGTGACCGCCGCGACTCCGAGCCCGGCCAGGGCGCGCTCCTTGCGCACGGCCGCAGCAGGGTAGCCGTGCTCTTCCGCGTAGCGTTGAATCGCCCGCGCGACGGGGTGGTCCTCGGCTGCCTTTTCGGCAGCCGCCGCTAGGCCCACGACCCATTCCAAATCGCCGGTTCCGAGGCGATACACCTGGTGAACGATGGGCTCTCCCGCGGTGAGGGCGCCCCGCAGCAAGATGGCCGCGGTGCTCGTCCGGCCGGCCTCGCGCAGGGCGCGCAGGCTTCCGAAGAAGATCCCGCGGCGCGCCGACGCCAACGCTCCAGCCTCGGGCGGTCCGTCCAACGAAGCGACGAATGCGAGGACCGGCAGCCCGAGCAGCAACGTTCCCGCAGCATCGGGGCCCGCCCATGCGAGTACGGCGAGAGCCGCCAGGGCGGGCACCATCCAGCTCCAATGTGCAAGGGCAAAACGCAGCCTGGGCGCAGCGGGGACCTGCTGATTGCGCCTGCCAAGCTCAATCCCGCGCACCATCGCTCGCTCCTGGCCGGTCCGCCGGACTCGGATGGTCAGCGCGCCTTCGAGGACGCGGGTGCCGGCGAGAATGAAGTCGCCTCGGGCGTACGGCTTCGAATGCAGCGCCTTCGGGTAGCGAAGCGCGAGCCCGGCCCCCTCTTCGACCACGCCGTCCGCGGGCACGGCCTCTCCTTCCAGGACCACTGCGACGTCGCCTTGGTGGAGCTGCGTCGCGGGCACCTCCTCGTACGCCGAGGTTCCCCGCGAGGGCACGCGAGCTTTGTGCGGCAGCGTGTCACGAAGCTCGGTTGCAACGACTCGAACCGGCACGAGCATCGACGCATGAACCCAGTTGCGGCTCGAGATGATGATCGCTGCAACCGAGGCGCCGAGCAGCGCCCACTGTCGTGCGACGGGATCACCCACGGAGGCAGCTGCCACGGCCGCGAGCACGAGCCCAGCGGGTCCGACCGCCCGAAAGGACTCCGGCGCCCGAACGGTGCGCAGTGGGATGCGCGCGTTGAGCGCAGCGGACACGGTGATGAGCACGGCCGTGAGCCACCCGAGCATTTGGTTGGTGCTCAGGCCGACGATGACGAGCGAGACCAGGCTGAGACCGACAGCCAAGGCCGGATCGTGCGGGTGCGCCCCTGCGGCTTGGCCATCGGCGGCAGACGCCTGGTCTCGGACCACCGTAGCCTCGCGCACCAAATCGGGAATCGACGGTCTCTCCACCCGAGGGCTCTTCGAAGCGGGACGGGACGGCGCATCGAAATCACGCTCGCCCCGGAGGAACCGGGCGCGGCATTGATCGCTGCAAAGAAAACGGACGCCGTCCTCGAGCCAACACACCCGCGGTGCGCGAAGGGCGTCCACCTCCCGCCCGCAGACGGGGCACGGACGAAACTCACCCGTAGGTCGCGCTGGAAGCATCACGCAAACCTCCTACGAGGAATCGACATCGGGTCAAGGACGCGGTAAGGGTCCGGCCGGAGGTCAGATGACGACGCGTGTCGAAACCGACTCGATGGGCCCCGTCGAGGTGCCCGCCGACAAATACTACGGCGCACAGACGATGAGGTCGCGCATGAACTTCCGCATCGGTGCCGAGCAGATGCCGATCGAGATCATCCGTGCGTTTGGAATCCTCAAGAAAGCTGCTGCGATTACCAACCACGAGCTCGACAACCTCGAAAAAGACATTTGTGATCTCATCGTGCGCGCGGCCGACGAGATCATCGAGGGCAAGCTGGACGAGCACTTTCCCCTGGTGGTTTGGCAGACCGGCTCCGGAACCCAGTCGAACATGAACGTCAACGAGGTGATCTCCAACCGAGCGATCGAGCTCGTCGGTGGCGAGGTGGGAAGCAAGAAGCCGGTTCACCCGAACGACCACGTCAACCGGTCCCAATCGTCGAACGATACGTTCCCCACGGCGATGCACGTCGCGGCCGTTATGGCGGTCGAAACCATGATCCCGAGGGTGCGGGTCCTTCGAGACACCCTCGCCGCAAAGGCCAAGGCGTTTTCCCACATCGTGAAAATCGGCCGAACCCACCTCCAAGACGCGACGCCCCTGACGCTCGGCCAGGAGATCAGCGGGTGGGTCTCGCAGCTCGATCACGCAATGGCTGCGGTCGAAGCCACCATGCCTCCGCTTCGCGAGCTGGCGCTCGGGGGAACGGCGGTGGGAACCGGGCTCAACACCCATCCGAAATACGCGCACCGCGTCGCAGCAAAGATCAGCGAAATAAGCGGGACACATTTCGTCTCGGCGCCGAACAAGTTTGCCGCGCTTGCGGCCCACGATGCTTTCGTCGGCACGAGCGGAGCGCTCAAGCAGCTGGCGGTCGCGCTGATGAAGGTCGCAAACGACGTGCGTTGGTTGTCATCCGGTCCGCGTTCGGGGATCGGCGAGATTCGCATTCCCGAGAACGAGCCGGGCAGCTCGATCATGCCCGGTAAGGTCAACCCCACGCAGTGCGAGGCGATGACGATGGTGTGCACCCAGGTCATGGGGAACGACGTGACCATTGGAATCGCCGGGTCTCAGGGCAACTTCGAGCTCAACGTGTACAAGCCGGTGATGGCCTACAACCTGCTTCAGTCGATTCGATTGCTCGGCGACGCGTGCCAGAGCTTCAACGACAACTGCGCGGTGGGAATCGAGCCGAACCTCGAAACGATCGACGACAAGCTCCGGCGCTCGCTCATGTTGGTGACGGCGCTCAACCCGATCATCGGGTACGACAACGCGGCCAAGGTCGCCAAGCACGCCTACAAGAACAACACGACCCTGCGCGAGGCAGCCGTCGAGCTCGGGCTGTTGACCGGCGAGCAGTTCGATGAGGCAGTCAAGCCCGAAGAAATGGTGGGGCCCCTGAAGGTATGAGCGTCGAGGTCAAGCAGCACCAGCCCGGCAAGGATCTCGACGATTTCATTCAGGTCGCGTTCGAGGTCTATCGAGACGACCCGGCCTGGGTGCCACCGCTTCAGATGGAGATCCGGGACCGTCTCACGCCCAAGAAGAACCCGTTCTTCAAGCATGCCGAGGTCACGCTGTTTACGGCTTGGAAGGGTGGCAAGGCCGTGGGTCGCATCTCTGCGCAGATCGACCACGAGCACCTTCGCATTCACCGGGACAACGCCGGCTTCTTCGGATTCTTCGACACGGTGGACGACCAGGAGGTCGCCTCGGCGCTGGTCGAAGCGGCGGCAGAATGGCTCGCCAAGCGGGGGACGACCACGATGCGCGGGCCGTTTTCGCTGTCGATCAACGAAGAGACCGGCATGCTGGTCGAAGGGTTCGATTCGCCGCCGACGATCATGTCGCCGCACCACCGTCCGCACCAGGGTTTGCTGGCCGAGGGCGCGGGGCTCGGGAAGGTGAAGGACTGTTACGGGTGGAAGTACCTCGTCGTGCCCGCCCCGGCACGCGCCCAACGGGCGCTCGATGCCATGAACAGCTTGCCCGAGGTGCGCTTTCGCTCGGTGAGCCCGCGCAAGCTGAAGACCGAGGTTCACGACATCCTCGCCGTCTTCAATGATGCTTGGCAACACAACTGGGGCTTCGTTCCCGCCACCGATTCGGAAGCAAAGAAGATGGCCGCGGATTTGCAGCTTATCTTGGACAAGGAGCTTTCGTTCTTTGCCGAGATCGACGGCCGGCCGGTCGGCATCTGCATTTGTCTGCCCAATCTGAACGAGGTGATCCGCGATTTCGAGGGGAAGCTGACCCCGGTCAACATCGCAAAGCTCATTTGGCGCCTGAAGATCCGGCGACCGAAGTCGGCGCGTTTGATGCTGCTCGGGATACGGACCGAGCTTCGGGGCAAGAGGCGCTATGCGCCTTTGGCGACCGCCATCATTGCCGAGTTGGTCCGTCGCGGGCTCGAGCAGGGTTACGAGTGGGCTGAGCTCGGTTGGACGCTCGAGGACAACCGGCTGATCAACGCGTCGATCCGCAGCATGGGCGCCACGATCTACAAGCGCTATCGCCTCTTCGAAAAGCCGATCGGCGCCTAGCGCACGAGCTCGAGGCGCTCGCCGTCGGTGCTTAGGATGACACCGCCGTGCAAGTCGGTGCGCAGCACCCGCGCCCCGGCGCTCCGAAGGCGAGCGATGACTTCTGGGCTGGGATGTCCGTAGAGGTTGCTTGCGCCGCTGCTCACCACGGCGATCGAAGGGCGGACGGCCTCGAGAAACGAGGGCGAGGTCGAGGTTCTCGAGCCATGATGACCGACCTTGAGCACATCGGCGGGCTCGATGCGATGGGCGCGGATGAGCCGACGCTCAGACTCGGCTGCGAGGTCGCCGGCGAGCAAGAATGAGCGGCGGCCGAGGGTCACCCGAATTGTGAGCGAGTTGTCGTTCAGGCCGAGCTCGGGGTCGTAGCGCGGGCAAGGCCACAACACACGGAGGCGTGCATCCCCGAAGCGATGCTGGCGCTCACACAGCTCGGGAGAGAAACGGACGCGCGTGCCGCGGGAGAGAGCGGACGACACCAGCCGGTTCATCGCTCCGTCTCGCTCTTCGACCAGGAGCTGACCGTTGAGCCAGAGCTCATCGATCTCGATTTCGTCGAGCAACGCGGACAGCCCTCCGTAGTGGTCGGGATGGCCGTGCGTGATGATCACCAGGTCGAGACGGCTGCGGCGGCGGGCTGCGAGCAACGATCGAAGCTCACGAGCTGCGGGGTGACGGCCTCCTTGGCCCGTGTCCACCAGCGCCACGCGCCCGTCTGGAAAATCGATCAACGTGGCGTCTCCTTGGCCCACGTCGACGAAAGTCACCCGCAGCATCTGCCGAGGGTGCTCTCGCGCTACCAAGGCGCGGTCCGCGGCAAGCCACAAGAGAGCTGCGACAGCGACGACCCCAACGCGCCGCCGCCAGCAACGCAGGAGCAGCAAGAGCAAGCAGGCGGCGCCCACGATGAAGCCTTGCGGAATGTCGAGCGGTGGGAGACGCCTGGTCAGGGCGAGCGGAGCGAACACGTCGCAAATCGAGAGCAGCAGATTGACGGCGGAGGTCAGCGCCATCGCAGCCCAGCCGGTCGCGCCTGGCACCCAGACCGCGAGCGCGAACAAATGGGCGAGCGGCACCACGACCCAGCTCCCGAAGGGCAAGACGAGGATGTTGGTGAGCCATCCGATCAGCGGAACGCCTCCAAACCACCACCAGACCATGGGCGTGGTGGCGATCAACGTTCGCGCGCTGATCACGGCCGAAGCGCGGAGTCGAGCCCAGCGTAAGCGGCGGGAGCTGCCGGGGGCGCTGAGGATCGCAGAGGTGGCCACAATGGAGAGGAGGAACGCCGGTCGCAGCGCCATCGCAGGGTCGGGCACCGAGAGGATCAAGGCTGCCGCCGCCGCAGCGGCGCCGGAGGAGGGCCGCCGGCCGATCACCACCATGGTCCAGGCGAGGGCGGCCGTGATGGCGGCCCGCCATGCGCTCGGTGATCCACCGGCAAAGAGGGCGTGAAGCAAGGTCAGCGGAATGCCGAGTGCTGCAGCGAGCCGCCGTGCATCGAATGCGGCCGCCCAGCCGCGCAGCATCCAAGACAAGGCGCGCACTAGCGTGCCGCTCACCAACGCCACGTGAAGCCCCGACACGGCAAACAAGTGCGCCAGCCCGACCGCGGCGATGGTCTGCCGCTGCTCGTATTCGAGCGCGGCGCCGTCACCGAGGACCAACGCCCGGGCGACGCCGGCCGCGTCCTGCGGCAAGTTGTCATCCATGTGGCCGCGAAGCTCCGTGCGCGCTTCGTAGATGGCGCGAGCGAGCGGCGAGATTCCGGCGATCCCGAGCGGCGTCTCCTTATCCCACCCCGCCCCACACGCCCCGGGCTTGCCCCGCGACAAGTGGGGATGCGGCGACGGGTTGTAGAGCTCGGTGCGCGGACGGAGCTCGGCGCGAAGATGAACCACGCTTCCCCTTGGCGGAGCTCGACGGCTCGGCATGCGCGTCTCGAGGAGGATGCCCGAAGGGACCTGTTGCTGGGACGTGGAGAGACGGCCTTCGATGGTGCGCAATCGAACCCGCGCATCGCCCATGCCATGGCGTACCGACTCGACATGCGCGCTGATCGACGCGTCTCCACGCACGTCACAGCGGGGCTGGGCAGTCTGGGACACGCCGAGGCCCGACAGCAGCGCCAGCAGCGAAAGTGGTGCGACCCAAAGCCTCGCTCCGAGCTCTCTGCCGTGCAGCACGATGCTGAGCGCCGCGAGCAGGGCCACCCCGGCGAGCATCGGTCCCGTTTCGGCCTGCCGCTGCGCCCCGATGAACAGGCCGCTCAGCCAGCCTCCGGCGATCCAAGGAAGCACGCGCTTCGAAGAGCAAGGGTCATGCCTGACGTTTCAACCCGGAAACGAAGCCCTGCCTGCAATCGAAATGCGGGCGGGCGCCGGCGGAGCCCACCCTTTCGCCGGGGGCAAGATGCTGGGGGCCTAGCTCTTCTTGACCACGCGATAGAGCCAGAGGGCGAGCAAGGCCCCGGCGATGGCAATGACGAAGCTCCGGATATTGAAGCCTGTGACCTTACCGAAACCGAGGAGCGTCCCGAGAAACCCGCCGCCGACCGCGCCGACAATCCCTAGAGCCGTGGTTTTCAAGATGCCGCTGGCTTCCTCCCCAGGCATCAAGACCCTCGCGAGCGCCCCCGCGACCAATCCGAAAATCACCCACGAGACGATCCCCATGGCTCCTCCTCGTCGCGTAGTGTTGACGAAGCGTCCCCGAAGGTAAAGAGAACGGCGTCGCATCGTTGCGTGCGCGCGGCCTGTTGGCTAAAGCCCTTCGGTGAAACCGCGTGCGCACCAAGGGGGACTGAGATGACGACCAAGTGGGTCTACACACTCGACGAGCTCGACCAGGCCGAGGCTGCCGTGGGAGGCGACTGGGATCGGGTCCGTGGTCTGCTCGGCGGCAAGGGCGCAAACCTCGCCGAGATGAACCGTCTAGGTGTGCCGGTGCCTCCCGGCTTCACCATCACCACCGAGGCCTGCAATACCTATCTCGCTGCCGGCGGCGAGCTGCCAGCAGGCCTTTGGGACGAAGTCCTCGGGGCGCTTCGGTCCATGGAACGAAGGACGGGAAAGCGCTTTGGCGATCCCTCGAATCCCCTCCTGGTCTCCTGCCGATCGGGGGCGAAGTTCTCGATGCCCGGGATGATGGACACCGTTCTCGACATCGGCCTCAACGACGAGGTGACCGAGGGCATGATTGCGCTGACGGGCAATCCGCACTTCGCGTTCGATTCGTACCGGCGGCTGATCCAGATGTTCGGCACCGTCGTGCTCGGCATCCGCGACGAGCCGTTCGAAGATGTCCTGGCACACCACCGCGAGCGCCGCGGGGTGAGCAGCGATGCCGATCTCACCAGCAACGACTTTCGTTCGATTGTCGGCGACTTCAAAGAGATCGTCCGTCGCAATGCGCGCATCGAGTTTCCGACCGATGCGGAAGACCAGCTTCGGATGGCGGTGCAGGCGGTGTTCGACAGTTGGAACGGCAAGCGAGCGCGCGACTACCGGACGGCCGCCAAGATCCCGCACGATCTAGGCACCGGCGTCAACGTCATCACCATGGTCTACGGAAACCTCGGGGAGGGGTCGGCCACCGGTGTGGCGATGTCGCGCAATGCGACCACCGGCGAGAACGTTCTCGAAGGCGACTATCTGCTGAACGCCCAGGGCGAGGATGTCGTTGCGGGGACCCGTCCGACCAAGCCTCTCGAAGAGCTGAAGGTGGAGATGCCCGAGGTCTATCGGCAATTCGAAGAGATCGCCCGGCGGCTGGAGCGGCACTACCGGGACATGCAGGACATGGAGTTCACCGTCGAGCGGGGAGTCCTGTGGATTCTTCAGACACGCACCGGGAAGCGGACGGCGCAGGCGGCCGTTCGAATTGCGGTCGAGCTCGCCGACGAGGGATTGATCACTCGCGAGGAAGCGCTGTTGCGCGTCCAGCCCGAGCAAATCGAGTTCTTCTTGCATCCGCAGTTCTCGCTCGAGGCCAAAGCGGGGCATTCGGTGCTGGCTCGTGGCTTGAACGTCTCGCCGGGCGCCGCCACGGGCGTGATCGCGTTCGACGCCGATCTTGCCGAGCGCTGGGCCCACGAAGGCCGGGAGGTTCTCTTGGTTCGGCCCGAAACCAAGCCAGACGACGTGCACGGGATGCTCGCGGCCAAAGGGATTTTGACGTCGAGCGGCGGACGGACGAG
>LJTN01000086.1 GCA_001303415.1 Myxococcales bacterium SG8_38
CGCCGCCGACCACGGTCCGCTCGTGAGCCTTCCCATTCTCACCGCACCGTACGTCCTCGTGCGCGACCCCGATCTCATTCAGCGGAGCCTCACCCAAGGGCACGGCGTCATGCGGAAGGACCGCTTCACCCACGAGCTCGAGCGCGTCATGGGCCTCGGCCTGGTGACCAGCGAAGGCGAGCTGTGGCGAAGACAGCGCAAGCTCGTGGCCCACGCCTTCACCCCCAAGCGCATCCGTGGCTACGCAGACGCCATGGTCGCGGCGGCGCATCGCTCGCTCGAAGGCTGGGCGGACGGCGACACCATCGTGATCCACAAGGCGATGGCCGAGCTCACGCTGGACGTGGTGGGCCGTACGCTCTTCGATGCGGACGTCCGTGGCACGGCCACGGAGGTGGGCGAGGCGCTCCAAGTAATCAGCGCCTTCTACACCGACGTCATCGAGAAGCCGATTCAGCCGCCCAGATGGTGGCCGTCGCGCCGCATGCGGGAGTTCCGCAAGTCCGTTCAAAACGTGGATCGCATCGTGAGCCGCATGATCGAGGACCGGCGACACAGCGGCGAGGATCGAGGCGACCTCTTGAGCGCGCTCTTGCAAGCGCAGGATGAAAAGGGCGGCGGCATGAGCGATCGGCAGCTCCGGGATGAGTGCATCACGCTCTTTCTGGCCGGCCACGAAACGACCTCGATCGCGCTGGCGAACACGTTCTATCTCCTGTCGCTCCACCCCGAGATCGAGGCCCGGGTCCATGCGGAAGCGGCAACCGCGCTCGGGTCCCGGCACGCCGCCCATCAGGACTACGACCGCCTCGAATACACCGAGCGCGTGATCAAGGAATCGATGCGCCTCTACCCCCCGGTCTACACCATCGGGCGCGAGCTCCTCGAGGACTTCGAGCTGGGAGGTTACACCCTCGAAAAGGGCGTCACCTTGCTCTTCGCGCAATGGGTCACACATCGGCGCCCGGAAAGCTTCGCAGATCCGCTCCGCTTCGAGCCCGATCGCTGGCTTCCCGAGCACGCGAGCTCGATCCACAAGTACGCGTATTTCCCTTTTGGCGGCGGGCCCCGCATCTGCATCGGCAATCACTTCGCCATGATGGAGGCGGTCCTGGTGCTGGCGACCTTGATCCGGGAATACCGATTCGAGCTGCTCCCGGGGCAGACCCTGGAGCTGCAGCCTGCAGTCACGCTACGGGCCAAGAAGGACCTGTGCATGCGGCTACGGAGGCGCTGAGCCGGGCCGAGAGCTGGCCGACCTCCGTTTGGGGGCCGTTAGGCGAGCTCGAAGTCTTTGCAGAACAAGAGCTCCGCCGACGCGTCTTCGTAGCGCGACTTGCGGTGCCGGTGCGTGGGAAAGCCATGTGCGCAACCCGCCTCCGCATCGAACAGCGCACAATCCTCGCAGTTCCACTTGAGCCGAAACCGCTCCCGTTGCGAGTGAAAGCGCTCGTCTTGCTCAATCCTCACGGGAAGGCTCGATCTTTCGAACGCGGCGCTCGTGACGCCCACCTTCGAAGCTCTCACCGAGGAATGCTTTGAGGATCTCCGCGGCCAGGCCCGGACCCACCACACGCGCACCCACGCAAAGCACGTTGGCGTCGTTGTGCTGGCGGCTCATCATGGCGCTGTAGACATCGCTGCAAGCCGCAGCGCGCACGCCGGAATGACGGTTGGCGGCTATCGACATGCCGACCCCAGTCCCGCAGACCAGCAACCCCACGCCCTCGCCTGCAGCCACAGCGTTTGCCACTTGGTGCGCGTAGTCGGGATAGTCGGTGGAGTCCGTGGTGTGCGTGCCCACATCCCGCACCTCGTAGCCGAGCCCTTCGGCCACGTGCGCGAGCTCCCGCTTGAGCGCGAGCCCTGCGTGATCCGATCCCACGATGAGCGCCTTGGCCATCCTAGGGAGCCTTTAGCACGAGCGTGCAGTTGGTTCCGCCGAAACCGAAAGAGTTGTTCATCACGGCTCGAATCGGCCGCCGTTGCGCCTCGTTGGGCACCAGATTCATGCCCTCGCCTGCAGGATCGGGTCTGTGGAGATTGATAGTCGGCGGCAGGATGCCGTCGCGAATGGCGAGAACACAGAGCAGCGGCTCGAGACCGCCGGCTGCACCGAGCAGATGTCCGGTCATGCTCTTCGTGCTCGAAACCGCCAGACCTCCGGTCGCGTGCGTACCGAAGACCCTTCGAATCGCGACGAGCTCTCCCTCATCGCCCATGGGCGTCGATGTCCCGTGCGCGTTGATATAGTCGAGATCCTCGGGAGCTATGCGCGCGTCCTGCAGCGCGAGCTTCATGGCGCGTTGCGCGCCTTCGGCGTCCGGCGCCGGCTGCACCATGTGATACGCGTCGGAGGTCGCACCGTATCCCACGATCTCGGCCAGAACCTCGGCGCCGCGCGCGATGGCCGCCTCGCGCTCCTCGATGACGAGGACCCCAGCTCCTTCCGCGATCACGAAACCGTCGCGATCTGCATCGAAGGGCCGGCTAGCGAGCTCCGGGGCGTCGTTGCGGCGAGAGAGCGCTCGCATCGAAGCAAATGCCGCGACTCCGATCGGCGTGACGGCGGCCTCGGCCCCACCGGCGATCGCCGCGTCGATCTCACCCCGCTGAATCCACCGAAACGCGTCGCCGATGGCGTGCGCACCCGACGCGCAAGCGCTGGTATGCGTGTAGCTCGGCCCCTTGAAGCCCCACTGCAACGTCACCTGCCCGGGAGCGAGGTTGGAGATCACCGATGGAACGAAATACGGGGAAACCCGACGGGGCCCCTTTTCGAACAGCGTCTTGCAGGTGTCCTCGAACACCTCCAGCCCGCAAAAACCAACCCCGATGAAGGTGCCGACTCTCTCTTTCTGCTCCTCGGTCGGCTCGAAAGCCGCGTTCTTGATCGCCTGGTCGCTCGCGGCGATGGCGAGCTGAATGAAGCGGGCGGCCTCGCGCAGGCGCCGCTTCGGCATGTACAGGAGCGGGTCGAAGTCCGTGCACTCTCCGGCGATCTGCGAGGCGAACTCGGCCGAATCAAAGCTCTGAATTCGGGCGATCCCGCTCCTGCCCGCCAAGATGTTATCCCAAGTGGTCGAGACATCTGCGCCGCAAGGACTGACGGTGCCTACACCCGTGATGACGACTCGCCGCATCAGCTCGCTCCGTCGAGACCCCGCAGCGGCCTATGCTCCCGCGTGGGCCTTGATGTACTCGATCGCATCGCGGACGGTTTTGATTTTCTCCGTATCCTCGTCGGGGATCTCGATCTCGAACTGCTCCTCGAGCGCCAACACGACTTCGACGATCGCGAGAGAGTCGGCTTTCAGGTCTTCGACGAAGTCTTTGTCTTCTTGAATGTCGTCGCGATCGACGTCGAGCTTGTCCGAAACGATTTCCTTGACCTTCTCAGCGATGTCCATGTGTATCCTCCGTCACGCACGCCTCAGACGTACATGCCTCCGTTGACCCGGACGACCTGCCCGGTGATATAGCTCGCTTCCTCGCTTGCCAAAAACACTACCGCAGCCGCGACCTCCTCGGGGCGGCCAATTCGGCCGAGCGGCGTCTGATCGATGATTTTCTGCTTGGCGGCCTCGGATAGATCGAAGGTCATGTCCGTTTCGATGAAGCCGGGCGCCACGGCATTGACCGTGATGCCTCTGGAGGCGTATTCGCGGGCGAGCGTTCGCGTTATCCCCAACAGCGCGGCTTTCGAGGCGGAATAAGCCACTTGACCCGGGTTACCCGATTCGGCCACGACGCTCGAGACGTTGACGATGCGGCCCCATTTGTTCCGCATCATCGGACGAATGCACGCCTTGGCACAGTACACCGCCCCGCCTACGTTGGTCGCCCAGGTCATTTCCAGGTCCTTCGACGATACTCTCAACAAGAGCTGGTCGATCGAGATTCCCGCATTGTTCACCAGGATATCGATTCGGCCGTGACGCTCGACGGCGCCTTGGATGG
This sequence comes from Myxococcales bacterium SG8_38, assembly GCA_001303415.1. Taxonomy (GTDB): domain Bacteria; phylum Myxococcota_A; class Polyangia; order Polyangiales; family Houyiibacteriaceae; genus SG8-38. The sequence goes on from LJTN01000086.1 coordinate 3,961, forward strand.
CGCGGTCGACGGCCCCCGGATCGGCCACGTCGAAGGGTAGAAGCTCACCCTGCCCACCGGCTCCCTCGATGAGACGCAGGGTTTCTTTGGCGGCTTCCTCGTTCGATCGGTAGTTGACGAGGACGAATGCGCCGGCTTCCGCGAGCGCAATGCTGGTTGCGCGTCCGATACCTCGCGAGCCCCCGGTGACGACGGCGATTTTGCCCGCCAGATCGAACACGACTTACTCGAGCTCGTCGGCGCTGCCCTTGGTGACCTGGCGGCCCTTGTAGTAGCCGCAAGCCGGACACGCCCGGTGCGGCATCATCACATCGCCGCAATTCGGACATGGAATCACGTTCGGTGCCGTGATCTTGTCGTGCTGCGCCCGCCGCTGGTCGCGTTTCATCGGGCTGGTTCTTCGTTTCGGTACTGCCACGGAATTACTCCTCGTTCTTGGTAAGCGCTTCTTTTAGCTTGAGCAAAGGGGCAAAGCGCGCGTCGGGGGCCGACGCCCCAAAGATTTCCTCCGGAGGCCGAAGATGCGCCGGCACGGCGATCCCCTCGCAAGCCTCGGAGCAAAGCGGCTTCATCGGGGCCTCGAGCAGGAGGCATTCGCGGACCATGGGATCCAGCACGATTTGTCCGCCCCCGTAGTAGTCTCGATTCATCTCGTCCAGCCGCACGTCGATCTCTTCGCTGTCATCCGCGCGCATGTGCTCGGGGCTGAACAAGGCCGCGAGTGAGAGGTCGACGTCGAGCGTGACGTCCCCCAGGCAGCGCGCGCAGGTCGCGATGACTTGCGCCTCGACCCGGCCCTGAACCAACACGTCCAGCCCGTTGCGCTGGGCGTGCACGCGGAGCGATCCGTCCCGGCTACCAGCCCTCAGCTCGGTGTCGGCCAGCGCGGACGCCAGCCAGTCCTTGCCGATGGCAAAGCTCCAATCTCTCCCGGACTCGTCGAGGTCCTGGATCTGTAGGACGAACGCAGACATTGAAATTAGCTCGACAGGCGACCGCCAAACGACCCTCCGAGGTCACGACAGCGGCCTACTATTCGTCGTGCCGATGGCGGTGTCAAGGAGGGTGCCCGGGGCGCCGAAGAGCCGGTTAACATGATGCAATTTCGGAACCGCGGACGCCGCGTCGACCCAACGCGAGGACCTGCCTGCAGCCTTGCAGGCCGTCCCTGCCAGCTGGCGTCTCCGGTCGCCATTTTGGCGGGGCATGATAGCTTTGCGCGCCATGGCTGATGATTTCCAACGTTTTTCCGGTACCGCCACCTATCTGACGAGCGAGGCGCTCGAATCGGCGGTCAACTGTGCGGTCGTTCTGGAGCGGCCCCTGCTCGTCCGCGGAGAGCCCGGAACCGGCAAGACCCTTCTTGCGGAAGCGGTGGCAGAGGCGCTGAAGATGCCGCTCCTGCGATGGAACATCCGCAGCACCACCCGCGCACAGGACGGTCTGTACGTCTATGACACGGTGCAGCGGCTCTACGATTCCCGCTTTGGCGACAAGGACGTCAACGACATCCGTCAGTACATCAAGCTCGGACCGATGGGCGATGCGTTCGCATCGAAGGAGCGGGTCGTCCTGCTCATCGACGAGATCGACAAAGCCGATGTCGAGTTCCCAAACGACCTGCTCAACGAGCTCGACCGGATGCGCTTCCGCGTCGATGAGACGCAAGAAGACATCATCGCCGCCGAGCGTCCGATCGTCATCATCACGAGCAACGCGGAAAAAGAGCTACCGGACGCGTTCTTGCGACGCTGCGTCTTCCATTTCATCGATTTCCCGACGCCGGAGCTCATGAGCGACATCGTCCGCGTCCACCACCCCAAGGTGCACCAAAGCCTCGTCGAGCAGGCGCTCAAGACGTTCTACGAGATCCGCAGCATGCGGCGCCTCAGAAAGCGCCCGAGCACCAGCGAGCTGGTCGACTGGATCGCCGTCCTCCAACGCGCAGGCATTCAGAGCGTCAAGCTCGAAGAAAACCTTCCCTTCCTGGGCGCCCTGCTCAAGAAGGAGCAAGACCTCGTCGCCTACGCCGACCAACTTTCGGGCGGCAGACAATGGAGAAGCTGAGATTCTAGTCCCCTTCATGTACGAGCTGCGCGGCCGCGGCGTCCCCGTGGGGACGCAAGAGGTTCTTGCGCTCGCGCAGGCGCTGAAAGCGGGGCTTCACGAAAGCTCGCTCGACGGATTCTACAACGTGGCCCGAGCGGTGATGATCCACAACGAGGCGCACCTCGACTCGTTCGACGAAGCCTTTCTGTCGTTTTTCAAGGGCATCGAGATCGAATCGAAGAAGCTCAAGGACGAGCTCTGGGACTGGTTGCAGCAGGCCAAGGAAAACATGGCCGAGCTCACCGAGGAGCAGCGCCAGTTCGTCGAGAGCCTCGACCTCGACGAGCTACGCAAGCTCTTCGAGGAGCGCCTCGCCGAGCAAGAGGAAGAGCATCACGGCGGCAGCAAGTGGATTGGAACTGGCGGCACCTCGCCCTTCGGTCATAGCGGCCGTGCCCCCAAGGGCTTTCGTATCGGAGGCTCGGGCGGGGGCCGAAGCGCGGTCAAAGTCGCAGATGCGCGACTGTACCGGCCGTACCGGCAAGATCTCACGCTCGACGTACGGCAAATGCAGGTTGCGCTTCGAAAGCTTCGCGCCTTTGCCCGCGAGGGAGGCGACGAGGAGCTCGACCTCGACGGCACCATCGACGCCACGGCGAAGAACGCGGGCGAGCTGGAGGTCGTCACCAGGCCTCCGCGCCGCCACAACACCCGCATCATCTTGATGATGGACGTGGGCGGATCGATGGACCCCTTTGCCCATCTGTGCTCTCGGCTCTTTTCGGCGGCCAAGAAATCGTCGCACTTCAAAGAGCTGCGAACCTACTACTTCCACAACTGCGTGTACGGCCACGTGTACAAGACCGAGCGCTTCGACACGCCGGTCAAAGTGCGTGATCTCCTCCACGAGTGCGGGCCCCATTACAAGCTGATCATGGTCGGGGATGCGCTCATGGCTCCCTACGAGCTCTTGGCCGCGGGCGGCTCGCTCGACCTCGGGGACGACCGGGGCGTCGAGGGCTTGCAGTGGCTGATGATGCTCAGCCAGCACTTTCACCGGAGCATCTGGCTGAACCCCGAGCCGCAGCGGTACTGGAGCGGAAACACCATCGAGTATGTCCGCCAGGTCTTCGACATGTTCCCACTGACCTTGGAAGGCTTGGGAGAGGGCGTCGGACACCTGATCAAAGGCGGCCGCAGCCACTAAGACCGGGGGGTGCCGTGCGAAATTTGGGCCCTACCCCGCCGGTCGCTTACCCTGAGAGCGTGGGGAAGATGGTCACGGTCGCGATGCTGGTCATCGCGTTGGGGAGCCCGGCGGCGGCCGGTGCCGACGCCGCCTCGTACGCCGGCGTGACGCCAGGCTCGGAGACCTCCGACAATCTGCCGCCCAAAGCCGAGGAGATTCCCGAAGGGGCCCTCATGCTCACGTGGCCCGGCTTCATGATGCGCAAGGAGGGGGGGTCGCGCTTTTTCGTACAGACATCGCGGCCCGTCGAGGTCGCCACCAAGAAGAGCGAAAACCGCTTCGAGCTGGTGCTGCGCAACACCCGGGTGCACCTTTCGAACAACTACCGACCGCTCGAGACCGAGTTTTTCGACACGCCAGTCAGGCGTGCCACCGTCCAACGCCGAGGCAAGAAAGACTTGGTCATGGTGTTCGAGCTGCGCGCCGAAGCGACGCCGAGCGTCACCCAGGAAAAGGGCAAAGACGGATTCAACTACGTGTTCGTCGATTTCGCCCCTTGAGCCTGAGCTTGCCCGCTAGGGGCGCATCGAGTAACCGGACGCCATGAGCTTGCGTGCCGTCAAGGGGATGAAAGACATCCTGCCGGACGAGATCTCGAAGTGGCATCGCCTCGAGACTGCCTTCCGTCAGCGCGTGGAGAGGTATGGCTTTCGCGAAGTCCGCTTCCCCATCGTCGAGCCGACGGCGCTGTTCGTTCGCTCGATTGGAGAAACGACCGACATCGTCGAAAAGGAGATGTACACGTTCACCGATCGCGGCGAAAAGTCGCTCACCTTGCGTCCCGAAGGAACCGCCTCGGCGGTGCGGGCGTACGTCCAGCACAGCATTCAAGCCAAGGAACCGGTGACCAAGTGGTACTACCTCGGCCCGATGTACCGCCGCGAGCGTCCCGCCAAAGGACGCTATCGTCAGTTCTACCAGGCCGGCATCGAGGTATTCGGCGACCCGGGTCCGTATGTGGACGCCGAGGTCATCGACATGGTGGTCGGCTTCATTTCGAGCCTCGGCATCACCGACGTCGAGGTGCTGGTCGGCTCGATTGGCGGGCCACGAACCCGCGAGCGCTACCGCGACGCGTTGTTGACGTACCTCGCGCCCCATCGGGCCGAGCTCTGCAGCGACTGTCAACGGCGAATGGACGCGAACCCGCTTCGCGTGCTCGATTGCAAGGTGCCCCGTTGCGCCGAGATCGCGGCTGAGGCGCCCTCGATGCTCCAGTACCTCACCGACGACGACCGCGCACATTTCGAGGGCTTGCAGGAGGCGCTCACCCTGCTTGGAACGCCATACCGAGTCGAAGGATCGCTGGTGCGAGGGCTCGACTACTACACCCGCACGTTGTTCGAGGTGCTCGGCAAAGGCGAAGGGCTCGGTGCCCAGAACGCCCTGCTCGGAGGCGGGCGATACGATCAGATGGTGGAAAGCCTCGGTGGGCCCGATACGCCGGCGATTGGTTTTGCAATGGGTCTCGAGCGTTTGTTGATGGCCATGCCCGACGAAGGCGCGGGGTCTCACGTCGACGTCTTCATCGTTGCGGCGCAACCCGAGGTGCGCGCGCAGGCCGCCTTGCTGGGAAGGGAGCTTCGGGACGCGGGTCTTCGCGTGGAGAGCGACCTCCGAGGCGGCTCGCTCAAGAGTCAGCTCCGGCGCGCCGACAAGATGAATGCCCGCATTGCCATGATCCTCGGCGAATCCGAGGTCGAGCAAGGCGTGGTGCAGCTCAAGGACCTTCGCGAGCAGACCCAGGAACAGGTTCCCCGCCCGCAAGCGGCTGACCGCGCGCGCGCATTGCTACAGACTTGAGCCGCCCTTAGCCGCGATTGAAGAAGATCGGGCTCGACCAAGCCATCTCCCCGTCAGCCTGCGTCACGCGGCAGTAGACGTAGTCCGCATCGACCTCGCTCACGAACGAGACCGAGGGCGAACGCGGCTCGTCTGTGGCAGCGATTCCCGCTGGCGTGATGAGCTCGATGCGATCGATGTCGGCGGTCCCGAGGGCCCGGACGTGCACCTCGACCGGACCCGCGAGGTCGAGCTCGCTTCCCATGGGAAAACCGGCCACGTCGACCTCCAACAGAATCTTGGCCCCGCTGGTCGCATAGCATCGGCGCGCCCGGATCGCTTCGAGGATCGCACTTCGAGTGCGGTCCGTAGAGATGACCGCAGTCAGCCCGGTTCGAAACGGATCACGCTTGCGGCACTCGCCGTGATGCCAGAGCAAGCCATGACTGTCCGAGTTGGCGATGAAGCCGAACCGCAGCCCGCGATCGAGCAGGGGCTTGGCGAATTGGTCGCGAAGCTCGCCACGATGCCCGAGCGGATGATCGGGATGCTCGTAGCAGCCGTGACAGGAGCAGATTTCCCAAACCGGCTGCCCTGCTGGATCGTGCCCTTCGACGTCTGCTCCCGTCCAACCGATGTGATGCGGTCCGGTGAACGCGCCTTGCGCCGCGATTCGCTCGACGATGTGCCGTCCGTGCGGCACGTCGTCGCGAGAGATGATGGGAAACCCGGGCCCCGTCAGATAGATGCACTTGTGACCGGGCCCCGGGTGCGCCTTTCCCGTCCATTCGTAGGCTACGATCGTCGCGAACTCGCCCGGATCGTCGTGGCGCTCGGTGACCGCCTGCAGATAGGCCCACTCGCCGGGGCCGATGCGTTTTCCGAGAAACGACTCGTGGTCCGTCAACGCGGCAAAATCGTCGCCGTAGCGATGTCTCGCGCGCAGATAGGCTTCGTCGGCGCTCCCCACGCCATCCGAATGCGCGCTGTGCTGCTGAATGTCTCCGAACAGGACTTGCGGGCCAGACCACGCAGGCGCGTGGACGACCTCGGGCCCCCGGTTGTCGAGATCGACGGGCGTGGCCGTCAATTCCGGAGCGCCGCCCGTCGGCTCATCGAAAGCCTGCACCTCGATCCCTTTGCGGCCGCGGCGCGCGGTGAGCGTCGTTCCGTCGGCGAGCCGCACGGCGCTGATCCGCCGCCCTCGACATCCCCACTGCCCGTCGTCGATCGGCTCGCGCTCCGCAAATCCTTCGGCATTGAGACGCTGACGAAAGTAATTGTGGGAGCCGCGGCCGAAGATGTCGATCGCACCGTCGGCGCCGACGACGAGCGCAGGGAACTCGAACCCTTGCTCCTCGCCGTCGAGATCCCGGTCGCGCCCGGTCATCGGAGCGGTCGGCTCGAATACCTTGCCCTCCATGTCGACGAAACGGACTGCGATCCACTTGGCGACGTCGGGCGCACCGGTGTCTTCCCGAACATCGTGGTGAAAAGCGATCCAAGCTCCACCCGGCGCGGAGGCCACGCACGGCGCCGCCGCAATGCCTCGGGCCTTCCACACGACGAACTCTCCGCCCGACGGGGGCGCCGCCACGATGCTCGAGGACGGACCCTCGTGGCGCACCTCGACGCGCCATCCCTGGCTCTGCCCACGGAGCTCGGCGGTAGGATCGCTGCTCGGGCGCGGCGTACCCGGATCCCAGCCCATGATTGCATCGGCATGGTCGGTTGCCACGGGATCGCCATGGAGTGAGCCGTCCGGCTTCAGCTTGAACCGAAGCACGTATTCGTGGTCACCCGACCAAGCGGCTCGCGAATCGTGTCGTCCATGGGCGCGTTCTTCCTTTCTAGCTGTGTACCGCCCCTCTGCTCGGCGCTCAACCAGTCTCCCCGGTCCGTGGCACCCAGGAACTGTCCGAGCAGGATGCGCGCATAGCGTTGCCCGATGGGAAACGCGCTCCCGTCGATTTCGTTGCGCTCGCGCGGATCGTTCACGAGATCGAACATCGTCGAGGTGAGATTGCCGCGCAGGACGAGCTTCCAACGGCCCGAGGTGACCACGCGGCGGTCGTCTTGGAAGTCGCTGAACGCCACGGTCGGTCTGGGCGGCGCGTCACCCAGCATCAGACCCACCAGCGTGTGTCCCTCGTCGTGCTCCATGGGGGGCACTCCAAGAAGCTCGGTGACGGTTGCGGACACGTCCAACGTGCTCACGGCGTTCTTCACCCTCCCGCCGGCCGGAAGACGATTTGGAAGTCGGAGGATCAATGGCACGTGCAAGAGCTCTTGATAGACCGAGTGCCCGTGCCCCCAGGAGCCGTGGTCATCGAATTCCTCGCCGTGATCCGCGGTCACGACGACGAGGGTGTTCTCGGTGAGCCCGAGCTCGTTCAACCGGTCCAAGAATACGCCGAAGAAGTGGTCGTGCTGCGTGATCTCTCCATCGTGGAGGGCCTCGATCCGCTGCTTGTCGCGTGCGTCGAAGACGACCTCGGGCGGCCGGCGCTTGGCCTTTTCGAGCAGGTCGCCCGTCATCCTCGGCTTGACCTGGCCGTGGTAGTCGGACGCATCGTACATGTGCAGATAGTCGCCCGGCGGGTCGTAAGGGACGTGCGGATCGATGGTCTGGATGTACGCGAAGAAGCGCTCGTCCTTGTGCGCTTCGATCCAAGCCGCCGCCTCTGCGAAGACGTCCTTCGCCTCGGTGCTTTTCTCTTCGCGAATGTAGTTCGTGTAGTGATCCCAGCCCTGGTCGAAGCCGAAGCGATCGGAAACGTATCCGTTCGCGATGAAGCCACCGGTTGCGAATCCGTGCTCTTTGAGGTGCTCGCCCAACAGCACTGCAGAGCTCGGCAAGGCAGCGTCACCCGTCTTTTGCTGGTGCGTCTGCGGGTGCAGCCCGGTGAGGATCGAGGCGACCGCAGGCTTGGTCCAGTTCTCCGGGGACTGTGCGAGCTCGAACACCGCCCCCTCCGCTGCAAACCGGTCGATGGTTGGAGTTTGCACGCGGCTCTGCGGGTTGAACGAACGCAGCTTGTCGGCGCGCAGGGTGTCGATGACCAAGACCACCACGTTCTTGGCAGGCTCGAGATCGCGCTTCGGACGTTCGGGCACCAGGATCCTCGGCGCGCTCCATGCCAAGCGTCCGGGGCCCTGTCCGTCGGCGCGCAAATCGATGCGCACGGTTTGTCCCGCCAACGGGCTCAAGTCGGCCTTGTGGTCGCTCCACGCGCTGGTCGCAGCGCCGGCCAGCACCTGCGCGGCTGGCTCGCCATCCTTTGCCACTTCGATGGCAAAGGGGACCTCCCCTTGGCCTTCCACGCCGACGCCAAAGCCGAGCATTCCGTTCGGTGGCACCAACACGTAGTAGCGAAGCACGGACCGGCGCGACAAGGCGAGCGACGGGCGCTCCTCTTCGCCCAAACGGACGTTCGCCAGCAGGGTGTCGTAGGCGGGCGCGCGCGGCGACGTGTCGGGGCTGGCTGCATTCCGAATCCAAATCGAATCCACCGCCACCGACACGTCTCGTCCCTCGACCGGCGCCGTCCCACCGAAGGTCAGCAGGAGATAGTTCTCTCCGGGGCGCACGTGGTCCTTTGGAAGCTCGATGTCATAGTCGGCAAACACGCCGGCACCGCCGAGGTGGATCGACTTGAGCTGCCGGTTGTTGAGATATGGCGTGAGGGCTTGGGTCCCGTGCGGGCGCAGACGGACCCGCGCGATGAGCGCCTCGGACCGATCGACGTGAAAGTAAACCCGCCCGCGCATCCCCGCGTGCGCAAACGTGGTGTCGCCTTCGGCGCCCTTTCCGATCCACCCGCTGCGCCAATCACCGACCGTGTACTTGGCCTGTGCGGGCGTGCCGAAGTCGATGTACCAGCCGCCGTCATCGACTTCGGCGAGATGGCGCAACGCCATCAGATCCAAGTGGCTCTCCAGCCCGGCAAATGGGTCCGCCTTCGAGCCGCCGCGGCTGCACGCCGCCGCCAGGAAAAGGGTCGTCGTGACCACCAAGAACAATCGCATCGGCCGCATTCCTCCCGTGCGCCGGCGATCGTGTTGCCCCTCTTTTTCGACCCCGGGCCGCCTTGCTGCGGTTAGCACGCAGCGTCAGCGAGCGTCAATTAAGCCACCCGGTTGGGCGATGACCTGCAACGCTCTCGTCGCGCCGGGCTTCACGGTGTAGAAACGGTACGTCGATCGATCACCAAACCGGTATCGCACCGTGTGGCGTCCTTGATCGAGCACGACCTCCACGGGAAGCGACCCGTGATCGACGCCGTCGATGTCGACCGTCACCTCGCTCGGTCCGGTGAGCTCGAGCACGCCTTGCCCTTCTCCGACTCCGAGCGCCGTGTCCACGCCCGGTCGTAGCTCGCCCGAGAACGCAGTCAGGCCCGCCTCCCCTTCGGATGCTGGCGGCCTTTCGACGGGGACCTCGATCACGACCGGCTCGACCGGCTCCACTCGCCTCGCCTCCACGGAAGCCGGGCCGATTGAAGCCGGCCCCCGGACCGTGCTCACCCACTGACTCCATGCCAACACCGCAACGGTGCCGGCCAAGAGCGCGATGAACCCGAGACCTAAAACGCGTGAAAACACCTGTAGCTCGACGTCGAATCCCGAGCTCAACGAACCTGCGGCCGTTCCCGTTCCGAGATTCATGCGCCAGATGGGATAGCTCCATCTCGGCGCGCGATTCGCGGGCTCGCGATGCATGGCCACCGCCGACTGGGCCCGAATGTTCTCGCGCTCGAGGGGGTCGGTCATCAGCGGAGATTCTCGCTCGACCTCGGGCGGAATCAAGCCTCCGCCCACACCTGCGCGAGGCTTCGGAGTCGGCGTTTGCTCCGGCGCGACCGACGAGCCAGCAAAGGCTGCCTCGATCGCGCCTTGCCGCGCCAGCACGTCGAGCAACGCATCGAGCACCGCGGACGAACCGGTTCCCGCTTCCGTCAGTGCCCGGGGCGGCTCGTCGAGGCTCGCGGACAACAACACGACCGGCACTGCATCGAGCAAATGCTCCCGACGCACCGCCGCCCACAGGCCGAGGCCGTCGAGGCGCGGCATGGCCATGTCAGCCAGAATCACATCGGGCCGGTTGCGCCGCGCGAGTTCGAGCGCCTCCATCCCATCCCTGGCTTCGGTGACTCTCGCTCCGGCCTCGCGAAGAATGCCCACGTACGACCAGCGCACCGGCGCTTCGTCGATCGCCACGAGCACTCGCCGCCCCTCTAGCGTCGAATGCCCACGCGACGGCTCGCTGGCCTCCGGCACCACGGGGTGCGTACCCGAACGGCTGGTGGGCATGGCGGCCAGCGCCGCATAGCGTCCGGCAAGCCGCTCAACCGCGGAAAGCGCAGCCGGCGAGAAGGCCTCGCGCTCGAGCCGCGCCGTGGCTTCCGAAATGGCCGCTTCGAGGTGCACGAAACCGAGCTGGGCGACGGCGTGCATCAAACCGTCGAGGTGCCGGACCAGCCCGGAGCGCGCGAGCGCGTCCTCCGGGTTCGCGAGCAGCGACTCCATAAACTGCACCGTTTCCAGGCCCTTGGCCGTCAAAGCTTGGGTCAGCTTGTCGTTCTCGGTCGCCGGGGGCGGGTCGTGCGAGGGCCGGAGCACCCACGCAGTGTACGCATCTGGTCGATTTGTTCGAGCACCAACTCGGTTGCTTCCCTCTACGCGCCGACGTAGGCACGGGCGTGGACTTCGTCGATGAAGTGACACTGGAGGTCGCTGCCGGCGACGGCGGGAACGGATGCGTCGCATTCCGGCGCGAGAAGTACGTGCCCCTCGGAGGTCCTGCCGGGGGAGACGGCGGACGCGGCGGGGACGTCATCCTCGTGGCCCATGACCGGTTCTCTACCTTGTTCGACCTCCGCTACCGAAAGGTCGTGCGGGCCGAGCGCGGGGAGGACGGCCGCGGCAAGGATCAGTACGGCAAGGCCGGCGCAGACGTGCGGATCGAGGTTCCCGTCGGAACGCAGGCCTATGACGCCGATTCGGACGTCCTGATCGCCGACCTGAACGAGCACGGCGCCGAGCTCGTCGTGGCACGAGGCGGACAGGGCGGACGGG
>LJTN01000087.1 GCA_001303415.1 Myxococcales bacterium SG8_38
GGCGGCCGCTGTGCGCTCGGCACCTGGCAGGGCATTTTCCTGTGGGAGCATCGGCGACGCGGCCAGCGTCGCCGCGTCACCGTGACGGTCGTCGGCTGACGCCGGGACCGTTCGAGCCTGTGGCGCGGATTCGCTCAGGCCCTCGGCTGGGCACCCGGCGATTCTTCCGCGTACATCGCCTCGATCTGCGCCGCGAAGTGATCGTTGACCTTCGCGCGCTTCACCTTGAGCGTCGGGGTGAGCTCCCCCTCCTCTACGCTCAAGTTGCGCTCGAGGATGGTAAACTTCTTGACCTGCTCCACCCGGGCGAATTCCTCGTTCATCTGGTCGATGTGCGCCTGAATGCTGGCTCGGAGCTTTGGGCTCTTGTGCAAGGCCTTGGGGTCCTCGCCGACCTTGGCAGCCCACGCTGCGCCCGCCTCGGGGTCGATGGTGACGAGCGCGCTCAAGAACTTGCGGCGGTCGCCGATGACCACGGCTTCGTTGACGAGGTCGTGATTCTTGAGCGCGGACTCGAGGTTCTTCGGCGTGATGTTCTTTCCGCCAGCCGTGATGATGATGTCCTTCTTGCGTCCGGTGATGTTCAAGAAGCCGTCTTCGTCGAAGGCGCCTAGGTCCCCCGAGTGCAGCCAGCCGTCGATGAGTGTTTCGTCGGTCGCTTCCGGGTCCTTGTAGTAGCCGAGGAACACATTCGGACCCTTCACCAGGATCTCGTCGTCGTCGGCGATCTTTACCTGCACGCCCGGGATCTCGGGGCCCACGCTGCCGAACTTGTATTTGGTCGGGGTGTTGAAGCTGGTCGGCCCGGTGTCCTCGGACTGCCCATAGACCTCGAGAACCACGATGTCCAAGCTCGCGAAGAATTCGAGCACCTCGCGGGCGATGGGGGCAGCGCCGGAAACACAAACACGCGCGTTGCCCATGCCGATCGCCGGCTTGAGCTTCGAGAAAATCAGCTTGTTGGCAAGCTGGTACTGAAGGCCCTTGGGGCTGTCCGCGCTCTTGTTGGCTTCCCAACCCACTTTGAGGGCCCACTCGACGAGCTTGGCTTTGACGCCCGTGGCTTCTTTGAGCTTCGCACTAATGCCCGCGTGGAACTTCTCCCAGATGCGGGGCACCCCGAAGAAAATCGTCGGTTGCACCTCTTTCAGGTTCTCCGGAACCGCCTCGATCGATTCCGCGAAGTACACACGCGAGCCCGTCGTGACAGGGACGTGCAGCGTGAACATCTGCTCGGCGATGTGCGAAAGTGGCAAATACGAAAGCGAGCAGTCGGTGTGCGACGTCTTCACGATGTCGACGGCGACGTTGGCCGTCCAGGCGAGGTTCTTGTGGCTGAGCATCACGCCCTTCGGCGGCCCGGTCGTGCCCGAGGTGTAAATCAGGGTCGCCAGGGCGTCGGGCTCGAGGCTTTCGACGCGGTCGAGGTACTCCTTTTCTTCGACCTCGTTGCCCTTGGCCATGAACTCCTCCCAGCTCATCACCAAGTCGTCCGCGATGGCGGGCGCGCCCTTCATCATCACGACGTGCTTGAGGTGGGGCATGTTGGCGCGCTCTTTTTCGACCTTGCGCCACTGCTCCTCGTCCTCGACCAGGATCACCGGGGCTTCGGCGTGATGCACGATGTACCGGACCTCGACCGGGGAGCAGGTCGTGTAGATCCCCGCGGGCGCGCCTCCCGCGCCCATCGTCGCCAGGTCCATGATCGTCCACTCGGGCCGGTTGAAGCCGAGGATGCAAACCGTTTGCCCAGGCTGGAAGCCAAGCGCGATCAACGCGCGTCCCGCTTGGGTGACCTGCTCGGAGTACTTCCACCAGCTGGTCGGTTTCCAGCTTCCCCCTTCCTTCACGCAGTACGCGGGATCGTTGGGGGACCGTTTGGCCCGTTGAAGGAGTCGATGGGGAATCGTGTCAGCAGCAGCCACAGCGTCACCTCTTGGTCTACCAGCCGCCCTTCGGCCGGGAGCGCGGAATATGGCGCAAATTGGTGCATTTGGAAAGGGGGCCCCAGGGCGTTCCGTGTGCTAAAGCGGGGCCTTCACGGAGGAGTGGCCGAGCGGTCGAAGGCGGCGGATTTGAAATCCGTTGTAGGGGCGACTCTACCGGGGGTTCGAATCCCTCCTCCTCCGCCAGTTTGGGCTTCGGCGGCTAGCGATTCAGTCCGTCGCCTGCACCTCGACCGCGCCGATGTCGCAGGGGCTTCCGCCGCCCCTCGGCTCGTCGAGCGCCCGTCAGTGAATCTCGTCGACGCGCAGCGGAAACGCCGAAAGCGGCTCGCAATGGTCTTCGTGAAGGACGATGGGATTTTCGTAGCGGAACCCGATGCCCTCGTCCGGACAGGCGTACTGCATCGCGCAGATGATCAGCTCACCGGCGCAGTACACGTGGTCGGGATTGGTCCAGTAGGGAAACGGGCCATCGTTCAAGCCGATGCGCCACTCGTCGCCCATGAGCCCGATGCCGTGCTCGAACCCCGGAACCATGTAATCGGCGAAGCCGCGCTCGTCGGCAAAGCCGATCATCTGCTCCGCTAGCCCCGAGGGTGTGATGCCCGCCCGATAGGTCTGCAGCGTCCGCTTCACGATGTCGATGAAGTTGTCAGCGTGCCACCGCTGGCGTTCGGTCACCGGGGCGATGAGATAATTGTGGGCATGGTCGCCGAGGCCGAGCTTGAACATGGCGTGAAGATCGACCATCAACGGCTCACCTTCGCGTAGCTCCCGGCGGGAAGCCGGCGTACAGGCCCCGCCCACGAGCCCGGTGCGATAGCCGCTGGCGATCTCGTTGCCCCCCGTAAACGACCACTCCCATTCACTTCCGGCCTTGCGCATGGCATAGGCAGCCAGGCCTGCGATCTCGGTTTCGGTCTTGCCTTTCCAACCGCCGTCTTGCAGCGCATCGAGGACGGCTTGGTGGCCGATGTCCACCATGCGGGACGCCTCGCGGAACCGGTTGATGGTTCCCGCGTCCTTGATCGTGGCGAGTCGATCGATGATCGTGTGCGCGTTGACCAGCTCGCACCCCGGCAACGCCCTCGCGTAGCGCTCGTACTCGTAGTGCGTGAGGTTGCCTTCCGGCAGGTAGTTCGACATTCCGCTTTCGATGCCCAGCCGTCCCTTTCCACCAGGCAGCAGCTCCTTGATGAAGTCGGCGATCAGCTCGATTTGATCCTGCCCGCCCATGGGGGCGAAGCCCATCACGTGATCCTCGTCGAGCCAGGAATCGTCGGCGAGTCGGGCGGCATCGATGACGAAGGTGAACGCCGTGGGCAGGCCCTCGGCCGGGATCACCACGAAGCTGCGCCACGGAGCGAATGCATCGAGCGTCCACGATAGCGTCCGGAGCCGCGATCCGAGATAGGCATCGATGCCCTGCTTTGCCATTTCCAACTGGATCGCGCGGATCCTTCCGGGAAAATCGATGAAGTAGGGATCGTCGGATTTGTCCATGGCTAACTCTCCTGTGAGCGTGCCGACGGGGCGCTCAGTAGCTTGCCGGAATCTTGGAAAGCACTTTGTTCATCCGATCGGCAATGGCCGCCAGCTTCAGCGCTTTGACCATGTTGCCCTTGAGCTTGAGCTTCCCCGTCATGAGCGCCCTGTGCGAGCTCAGCTCGGCCCGGGTGATCCTGGCGAAGGTTTCGTACTGGCCGGTGATCTTGAACTCCGCTGTCGGGGGCTCGCCCTGACCGAGAAGCAGCTCGGCGAGCTCGCCGTTTTCGAACCGGAACACGAGATAGCGGCTGCCCCCATCGGGGCAGTTCAGATAGACGTTCGACATCGAGGACGTGACGAAGTTCATGCGCTCCGCGCTGAGCTCCGTTCGGAGCCGCTTTTCGGCTTCGTCACGCCACTCCGGGCTCAAGTACCGAAGCTCAGTGCCCATGAGCAGGCGATCGCAGCACGCGGCGTGCCAACCGAAGTCGCTGAATTTCGCGACGCTTTCGGGGGACCCGGCCGCAAGTCCTGCGCCTGGGGCCACGCGAACGCAACGGTTTCGCCTGAGCCGGGCCCGGTTCCGGACGACGGAGGGCTCGAAGCCCTTTTTCGCCGTTGGATCCGCCCGGGAGGATCGAGTAGCGTCATCCCTCTGGCATGGAGGAGCAATGACTCTGCAAGGAACGATGCTTGCGACGATCGAGCGATGGGCGAAATCGGCGGGAACCGAACCGGCGATTCACGACGGCAACCCGGACGGAACCTGGGCAACCACCACCTGGGCTGACTACTGGACCGAGCTGCGTCGCGTTGGCAAGGGCTTGATGGCGCTCGGGCTCGAGCCCGGTGATTGCGTGGCCATCGTGGGCGCCAACCGGCGTGACTGGGTGATCTGCCAGCACGGCATCAACGCCGCGCAGGGCGTCCCGGCGCCGCTCTACACGACGCTCCTCCCGGAGCAGATGGCGTACATCATCGGCAATGCGCAGGCCAAGATCGCGATCTGCGACGATCAAACCCAGCTCGACAAGTACCTTTCGATCGCCGAGGGCGACCGCACCCTCGCGCACATCGTCACGATGGACGATCTCGGCTCGACCGACCCGCGCGTCATCACCCTCGATGCACTCAAGAAGAAGGGCGACACCATCGCCGATGCCGACCTCGACGCGCGCCTCGACGCCGTGCAAATGGATGATACCGCGCTCTTGATCTACACCTCGGGCACCACCGGGTTGCCCAAGGGCGCGATGCTCACCCATCGTAGCATCCAGCTCATCAGCGACGCCGTCATCAAGGTCTTTCCCTTCCTCTTGAAGACGGAGACGCGCGGGTTGAGCTACCTGCCGCTTTGTCATGCCGCCGAGCAGGGGATGACGAACTTCGCCGGGCTCACGGTGAAGGCGCAGGTCTTCTTCTGCCCCGATCTCACGAAGGTCAAAGACTTCCTGGTTGCATCGCGTCCCACCTTTTTCCTCGCCGTGCCGCGGGTCTGGGAGAAGTTCGAGGCGGCGCTGCGCGGCAGGTTTGCCGAGACGACGGGTATCAAGGCCAAGCTTGCAAGCTGGGCCCGAAAGACCGAGCTCGAGGCCTTCGAGGAAGAGATGCGCACGGGCCACCCGGTGTCGAGCGTCTCGCGCACCCTGGCCAACAAGCTGGTCATCTCGAAGATCAAAGAGGCCTTGGGCCTCGACCAGTTGCAGGTGGCGCTCAGCGGCGCCGCGCCGATTTCGGTTTCGACCCTCGAGTTCTTTGCCTCGATCGGCCTTCCCATCCATGAGGGCTACGGGATGACGGAGACCTCGGCTTTCGCGTCCGTGCAGCCGTACGGCAAGATCCGTTTCGGCACCATCGGCAAGCCGCTTCCAGGCGTAGAGGCACAAATCGCCGACGACGGGGAGATCATGCTGCGTGGTCCCAACATGGTGAAGGGCTATCACCGTCTTCCGGACAAGACGGCCGAGCTCTACGACCAGGACGGCTGGATGCATACCGGCGATCTCGGCGCCATCGACGAGGATGGGTACATTTCGATCACCGGCCGCAAGAAGGATCTCATCATCACGGCCGGCGGAAAGAACGTGGCGCCTTCGGAGATGGAGGGATACTTGCAGTCGATTCCCGGCGTGGGGCAGGCCGTCGTCGTCGGCGATCGGAAACCCTATCTGAGCGCCTTGATCATCCTGGACCCGGAAGCCCTGCCCGAGCTCGAAGCGGAGTCCGGGGTTTCCGGCCTCAGCGACGTCGAAGCCGCGGCCCGCAACCCGGAGGTAAAGCGCTTCATCGAGGAGCAGATGCAAGCGGTATGCAACGCCAAGGTCGCCCGCTATCAAACCATCAAGAAGATTCGGGTCTTGCCCAACGTTTTCAGCGTCGATAGCGGCGAGCTCACACCCACCCTCAAGGTCAAGCGCAACGTGGTCGGCGAAAAATATGCGGCCGAGATTGCGTCGCTCTACGAAGAGCTGCAGCAGGCGGCGGTGCAGGAAGCCGCCAGGGCTTAGCTCGGAGGCGCTCCGTGCGCTAAGGTCGTACGCGAGAAACGGAGGCTAGGGGCATGAGCGAACGAGTCGAGAAAATTCTCAAGAACTATGCTGGGGAGAATCCTGGCGTCATCGGTAATCTGAGGCGGCTCCTCAACACGGGGCGGCTCGCCGGCACCGGGAAGCTCGTCATCCTTCCGGTGGACCAGGGATTCGAGCATGGACCGGCTCGTTCCTTCGCGCCCAATCCGCCGGGCTACGACCCTGCGTATCATCCGGCGCTCGCAGTGGAGGCCGGCTGCAACGCGTACGCGGCGCCACTGGGCTTCATCGAGTCGATCGCCCACGATTACGCGGGAACCCTTCCCTTGATCTTGAAGCTCAACAACAGCGACTCCCTCGGCGGGCCCGACGCGCCTTGCTCGGCGCTCACCGGCTCCGTCGACGACGCGCTTCGGTTGGGTTGCGCGGCGATTGGGTATACAATTTACCCCGGAAGCGGTCTTCGGAACCAGATGTATCAAGACCTTCGGGACCTCATCAACGAGGCCCGTGCGGTGGGTCTCCCCACGGTCGTCTGGTCCTATCCCCGCGGCGCCATGACCAAGGACGGCGAGACGGCCGTCGACGTCGTTGCCTATGCGGCGCAAATCGCCTGCCAACTCGGCGCGCACGTGGTGAAGGTCAAGCCGCCGACCGAGGTGGTCTATGAGAACGCTGCCAAGAAGAGCTATGAGAACATCCCCATCGGCACGCTCGCGGAGCGCATCCGTCACGTCGTCCAGTCGGCCTTCAACGGAAAGCGGATCGTCATCTTCTCCGGCGGCCCGGCGAAGGGCACCGAGGCCGTGCTCGAGGAGATTCGCGAGATTGCCAAGGGCGGCGGATTCGGGTCGATCGTCGGTCGGAACGCGTTCCAGCGCTCCCAAACCGATGCCGTGAAGCTCTTGCACGACATCATGGACATCCACGCTGCGGAGGCGTAAGAAGCGCCCGTCTACGCGTGACCGAGCCCGCTGTTCCACCCATCGTGACCGCAGCCTGGGATGCCTACGGGGATTACCGGGAGGTGGTCGCGGTGCGCGAAATCAGCGCCCGCGTGTCGACGAACTCGGTGTATCTGCTGTCGCTAGACGATGGGCACGCCGTGGTGGCCAAGCGCTCGAGCTACGGCTCCTACGTGCACTTTCGCCAGGATCATGACCGGATCCACGAGTGGATTCATCGGCTTCGCGGCACTCGATATGCGAGCTTCTTGGCGCCTGTGCTCACGAAGAACGGCGAAGTATTCACCTACCGCGAGGAGGACCAGTGGGTGGTCTTTTACGCTCATCAGCCGTTCTATGACTTCCTTCCCAAGGTGCTGACCGATGCGCAGATCGAGTCGTTCGGCGAGGAGATGGGGCTCTTTCATCGGGCGTGTCTCGAGATTTCAGACCGCGTGCGGCCGACCTGGCAGTCGCTCGGCGCAGACGTAGCGAGCCTCCACGACGCGATCGGCAGCTCGGAGTGGCGCCGTGACCGGAGCTTCATGGACTCTGCGGTCGGCTTCGTTCGCGCGCATTGCGATGCTTTCCTCGGAAACGCCGATGACCTCGGCTATCACGAGTGGACCAAGATCCCCGTCCTGATCGACTGGAACATCGGCAACTTTTCGGTCGGCTTCGATGGGGAGGGCTTCAAGTTCTTTTCACGCTGGGATTACGACTGGTTTCGCATCGAGCCGCGAATGCTCGATTTCTACTTCTGCGCTCGCGTAGTGCGTGCGGAGGGTGATCAAACGGCGTTCAGCTACACCGCCGACCCGTTCTTCGACGAACGTTTCATGTTGTTCCTTCGCGCCTATCACGAGGTGCATCGCCTCACCAAAGAGGAGCTCCTCTTTCTCAAAGAGGCGTACCGCTTCTTCATCCTGAACTACGTGCTTCGCGTGGGAGAGCACTTCTTCCGACCCGATATCTGCTATCGACTGCAGCACGAAGCGATCGAGGAATACCTGCCCAATCTCGAGCTGGTCAGCTTCGAGCCCCTACTCGAAGTGCTGTAAAAAGCGCGGCCGATCGCCCCGTGCTCACATGGCGATCGACTGACTGATATAGGTCGGAATGATGCCGGAGGCGCGGATCATGAGGTCCGCCGTGTCCGGCAAAGTGTTGCCGGAAAGCACCAGCGTGGTGTCGAACCCGAAGGTGTTGGCGCCGATGATGTCGGTTCGCAGCGTATCGCCTACGAACAAGACGTCTCGCTTGGTGATGTTCGGACGAAGCTTGCGGGCGCGGGTCAACGCGAAGTCGAACATCATCGAGTCGGGCTTTCCGAATCGGACGAACGTCTTTTCCGTGATGTCGGAAAGAAGGCCGCCGAGGCTCCCGACGGCGATGGCGATCTCGTTGCCCCGCATGGGGTACGTGATGTCGGCATTCGCCACGATCACCGGCACATTCACTCGCCGGATGAGGTTGAGCGTCGCATTCACATCGCGAAACCAATCGAACCCTTCATCGTCGAGCAGAACGATGGCGACCAGGTTGTCCTTGGGCGTGCACTCGGCGATAGGGACGGGGATCTTGCCGGCGATCTCGATGTAGTGCGCGGACTCCGGCTTTCCGAGGTAGGCGACCTTGCCGTAGGGAATCTGATCTTCGATGTACTGTGACGCGAGGAGACCGGAGGAGATGTAGCGCTCCGCCGGCAAGAGCTCGGCCCCCGCCTGCGCGGCGTACCGTTCCGCCATGGCTTCAGGCGACCGTGACGAGTCGTTCGTCACGACGAAGACCTCTTTGCCCTCTTCGATCAACCATCGGACCGTCTCCAAAGCGCCATCGATGAGCCCCGTCGAGCTCCGAAGCACGCCGTAGGCGTCTAGACAGATGACCGAGTACCGTTCGGCCGTTTTTCGAAAGGACACCAGATCCATAGTCCGGAGATATTCCGTTGCGCGGGTGCGGTCAATCTTCGTTGCTGCGGCGTCTTCGAAGCACCAAGAGCACCAGGGCCACGGTCGAAAGGACGAATACCCCGCTGGCGATCAGCACCTCGATCAGCCGGACGAAAAAATGATCGATGAGGCCCCGTCCCACCTCGTCGAGCTCCGCGGAGGCCAAAAGCAACTGCTCGTCGAGCTTGGTCATCACCGTCAGCCGCTCTTGCTCGATGGCACTCAGAATCATGGCCCGTTCTTCGGCGATGGCGTCGAAAACAGCCATGCGCTCCCTCTGCACGGCCTCGATCGCAGCATCGGTTTGCTCTTCGAGCGTGCCTTCGAAGCCTTCGAGGAAGGCGGTGATGTCTGCGACCGCGCCGATGATCGAGTCGGTCGGCTCCTGAAAGCGCTCCTCGAACAGCGCGTGGGTCAGATACTCCGCCTGCCATCGCGCCTCCTCGGGCAGCTGTGACGTGAGAATGGCGAGCCGGTCGTTGAGATCTCGGAACGTTTCTTCCATGCTCCCTACTGCACTGAGCCCCCCCTGCGTCCGGCGCGGAACCAGCGCTGCGAGGTCGGCGCGGGCAGTCGGGCGAACGGAGAACCAGCCTTCTATAGGATGGGTGGAGACCCATGCATCGATCCGCTTGCTGATGTCCTCGAAGCGATCGGCCTTCATGACGCTCGTCGCCAGCTCGCGCACGTGATCTTCGAGCCGGGTCGCCATGTCGACGGCCAATGCTTGGTGCTCGCCCAACGCTTGGCTTCCACCGCCCTCCGACAAGTATGCACGCTGTTGTCCGGCCAGCACCCAAAGCTCGATCAAGCCGGCGACCGGGTCCTGATCGAACGCCGCGGCGCGTGCTTGCGGCGTTGCCCAAATCCGCCATCGATACGCGCGATCACGCACTTCGGCGTCCTGGGTGCTTGCAGCGATCTGCATCGCGGTCACCGAGACCTGCTGGCCGAAACGGTTGGCGTACTCATAGTCCATCGCACGCAGCCGGTGCACCGTGACCTCCTGGTAGGCGATGTCGGCCGTGAGCGGTGGTCTCGGAGGCGTGGTGTTGCACCCGGAGATCCACGCCGCGAGCGCGATCGGAGCCATCGACAGCAGCGCTACGGTTGGTGACAAGGCGTGGTGCTCCTCGAGCTCTCAGGTCATGCGTCGGATGGCGAGCACGATGCCCAGCATGAAAAGCATGGTCAATCCCAAGCTAGCTCCGTCGCCGCTTTGCGCCGACGCACTGCAATCGCGCTTCCCCTTGGCGTCTTTGCTGTCCTTGTCCGCCTGCGCGCCCAGCTCGTGTGAAGGCCGCCCAAGGAATTCGAGGTCTTCCGCCGCGTGCTCGATGAGCGCGGTTCGGCTGCAGAGGCTCACGCGCAACGGATCGGCTTCATCGCGGACGGCATACACCAAGTACGTCTTGCCGACCACGAACGGAAAGCCGCAAGCTGCGCTCGTTCCGGCCGTGTGGACCTTGGTCTCTTCGTCAGGCGCGCCCTTCCAGACCTTCTTCACGAGCAGCGTGACCTCGAGCCCGCCGAACGGCGTGGCGTCATTTACGGTGATGCGCGTGACCTCGCCCGTGAAGACCGCATGGGACGAAGACAGACCCTCTGCCGGCGACAGCTTCATGCAGGAGCAGGCGCGGGCATCTGCACAAAGAGCCCAGCTCGACAGTCCAAGAACCAAGACAACCAGCCATCGCATGGTCACCTTGTAGCACGCCTCCGGCGCCGGGGGCTTTGACACCCTGGGACGCGGCGGCTAAAAGCGGAGCCGCTTGTGGCCGGGCGTCAGTCTGGTATTGAAATTTTCGCTTCTTGGAGAGGTGGCCGAGTGGTCGAAGGCAGTCGCTTGCTAAGCGACCGTACGGTGTAGAGCCGTACCGGGGGTTCGAATCCCTTCCTCTCCTTCCTCTCCGCCAGTGGGGCGCTTGACGCTGTGTCAGGGAGGACTACCTTGCGCGCTCCCGAGGACTCATAGCTCAATTGGATAGAGCATCGGCCTACGGAGCCGGAGGTTGGAGGTTCGAGTCCTCCTGAGTCCGCCGAAGACGCTGGCCGGAGACCTTGCCCACGTCGCACATCATCGCGAGACCACTTCGAGCCGTGCACCGGTATCTCGTCCCCGCATTACCAAATCCCAAAGGCCAGGCTCCTCGCCCTGCGGAATGGTCACCGTACAAGACCAAACTCCTTCGTAGATGTCTCCCGAGCTGGGGCTGTAGGAGTTGCAGGAATAGGCTTGCGCACCTGAAGGGCTCTTAAATGCACAGTGGTGGTAATCGACCCCCGAGGGGTGTGTCAGTGTCGCTTCGCACACGACGTTCGCAGGGGTGGTCGTGACGTCTACCCGCTTCGGATTGAAGTCGAATTCGACTACCTCCGGTGGGAAAGAGCGAGCATTGGCCAGGCACAGGGCCCCTAGTTGCGGGCCGCAGTCGTAGAAGCTCGGTGGGTAATCGTGCTGGGTACGGCAGACGCCGTCGTCAGCCGTCCGCTGCGCACCCATAAAGAGGAGTGAGTACGACCAGAAACCCCCGATCACCCACGCTGCACCTTCCTCATCCGAGAACTCGATATGGAACTCATCCCTTTCTTCGTTGATGGGGATTTCGTCCACGAGTTCGGTGGTCACGCCTACGCGAGCGGCGCACTCATCACCCATGTCGGTGCGACCATTAGTCCACTCGACTTCGAGGAAGTGCGCCTGCGAGTCATCCTCTCCGATGTTGCACTTGGTGCTGGCCTCTAGCGCGGTGCAGTCTTCGTTGACATAGACGCAAGCTCGATAAGGCAACACAACGTCAGGCCAAAACGTTCCGTACAGACCCGACTCTGGAGTTGCCGCCCCGCCGCCGACGCCCTGGGCGCCGCAGTTGCCCGGGAAGGGATCACCACCAGTTCCGCCGCCACCGCTTCCACCCTCACCATTCTCATCACTGCACCCGGCCATCAGCGTGAGGCCCAGCGCGAATGCCAACAAGAATCCGAATGCGTAACGCATCGTCCACCTCCGGCCCTGGAGCGCTGAGCGCTACGGAAAGAGAGCATGCATCGGCCGTGCCACCCCGGCCTCCAGGGCTCCAGGCCACCTTTGCAAGCCGTCCCGTTCCGCGGAACGCCTGTGTCGCGTTTTCAAAACCCCGGGGGAACCTGGGAGCGTCCCGCTCGTGAGCGTGGGTGTCGCGAACATCAAACCGGCCGTGCGGCCTGCAGGTGAAGAATTACGTATGCCCTCTCTTGCGCATGTATTTCGTCTTCACACCGATAGACGCAACATCTTCGCACTGCTGCCTGCCATTCATTTGAAAAAGGCCATCATTCCGGATGGCACGCGTGATGCACGTTGCGGGCGAGCTATTACCTATACCTCGATGCGGATGCGGACATTGACGCCACGTCCGGACAGACCGAGCCTGCATTGCGATTCGAGCTCGATTCGGAAGGCGAGATTCAGCTAGAGGAGCCCGCGTCGTCCGCCCCAGGAGGCGTGGGAAATCTTTTCCGGTCCCACGCTGTTATCCAGACTGTCCCTCCAAAATGACGTTTGGGGGTGAAACGAAAAGACCTCGGGCAAGGGGGCGCCATGTGGGACTAACGGGCTCCGTGCCGTCCCCTGCCACGAGGCACCAATGAGCCCCGAGCTGGGGTACCTGCGGCTGCACCTCAAACGGCCGGAGCACCGCGAGCTGTTCGCGCTATCCCGCTTCGCTTGGCGAGACGTACTTGTCGGGTTCTTTGTCGAAGGCTTCCTTGCAGCCAGGAGAGCAGAAGTAGTAGGTCTTGCTCTCGTACTCCGACTTCTGGGTGTGGACGAGGTCGGGATCGACAGTCATGCCGCACACCGGGTCCTTTGCCAGTGCCATCGTCTCCATGCCTTTCTCATCAGTCTGGCTGATGCTCACTCGCACGCCGAGCATAAAGCAAATCGCCGTTTCACTCATCCACGTTTCACGACGGGCGCACGGACCGGGCTCGGAAAAACGCGACACGAGGTAGGCGCTAGCGTGGGGGCGGCGGGGTGGGGATTGCGGGCTCACGCTTCGCGATTACCTCTCGGACGTTGACGGTCTGTGGATATGCGACTGAAGCGCAGCAGCAACGTCGGAACACGGACCCATCATCCCCACCCCGCCGCCCCCCACGCTAGCGCCTAAGCCGAGCCGTTCGACACATCCTCGTGTCGCGTTCCGTCAAGCCCCGGCATACGCAGCGCGACGCTCACCTCAACGGATACACCTTCACCTGCGCCTCGTCATCCTGTGCGGCGAGGACGGCGCCGACGATGATCGAGCTCACGAAGATGCCGACGCCCGAGTAGAACATGGCCGGGTAGCGCAGTTGGTCGCCGTAGAACGGGTCGTAGCGGTAGTCTACGGACGCAAGCATGAACGCAAGACCCGCCACCGAACCCGCCACGAACGTTGCCCAGCCGGCCTTGCGCAATCGGCCCTTGTCGACGTACCGGCCTTCCACCACCGAGTCGACCGTCAGATCGATCGGGCGCGCCACGTCGACGGGCTTCCCGCCGCCGAGCGAGAGCGCCAGCCGGTGCCGGCCCGAGAGAAGCGTCGCATTGCACGGGGCTTCGCAGATCGGTTGATAGGTCTTGGTGATCACCTCGCCGTAGTACGGTGCAGCACCCCAACCCCAGCCGCCCCAACCCCAACCGGGGTAACCCCAGGCCGGGTAGCCCCAACCCCAACCGGGATAGCCCCAACCCCAGCCGACGCCGAAGCTCACGCCGCTAATCGAAGAGTAGCTCCCGCCCACGCGGAGCTGAAACGACACGCCGTCCGTCGGAGAGCGAAACTGCACACGCACCGGCGTGCCGTAGAGCAGCACCCGCCCGGGTCGATCGAGAATTACGCCAGAGGGGGGCGCCGCAGGCGGGCTCGGCGCGGGGGGCGAGTCGATCACGACGGTCGATGATTCACCGTGTTCGGAAGCATCGTCTTCGCGCAGGACCGATGGGTCCCACTGGCCCAGCGCCGTCGATGCCTCGAGGATTGTGGCGAGCACGATGAGGGCGGCTCGAATGCGCATCGTTTGCTCCATCACTAGGCGCTTGCCCCGCTTTTCTCACTATAGGCGTAAAAAAAGGCCCCGCCACACGCCGGTAACCGCTACCGTTGCTCCCTTCCGGGCCTGGCGGATTTCACGGGCCGGCGTTGGCAGGACCATAAGGCGGAGAGGAAGGGATTCGAACCCCCGGTACCTTTCGGCACACACGATTTCCAGTCGTGCACCTTCGACCACTCGGGCCTTCCTTCATGCATCGGCCCCCGCGCGCGGCAGGGACCTATGCTTTCCTCAACTTGTCGTCAAAGAACTTGGCGGAGAGCAAGGGATTCGAACCCTTGGTACCTGTCGGCACACTTGATTTCGAATCAAGCACCTTCGACCGCTCGGTCAGCTCTCCGCGGCGGAAGCTAGCAAACCACCTTGGGGTGTCAACGAGTGCCGCGGGGATCGTTCTTGGCTCGGATCGCCGCAAAAAATCCGCTCAGGAGCGCACTGCATTCCTCTGCAAGGACGCCTGGAACGCATTCGAAGCGGTGGTTCAAACGGGGGTCGCTGCCGATGGCATAGAGCGTCTGGGTCGCGCCGGCCTTTGGGTCATCGCAACCCCACACCACGCGGGGCACGCGTGCGTTGACCAGGGCCCCCGCGCACATCGGACAAGGCTCGAGCGTGACGTAGAGCACCGTGTCGATCAGCCGCCAGCTTCCCAAGGCCCGTGCGGCTTGTCGAATCGCGATCATCTCGGCGTGCGCGGTCGGGTCTTGTTGCGATTCGCGCTCGTTGTGGCCACGCCCGATGATTTGATCTTGGTGGACGATGACCGCACCCACCGGGACCTCGCCGCGAGCCTCGGCCAGGCGCGCCTCGGCGATGGCCGCCCGCATCCATTGCTCGTCGATGTCGTGGTCTGTCTCTGTCATCGATCTTCTCGGGTCCGCCGATACCATGCTGCGAGCTCGGCCATCCCTCGCTCGCGGCTCACGCGCGGCTCGTAGCCCAGGTCCTGCTTGGCTCGGCTCATGTCGAACGCGCTGCTTTGCCCGCGACGAATGACCTCGACCGGACCAAGAGACGATAGCCCGGCCTGGGCACGTAGAAAGGCCCATCGATACGGGCCCGTGTTCCTCGGCTTCGGCCAGCCGAGCGCCGAGCTGAGCTCGGTGAAGAAGTCGCGGCTGAGCGAGAGCTCGGTGTCGACCACGTAGTAGACGTGGCCCGTGGTGACGGACGTCTCTAGAGCCCGGAGGACCGCATCGGTGAGATTGTCGATGAAGGTCGTGGCCATGAGCCGCTTTCCACGGCCCACGAGACGGACGCCCCCGGACTCGGCTTCGGCCTCCCATCGAGGAAGGTTCGTCGTGTCTCCCGGTCCCCAGACAAGCGCAGGCCGCAGCGCGCAGGTCCAGAAGCCCTTCTTCCCCGAGACGCGGACCAACTCCTCTGCGTGTAGCTTGGTGCGGGCAAGCTCCCCAAACGGCCGGGTGGGGGCTTCGTCCTCGTTCCAAAACGAACGCGGCCCGTCGTGGAGGGTCACATCCGCGCACGAGATGTGGACCATGCGCTTGCAGCCGGCCTGCTTCGCGGCGTTGAGGGTGTTTTCGGTGCCTGCCACGTGCGCCCAGCCGAGCGCGTCTTTTTCGGCTTCCGGGTCTGTGATGCCTGCGGCGTGCACAACCGCTTCGCAATGGGCTGCGGCCAGGGCCAAACGGTTCGGGTCTCCCAGGTCGCCGACGATGCGTTCGACCTCCCGGAGCGCGCGCGAGTCCGCGCCCTCGCGCACATAGGCCACAACCTCGTGGCCGGCAGCTTGCAGGCTCCGCAGGACTGCGCCGCCGATGAACCCGGTGGCGCCCGTGACGAGACAACGCACGTCGGTCTTGTAACAGGAAGCACCGGGTTCACAAGCAGCTAGGCTGCGCGAGTGGCCGGACTGGCCGGCGCGCGGAGCTTCGCCACGATGGCGTCGAGGAGCTTTGGGTCCTGCTCGAGCGCGGCCCGCGTGTTTTCTCTGCCCTGGGCGATGTTCTTGCCGCCGAAGCGGTAGTACGCTCCGCTCTTTTCGACGGCATTCAGCTCGACGGCGCGGTCGAGGAGATCGCCCACGGCGTCGATGCCCTGACCGTATCGAATGTCGAACTCTGCCTTCTGAAAGGGAGGCGCGAGCTTGTTCTTGACCACCTTGACCCGCGTGCGATTTCCGAGGACTTCCTCGCCCTGCTTGACCGCACCGATGCGGCGCACGTCGAGGCGCACCGTTGCGTAGTACTTCAAGGCATGTCCGCCGGTGGTGGTTTCCGGCGACCCGAACATCACGCCGATCTTCATGCGGAGCTGATTGATGAAGATGATGGTGGTGCCCGTGCGGTGCGCGGCACCGGCAAGCTTCCGAAGCGCTTGGCTCATGAGCCGGGCTTGCAGGCCCACGTGCGAAGCGCCCATCTCTCCGTCGAGCTCGGCCTGCGGAACCAGGGCGGCCACCGAATCGATGACGACGAGGTCGACCGCGCCGCTTCGGACCAGAATTTCGGCGATGTCGAGCGCTTGCTCGCCGCTGTCGGGCTGGCTCACCAAGAGCTCCTTCGGGTTTACCCCCAGGCTCTTGGCGTAGTGGACGTCGAGCGCGTGCTCGGCATCGATGAACGCCGCAACGCCTTCCATGGCCTGACACTGCGCGATCGCATGGAGCGTGAGCGTGGTCTTGCCGCTCGATTCTGGCCCGAAAACCTCCACGATGCGGCCCTTCGGATAGCCGCCGCACCCGAGGGCCTCATCGAGTGAGGGGCTCCCCGTCGGAATGCTGGGCACGCGCTCGGCCTTCTTGTCTCCGAGCCGCATCATGGCGCCCTTGCCGAATTGCTTCTCGACGTTCTGAAGTAGCGTATCGACGGCCTTGAGTGATTGCTTCATGTGAGTGTGCTCCTTGTGTATGTGGTTGCTGCTTCGGGTCGCGGCCTCACGCAGGCTCGCGATCGAGGACTCGGTACTGCAATGCTTCGGCGGTGTGCGTCGGCAGCACTTCGGCCGACCGATCGAGCGCGGCGATGGTATGCGCCACGCGAAGCGCCTTCAGATAGGCCCGCGCGCTCATCTTCAAGCGCTCGACACCGAGCTCGAGCAACTGCAGCGCCTCTTTCGAGACGTCACGCGTCAGCGACTCGAGGCCCGGACGCAAGGCATTCGAGCCGAGGCGCGCACGAGCTGCGCACACACGTTGCTGCACGGCCTTGGAGGGCTCGCCGGGGGTGGCTTTGCGCATCGTTCGGGCGCTGACTCGCGGCACCGCTACTTGCAGGTCGAAGCGGTCGAGCAGGGGGCCCGAGACGCGGCTTCGGTAGCGGGCGATTTGCGATTCACCACAGCGGCAGAAGCGCGTTGGATCGCCGTGATATCCGCAGGGGCAAGGGTTCATGGCGGCGACCACCATGGGCTCGGCGGGAAGCCGCACCCGCTGACGCGCCCGGGAAATGACCACCTCGCCTTCCTCCATGGTCGTGCGGAGGGTTTCGATGGCATCCCTGCGAAACTCGGGCAGCTCGTCGAGAAACAGCACGCCGCGGTGGGCCAACGTGAGCTCTCCGGCACGGACCGGCTCGCCGCCGCCAACGATGGCCGCCGCGCTCGCGGTGTGATGCGGCGCGCGAAAGGGGCGCTGCCTTCCGAGCAAGATTCGCGGCGAGCGCAGCCCGGCCGAGCTGGCGATGGTGGCGATTTCGAGCGCCTCTTCGGGCGTCGGAGGAGGGAGAATCGAGGGCAGGGCGCGCGCCAGCATCGTCTTGCCGGCGCCGGGGCTGCCGATCATCAGCATGTGGTGTTTGCCTGCCGCCGCGATCTCCAGGGCCCGCCGGGCGGCTTGCTGGCCGCGAATCGCGCCGAGGTCACGGTCCGCCTCGTGTGCTTGCGGCACGAGCAGCGCGTCGTCTTTGCGCTCCACCTCGGAAAGGGGCGCTTCGGCATTCAGCCATCGGGCCACGGCGCCCACGTGCGGGGCGCTGTAGACCGCAATGCCATCGACCAGCATGGCCTCGTGGCGATTGCCTTCAGGAATGATGGCGTGCTCGAGGCCTGCCCGGCGTGCGCTGTGCAAGAGCGCGAGCACGCCACGCACGGGCCTGAGCTCGCCGGACAGGGAAAGCTCGCCGATCAGCATGGTGCTCGGGAGCTGCTCCGGCGAGACGCCCTCGCACGCGGCCAACACGGAGGCCGCAATCGCCAGGTCGAGGCCTGCGCCTGTTTTGGGAAGGTCGCCGGGCGCCAGGTTCAAGACCAAATGGCGCGGGGGAAACGCGAAGCCGATCGAGGATAACGCCGCCCGCACTCGAATCCGGCTTTCGCGCACCCCTCGCTCCGGAAGCCCGACGATATCGAAGCCAGGAAGCCCCTCGCCAAGACGCACTTCGACCTGAACGGGATGCGCCTCGATCCCGATGAGGCATGCCGCGTGCGCTGTGGCAAGCATGCTCGCGCATGGAGCACGAGCCATGCCATCGCCCGGGTCCGAGGCGTCGCGCGCTTACGCCGCCCTCATCGGCCGGATGCGTGTCGCCCGCCGCCGCCCGCCATCCATCTTCCGTATGCCCGAATGAAGGGCTCGACGCGCAGCTCCATCCCGAAAGCGCTGAAGTCGAGCACCTCGAGGTAGAGCCCGTGATCCTGGCGGGCGTCGAAATAGCGGAAGTCGATGCAAAGCGCCCGGCCGAGCGAAACGCCGCCCCGGACGACCTCCGGATAGCCGGCGCCCTCAATCGCAACGGCGAGCCGGCCCATCCCGCGCTGATAGATGCCGACGTGATGAAACGCGATGTCGGTGTCTTCGAGCGCGCGCGAATAGTGCTCGGTTCCCCGGCCCGGCCCGAGGAGCTCTATCTGAACGTCGCCCGCGTATCCGAGCGCCACCTCGAGCCGGCAGCCCCGGCGCCTTTGTCCGTGCTCCATCCAGTTGGGCGCAGGCACGTGGGTGTGAAGAAAAGGCCCGGCGCCGAGGGCCTCGGCGCGCCGTACGCAGTCCGTCACGTCGCGGCACGCGATTCCATACTGCTGAGGGAACTTCAACCCGAGGCGGTAGAAGAAATCGCGCGACAATCGTTCCTCGATGCGCGGCACGCCGAGGTCTACGAGGACGCGGTCGAGTGTTGGATTGCTCGTCTTCACGACGCCCCCTGGCTCACAGATAACTCTTGGCTGCTTTGACCGCGCGGCGAATCGTGGTCATGGCGCGATAGGCATCGGGCACGCGCGGCCGCTTCCCCTCACAAAGCGCATGGTGCCTCGAATGGGCGAGCAT
>LJTN01000088.1 GCA_001303415.1 Myxococcales bacterium SG8_38
CAGACGTGCGTTGACCGAGGATGCGAGCTCCAGCTTTTCCGAGGATGGAAACAACACCGAAGTTGGAATAAAGACCGCGAGGGAATCGATCTTGCCTTCGTGGCAGGCGAAACAAAACTCGCTCCCCGGCGGGGCCACAAAAACCCCAGTTTCGTCCATCGCTTGCCCATTGGCGAGGGTGAGACGCGATGAGTGGTAGAACGACCAACCATCGCTGCCCGTCGCCCCCTCCATAACGCTACCACCGCCCTGGTAGGCTTGCCGAACCTGAAGCGAGCCGAGGGTCGCAGCGTTCAACGTCCATTTTGGCTCGGCCAAAGATCCAAGCCGCATCGTCATGGACGCTTCCAAGACCATTTCAGCGAAGGCTTCGAATTCGTTGAAGACAAGAACTGTCATCCTGATGGCGCCTAGGGTCGAAAAGCATATCCCAGGTTCCGGCTGCTTCAACGCGGGATGCCGGATGCCCACGCATAAGACCTCTTTTCGAGTCGCTTCTATATACCGGAGGCAGAGCCGAGCAATTGTCCCCAAAGTAACAATCACTGTCGCCGTCGATCGGGGACGGGGCAAGCCTAGCCGAAATTACGTAGCCTCCTTTGCCAGCGACAGATATGAACCTCTCCCTCTTATAAAGGAGTGCAGCATGCGCGCGCGTTTTTCCCCTTTGTGGTTCCTGGCCCTGATTGGCGCATCAGCCCTTGGATGTTCCGACGACGGCGACAGCGACAGCGGCAGCGACGTCACCATTCCCTACAACGAGTACAGCAGCGTTCCCAGCATCGGGCGCGGCACCGGCACGTCCACGGATCCGCGGGATCCTGGATACGGCGCGATGCGCTTTTTCATCGAGAACGTCGAGGAGTACACGAAAGACATCGGAAGGGTCGTCTTCCAGCCCGATCAGAGCACGGGCCGTGAAGTCAGCGCCCTCCAAGCGGGCATTCAGTTTGCCAACAAGAATGGGCCCGAGCCGCTCTTTTCGAGACTGAGCTGGGGCTTCATCTACAACTCGTGGCCATTTGGCGTTCGGTTCGAGCAGATGGTCGACTTCCTGTACGAGGCTGAGCTCGAGATTGACGGCTTCAGCGGCAACGGGATCGAGTTGGCCCAGTTCATACTCGATAGGCGGGGTGGAACACAGATCGTGCTGCCGGTGATCGGCAGTACCGAGCAAGTGTCGGGTTATTTCCCGCAGCCGATCGGGACGCCCGACTGCAACGAGGGCGATGACGAGTGTGCGAGTCAAGGGGACGGTGTTGGCATCGAAGGCCTTTGCACTTCGGGCTGGAGACTCCGCTACCTGAATGAACCCGAAGAAGTCTTGGATATCGCCTGCGACTTGCTCGTCGATCGTCAAGTGATTCCCGAGAGAACGCTGACGTTCTTCCCACCCGTGGGAGGGCAATCGGTGCTGCTGCCGATGCAAAGACGCGTCATCCAGGGCTTCGAGTTCACGGTCCCGTCTGACGATTTCATCGAGTTCTTTCCGATCAAGGAGGCCACCGCTGAATCACCCCTCGGCGATCCCGACGCCGGTGATTTGGATTGTAGTCCAGCCCTCCCGTTCCCGATCCCCGATGGCACCGTGTCCAACTGCTCGCAAAACATCGGTCAAGTTGGTGGACGCTACGTCCATAGCCCGGGTTGGCATCAGCCGTACTTGATGGCGTGGATGCACATCGACAAAGAGGTCTGGAATGGACTCAGCGCCGCCCAGCAAGAGGCCATCAAGCGCGCGGCGAAAGACGCGCTGCTCGAATCGTACGACACGACCGACTCGGTCCAGTGCGAAAGGCTGCAGAACATTCTCGACATCAACCAAGGGATCGATCAGCGCAACGTCGACGGCACAGTGCGATTGATCGACGGGAACCCGGTGAGCGCAGCGATGACTCTGGCGACCTGGCCCGACGAAGCGCTCGACGTGCTTCTCGATGCCCGAGATGAGCTCATGGCATCGCGCGAAGGTCCCGAGGATCCGAATGCCAAGACGGACGCGGAGCAGGACTTCAGCGCCATATGGGGAGCCGTGCAGCAGTATGTAGCGAGCATTGGCGCGGAACAGTTTGACCCGCCGACCTTCCCTGGATCCGTCGGTTTGGTCCCAGGCGAGGAATGTACCCTCGTCAGGTGAACTGGTAAGAAGCCGACCATGCCATGAGAAGGGGTTCCCACCGAGGCGCTTGTCAGCGGTTGCTCGTCCTGTTCGTCGGCATCGGCTTGGCGATCGAGGCAAGCGCTTCGGCCCAGACCGAGTCGGACTTCGAGATCTGGACGGCCACGTTCTTCACGGGCCAGCTTTTCTCTGACACACCAACTCCCATCTTCTGGTTCGATGCGCACGCACGTCGCAGCGAGGTGGGCACAGTGGCCATTCTTCGTCCTGGCGTAGGCGTCGCGCTCACGCCGTGGGCTTCTCTTTGGCTAGGCTACGCTTGGACACCGACGTGGGTCGATGCCACGGGTGGCCTTCTCGACGAGCATCGCATCTGGGAGCAGCTCACGCTTGATTTCAGGCGGGTCCCGGGCCTTCTACTCCAGTCGCGCACTCGCTTGGAGCAGCGCTTTCGACCGGATTCGTCCGGGACCTCCCACCGCTTTCGTGAGTTCGTCCGGGTGAACTACCGGCCGACGCAGCGGCTGCCCATCGGCATCGCATTCTTCGACGAGGTCTTCCTCGGTATCCGCGGAGCGGGCTGGGCGAGACAGGGCTTCGATCAGAACCGGGCCTTCTTGGGGCTCGCTATCTTCGCGCTCGAGGCCCTCTTCCGCGTCGAGGTCGGTTACCTCAATGTCTTCTTGTCGCGCGATCCCAACCGGATGGCGCACGCCCTATCGCTGAACTTCTTCGTTTCATACGGCGGCCGCTCCCGGAGCGCGCAGGAGACCCAATCGACCCTAGACCGAAATTGATTTGTCACACGAGACCGCCCCGCAGCGAAACGATGCGGGCAAGTTACTAAAAAACATATTCCAGTTCTGCCATCAAAAGGAGTTGCTCATGACGATACGATTGACTACCGCTGCTGCCATTGTCGTCTTGCTGTCGCAAGGTTGCGAGAAGGAGGCGGCCAGGACGACGCCGACCCCGCGCGTGGAGACCGTGCTTACGCAAGAGGAGCGAGACAATCTCAAACCGGATGAGATCGTCGAGTCGTTTCGAGCTGGGAATCGTCGATTCATGGCCGGTGACCTCACCGTGCGGGACCACTCGGCACAGGTTCGGGCTGCCGCGAGCGGCCAGTTTCCGAAGGCGGTCGTCCTCTCTTGTCTCGACTCGAGAGTGCCCGTCGAGGATGTGTTCGATCGAGGGATTGGGGACATCTTCGTCGCGCGAGTGGCGGGGAATTTCGAGAACATCGACATCCTCGGCAGCATGGAGTTCGGGACCAAAGTCGTGGGGGCCAAAGTCATTTTAGTGCTTGGCCATGAGGACTGCGGCGCGGTCATGGGCGCTATCGATGGGGTCGAGCTCGGCAACATCACCCCCATGCTGGCGAACATCCAGCCCGCGGTGCAGACCGTCTCGAACCAATACGAGGGGGACAAGTCCAGCACGAACCACGAGTTTGTTCACTTGGTCACAGAAGAGAACGTTCGCCAAACGATCCGAGACATTCGACAGCGAAGCGAAATCGTCCGGGACATGGAAGCCGCGGGCGATCTGATGATCGTGGGAGGCGTCTACGACATGAAAACGGGCGAAGTCGAGTTCCTGGACTAGGGGGACGGCCGCGAGGCGCGAGAACCCACGGCTAATTGGGCGCAGCTCACGACCCCAAGCTGCCCAAGGTCTCGGCGGCGGGTACGTCTCCCATCCTCAACCCGTTGGCCTGCCAGGTCCAAGCGGTGTAGCCTCGACAGGTGTCTGACGAGCCTAAGGACGCGCCTGATGTGGAAGAGCTTGTGCGAGAGGCTTCGCGCGAGGTCGACCGCACGTTGATCCAATGGGCGCTTTCGCTCTCGCCTCTGGACCGACTACGTGCTTCGATGTGTTCTGCGGCTTCGCTCCAGGTCTTGAGAGATGCCAAGTCCAGGGCACGCTGACGTTGGCGAGCTTCTTCGACGCCTCGCGGATGCCGGGGTGGAGTTCATCGTGGTGGGCGGGGCGGCTGCAGTGCTTCACGGCGCGCCGATCACCACCGAGGACCTCGACATCGTTCATCGAAGAAGTCCCGAGAACGTTTCCCGGCTCAGGGCTCTGCTGGACGAGCTCGATGCCTACGTTCGCGAGCTTGCGAACCGTCGTTTGCCTCCTCAAGAATCGGCTCTGCTGGGGGACGGTCACGTGCTCTTATCGACGCGTCTCGGACCGCTCGATTGCCTTGGAACGCTGATCGACGGCCGCGGCTTCGAAGAGCTCGTCTCCCATAGTGAATCGATCCAGGATGAGGGCGTCGAATTCCTGGTGGTGGACTTAGCAACCTTGATCGAGCTCAAGACAAAGACCGGGCGAGCCAAGGACCGCCTCATGCTGCCCGTGCTCATCGCCTTGGCGGAGCAACTTGAAGACTCCAAGGGCTAGGCGCAGGTCAGGGGACCGTGACTCAGGCAGCAATCACCACCTCGATCGGCACCCCAAGCTCCACCGGACAACGCTGTGCGTAGCGGGCCCCCGCAACCAACGAAGTTGGGCACTTAGCGATCACGTTGAGTGCCTTTTTTTTTGGCTCGGTGCCTTAACGGTGCCATGGGGTGCCTCGGCAGATCGAAATCTGTCGCCTGAGCGATGCATGGATCGCCGGAAAACGTTGGGTTTTCGATCTTCTCTACACGACAACAACGCGACCTTCCGAGCGCATAGCCCGAAGGTCGTCGCGCCTGGTTCCCACGCCAAATCGACTTCATCGAGTTCATTGGGACACATAGGCAAGACACCCGAATCCATGCTGCAACGTTTGTGACTGTGACCGTGTGATTCCTATCGGCGAAAAGCTCACGTGCCAAGGCCATCGTTCGCTTCCGCCTTGGAGCGGCGTGCCAGCACCTTGACGCGCAGGCCTTCGGGCTGCGTGAACGGGCGCGCCACGGCGCGGACTTTTCGGCCGGATGGTACGATCTGTAGATCGAAGTTGTTCACCCAATAGGAAACCATCTCGACGGCGACCAGCTCGCCGAGCACGGCGCCGGTGCAGCGGTGGGCACCGCTGCCGAAGGGTAGGACCCGTCGCCTCAGCGGGCCCGACTGCGGCGCGAAATAACGCGTCGGGTCGAACTCGTTTGGACGCTCAAAGACCTCCGGGTTGCGGTGGTCACTCGCGATGACGACCAGGACCTCGTCCCCTCTTCGAATCGTGTAGCCGGCAAACTCGAAGTCTCGATCTGCT
The DNA here is from genome assembly GCA_001303415.1 of Myxococcales bacterium SG8_38. Taxonomy (GTDB): domain Bacteria; phylum Myxococcota_A; class Polyangia; order Polyangiales; family Houyiibacteriaceae; genus SG8-38. The sequence goes on from LJTN01000088.1 coordinate 5,331, forward strand.
ACGCGGATGACCGCCGTACCGGGTGGGTCTAGCCTCACGGCCTCGAGAAAGGCTGCGCGGAGGTACTTCTGCTTGGTCGGAGCGACCGGGCCGGGGGTTTCGCGAGAGAGCTCCTCGTGCTCTTGCCTCACCCGAGCCAGGTGTTCCGGGTGGGTGAGGAGTTGGTAAAGGAGAAAGGAGCTGGCCGACGCGACCGTATCGAAGCCGGCCAGGTAGGCGCTGTAGGGCACTGCGACGAGATCGCGGTCCTCCCAACGCTCCCGCCCGATGGGCGGTTCGAGATCGAGGTAGCGCCCCACCAGCGTCGCGGCTCGCTCCGGGCTCGTGCGAATCCGCGCGACCAGATCCAAGAAGTGCGAACGCATGCGCTTCTGGACGGACCTGTAAACGGGATTGCGCAAGACCCACGTAGGCGCGTGCCCGAACGTGACCCAGATGAGGGTGTGCACGATCAGCGCCAGGTCCTTCTTGCTGAAGGGAAAGGGCTCGCCATTCAGGACGACCGAGAGGACGTCGACGGTTTGAGCCTGCGCTTCGTGAAGCACGTCGACCTCATCGCCGGCGCTCCATTCCGAGGTGTGTACGGCGAGGCGTTTCTGAATGTCGTCCCGGCGCTTCGCCTCCAAGCTCGCGGTCAGGAATTCGAGATGCGCTTTTCGGAACATCCGATGCTGGGGGCCGTCGAAGGTGCTCGGAAGACAACTCCCGAGCTCGCCGTCGAGCACGTGCATCGACTTGGTCGTCCGTAAAGGGCTACCGGCTTCCAGTAGCTCAATGGCGTCCGTTCCGAGCAGGCACGTCATCTCGAGGTTGAACATCCGGAGGCGAAACGCATCCCCATAGGTGGCGCGACTCTCCATCAGGAACGGGAGAACATCTCCGAGGAATTGCCGGACCGGGCCGATCAACGGCAATGACTTGACCAACGGTGGGCGACGTTGCTCGATGGGGCGACGTGTCTTGCCTGACGTTGGCGCGTTTGCGGTAGTGGCGTTCAAAAACGGGGGTCTTTCCGTTTGCTAACAGTTGTTCGTCTGACGCTAATACTTGTTCCACAAATGCGCAATGGTAGGCTTTCCAGGGTCAATCGCGACCTCCGTGCCGCCATGGTGGGTGTGAACCGGTCCGTTTCAGCGTACGGCTAATCCGCTGTCCGCAAGAGCTTCCGCAGCATCGTGATGTAGTTGTCTCGAGCGAGCTCTTTGCTCCATGCCTTGCGCTGCACCTGGTTCCGCAAGCCCGGGGCCCCGTGGTAGCTCAAGAGGTAGCTCGCGCTCCAGAGGATGAACGCTTCTGCGTCGAACTTTGGCAGCTCACCACTGGCCTGCGCATTCTCGATGTAGCCAAGGCTCGCTTCGATGATCTCAGGAGCGCGACCCATGAGCGCGCCGACGTCTGGCTCGCGATTGTCGAACATCTCTCGTATCAGGAGCGTCGCGTAGTCAGGGTGCTCTTCACAGAAATCCCAGAACGCCGCTCCTAGTTGGACGATCGCGTCCTCTGCAGACAGGCCGATGTTGCGCCCATACCGGTTGACGATCCGATCGAGCAGCATGTCGGCGATCGCCGACATGATGTGCTCATACAGCTCTTCCTTGCCGTCTGGGAAATGGTTGTAGATCGATGCCGCCCGAATCCCGACTCCCTCGGAAATCCTCCGCAAAGACGCTCCGTCATAGCCATGTCTCGCGAAGTGGCGTGCGGCCTCGTGCAGAAGCTTCTGGCGGGTTGGATCGCCGCTCACATCGGCAATAAACGCGAATTTCGCAGACCAGACAACGAAACGGTTCTTTTTGATCTCCGCGTCGGTGTTGCCTCCAATCGGAAGAGGCTTGCGCGAAAGCTCCGACCCAAGTAAACTAACGATTGTTAGCCAAATCAATTTATTCGTTAGTCTCAGGCTAACCGCCTGTCGAGGAGAAGTCGATGAGAATCAAAGACGTCGAAAACAAGGCATTTTTCGCGCAGTTCCTCGCGCGCCTCTTCGTGCACAACGTCCTCAAGGACTCACAGATCTTCTTACCGAAGGGCGACTACGAGCGCCGGCACGGCGACTTCCCGCGCTACTTCTCCGGCTGGTATCTCTTCGTGCCCTCGGATGACCTCGCTGTCGGGGAGATCGTGCACAAGAAGCTCAACGGGCTCGACCTCGTCGCCTATCGTAACAAGGAGGGGCAGCCCGTCGTTCACAGCAACCGCTGCACGCACATGGACGGCATGTTCGCGCCGTTGGGCTCGGTCAAAGACGGTCGTATTCAGTGCGCGTACCATGGCTACGCGTTCGAGGACGGCAAACCTCGATCGGGGCCTGCAGAATTCCGAAACGACCCGAGCAAGTGCATTCCTTGTCATCCCGTGACCGAGGTCAACGGGCTCATCTTCTTCTGGTTCGATGCCAAGAGCGAAGACGGCGTGGGCGTGCCCACGTGGGAATTAGACCTGCCAGACGTGAGTCGTTTCCCACGACGGGCGACGATGCGGTCGATCACGCCAACACACATGGCCCCGCTGCATGAGAACATCATCGACGATCAGCACTTCATGATTCTGCACGGCTCGCAGCGCTACAAGTCGGAGCTGTTGCCATACCAACACAAGCACCGCTTTCGCACTCGAAACCGAATGGTCTTCGAGCTTCCGGATCGCATGAAGAAGCTCTTTCGCCTCGAGGAAAACCCGGTCACGGAAATGGACTCGGATTTCCATGGGCTCGGCATTCACATCACCAAGGCCAACATCGCCGGGTTCGAGGCCTTGATGATCCACTGCACCACGCCGATCGAAGACGAGGTCACAGAGTGGACGCTCACCATGTACATGGACAAGCGTAGTTGGAGCCTCATCCCGAGCTACCGGGACTTCATCAGTCAAATCCATCCTTGGGGTACGTTCGCACAGGTCTATTATCTGCATACGCAAGATCGCCGCGCGTTCTTCGAAAAGGCGCCCTACCGTTTCTACGAAGACGTGCCCAAAGGCTTCGAGAAGGTCAACGCCTTCCGTCGTTGGATCCAAGTGGAGCTGCTGGGCGAAGAGCGACCCATGGGCAAGAACTGCATTCCCACCAAGTACACACCGCTGAATGTGTTGCAGGACGACGCCGCCGAATAACCCCCTCTCGCTGTACATACGAAGGGCTAGAGAGTGGCCGAGTGGACAGCGAACGACATCCCCAATCTGCAGGGTAGGGTAGTTGTCGTCACCGGTGGCAACGACGGGCTGGGCCTCGAATCCGCGAAGGCGCTTGCCCGCAACGAGGCGGAGGTCATCCTGGCCTGCCGCTCCACGGAGCGCGGCGAGGTGGCCCAACGAGAGATCGTGGCGGCTGTCCCGCACGGGAACGTGCACGTGATGGAGCTGGATCTGCAGGACTTGGCGTCGATAGAAATGTTCGCAAACGAATTCAACGAGCGCTCGGGCCGCCTCGATGTCCTGCTCAACAACGCTGGAATCATGGGCACGCCCTATGGCGTGACCCGGGACGGGTTCGAAGCGCAGATGGGCACCAACCATCTTGGGCATTTCGCCCTGACCGGCCGACTCCTCAGGGCGCTCAAGCGCGCCGCCAGGTCGAGGGTGGTCACGGTCAGCAGCTCGGCGCACCGCACTGGAACGATGCGCTTTGACAACCTGCTCTTTCGAGACGGCCGCGGCTACACGCCGCTGAAAGCCTACGGACGTTCCAAGCTGGCGAATCTTCTCTTCACGTATGAGCTCCAACGTCGCTTCGAGCGACATGGCATCGACTGTATCTCCGTCGCTGCTCATCCGGGTGCCTCGCAGACGAATCTAGGCAGGCACATCGAAAAGGCGCTGGTCATGCGACTGCTCGAACCGGTCTTGAGGCGCGTCGTGCAAGATCCCGCGGGCGGGGCGCTTCCCCAACTTCGTGCGGCGGTGGATCCTGAAGTTCGCGGCGGCGAATACTACGGGCCAGGCCGGTTCCACGGAATGAGCGGTGCCCCCGTCGCCGTCCGATCCAGCAGAGCATCTCGAAGTCTCCGAGACGCAAGAAGGCTCTGGCAAGAATCCGAAAAGCTCACGGGCGTCCGCTACGAATGGGCGGTGACCTGAGGGTGCCACCTACCCCGGCCCGAGGACGTCGTCGCGCGGATTTCCCGCGAGTTCCCGATCCATCGCAGGGCGCATCCTATCGTTCCTTGATCAGACATGCCACCGCCGCGCGCACCAGGATCATCAGCGCGTGCCGCTCGGGCGCGGAGAGCCGCTCGTGCGGAGTTCGGGCGTTGAATCGGTTGCCTTGCTCGTCCTGGTGCTTCGGCAAGGGGCGCGATGTACGCGGAGATTGACTTGCGCGACTCGTACCGGCCATTCCTTGTTATTGGTTTTGCCCCCCAAAAAGTTGCTCAAGCCCTCCGGCGAGCGGCCACGTGACGAACAGCTTGCTCAGCTCTTCCGACCGCCGATCCGGTGGCGCTACTTGTCGCCCGCGGTGCACTCGCGCAGCGCTACTTGTCGCCGACGCGACACTTCTGCACCCTTTCCTGTCGCTTCCGGTCGTTCAGAGCCAAAGTGTCGCGGTTGTGTCCCAGAAGTGACCGGTTGAGATGCACGGACGCCGCGAAAGTGTCAGCCAGGGACGCCAACTTGTTCGGGCAAGGCATAGTTTTGGCAGACACCAAAACTGCACGACTCTCGCTTCGGATCTTCGTCCCGAGCTCGGGCGCGGTTGGCGCGCTCAACGCCTTCGGCTTATTCGCCCGCGCATTGTGGCACGGAGGTCGTCAGCACAACCGGCCTTTCCGGCGTGCGCCGCAAGTCGACATAACAAGCTAGTACCGCGCGATTCGGCGCTCACCGTCATCCCGATGGGCTAAGGGAGTTTACCGCGACGACCCCGAATGATCGTAGCCTCTGCGCCTGGAGCGGTAGACCGGGCTGCGCGCCATGTTGGGGAGAAGTACCGAAACCGAAGTGTTGCTCGTAGAGATCAAATCGCGGCAGCGCGGGCGTGGGGCGTGGCAAGCTTCCGCGATCAGCCCGAAATTGGTGCCCCATTCCGTCTCTCGACCATGGCAAGAGGGTGCAATCTCGGCTACCTCAGGCAGGAAAGCATCGAAGGAAGCTTTGCGTTACGAAGTCGAAATCATCATCGATGCCCCGGGCCCGCGGGTCTGGGCGCATCTCATCGACTTTGCGCGCCATCGGGAGTGGAGCTCGACCTTCGCGCTCGATGGGCTTCCAGAAGTCGGCGCAGAGGCCCGGGTGGCTTTCAATCTGTTCGGTCGATCGTGGTCACACCCCGTCGTGCTCGATGTCATCGAGCAAGGCCGCAGGC
>LJTN01000029.1 GCA_001303415.1 Myxococcales bacterium SG8_38
TTGTATCGAGCACGCTGGTTCCGCCCGCCGATGTGAATGCGCTGCGCGATGCGAGTCGACCCGAAACACGGCTGCTCATCGCGGAGGCGCCGACCAATCCCTATCAGAGCGTGCCTGACCTGGAGGAGGTGGCGGAGATTTGCCGTGGCACGAGGATCAAGACGCTGATCGACAGTACTTTCGCCACGCCGATCAACTTCCAACCAGCGAGCTATGGGATCGACCTCGTCGTGCATAGCGCAACCAAGTATCTGGCGGGGCACAACGACGTGCTCGGCGGCGTGGTGGCAGGCAAGGCTGGTCTGGTGAGCCTGGTTCGCGATTTGCGAAGTGTCTTTGGCGCCTGCTTGGATCCTCATGCTGCCTATCTGATCCATCGAGGGATCAAGACCCTCGCGTTGCGCGTAGAGCAGCAAAACGCGACTGCACAGGCGATGGCCGAGAGGTTGGAAGCACATCCACGGGTACGCCAGGTTTGGTATCCGGGGCTTGCGTCTCATCCGAATCACGAGACGGCAAAACGGTTGATGAGTGGATTTGGCGGTGTGGTGACCTTCGAGGTCGAGGCCGATTTGCATGGGACGAGCCGAATCGTCGACGCATGCCGCATTCCGAGAATCGCGCCGAGCCTCGGCGGAGTAGAGTCTCTGATCGAGCAACCCGCGCTGATGAGCTACTTCGAGCTGAGCACCGAGGAACGGGAGGCGATCGGCATCAAGAACAACCTGATTCGTTACGCGGTGGGCATCGAAGACACCGACGAGCTCATCGGCGATTTGGTGGCCGCCCTCGACAGTACCGGGTGAGATATCGGCTCAGGTAATGCGGTCGGCCTCACGAAACGCGGCTGCAACTCTACCCCACCACTGTCGCGCCCAGCCGAAGCGGGGGCATCGATAGGGTGCAAGTGCCCGAAATCGCTATTGACGCGCCTAGACCCCTGGATATACTGGGCGCCCAAATGGGGAGAGAATCGATGACGAAGTCGGAGCTGATCGACGCCGTGGCGCAACGGACGAAGATCACCAAGAGCCGAGCTGAACAAGTCGTAAACTGCGTCTTCAACGCGATGACGTCGGCGCTCGAGCAGGGGGAAGGGATCGAGATCCGCGGCTTCGGGAGCTTCACCGTTCGCGAGTACAAGTCATACAGTGGGCGCAATCCTCGAACCGGGAAACCAGTGCCAGTTCCGGAGAAACGGCTTCCCTTTTTCAAGGTCGGCAAGGAGCTCAAGGAGCTGGTGAACGACGGGGCCTCAGAGGCTGGCGAATAGGGGCGATCCCGTGAAACCCGAAGCCCAGCTTGCCGAGCTGAAGCACGGCGTCGTGGACTTGCACGTCGAGTCGGAGCTGCTGGAACGTTTGAGCGAGGGCAAGCCCCTCAAGATCAAAGCGGGGTTCGATCCGACGCGGCCGGACTTGCACCTCGGGCACACGGTTCTGTTGAACAAGATGCGCCAGTTTCAAGACCTCGGGCACGAGGTGGTGTTCATCGTGGGTGATTTCACCGCGCAGATCGGCGATCCCTCCGGACGAAGCAGCACGCGACCCGTCCCGACGCGCGAGGAGATACTCGAAGGCGCGCGAACCTATGCAGAGCAGGCGTTCAAGATTCTAGACCGCGATCGAACGCAGATCGTCTACAACAGCGAGTGGCTCGGCAAGATGGCATTCGACGACGTCATCCGGCTCGCTGGCAAATACACGCTCGCTCGGATGATGGAGCGGGACGACTTCAAGCGACGATGGGCCGAGCACCAGAGCATTTCGCTCCATGAGCTGCTGTACCCGCTTGCGCAGGCCTACGACTCGGTGGTCCTCGAATGCGACGTCGAGCTCGGTGGAACCGATCAGTTGTTCAACCTGCTCGTGGGGCGCGAGATCATGCGCGAGACCGGGCAGCGGCCGCAAATCGTGATGACCACTCCGATTCTCGAAGGCATCAACGCGCGAGTGGAAGACGGCAAGGTCATCGGCGCGAAGATGAGCAAGTCGCTCGATAACTACGTCGGCGTTGCGGAGCCTCCGAAGGAGCAATTCGGCAAGCTGATGAGCATCTCGGACGATCTGATGTGGCGATACTACGAGTTGCTATCCGTGGAGCCGGTTGCAGAGGTGGAGCGGCGCAAGCGCGCATGCGAGTCGGGCAGCATGAATCCTCGTGATGCCAAGATCGCGTTGGCCAAAGAGATCGTGGGCCGGTACCACGATGCAGCGCAGGCCGACGTCGCCGAAGCGTCCTGGCTGGCGCAGTTCTCGAAACGTCAAATGCCGGACGAAATGCCCGAGCACGAGGTCACGCTCGAAGAGGACACCATCTGGATTCCCAAGCTCCTCAGCGACATCGGCTTGGCGAGAAGCTCGAGCGACGGACGTCGACGCATCCAGCAGGGCGGCGTCGAAATCGACGGCAGCCGAGTCACCGACCCCCAGGCGAAGCTCCCCAAGGGCCGCTACGTCATCAAGTCCGGCAAACGCGCCTGGGCCGCCGTCACTCTGAAGTAGCGGGACACTCTCCGGGTCCCGAACCTGCCGAAATCACGAAGGTCCCCAGGCGAAGATCGCAGCGCCAAATCGTTCCACGATTTCCGGCCGAGCAGGGGGAGTGCCGTGCTAGCCTCTAGAACCTCCGAAACGAATCGCTGCGATCTTTTGCTGAGAAGCGGTTGAATGTCGGGAGGTTGGGAGGCAGGAGAGTGTCCCGGTCTTACAAGCAGCATCGGGATTTGGGCGATCGGTGGGATGTGATCGTCGTGGGGTCGGGGATCGGCGGATTGTCGGCGGCGGCGACGCTTTCGAAGCTTGCCGGCAAGCGGGTGCTGGTGCTCGAACGGCACTACAGGGCCGGCGGCTTTACGCACACGTTCCGCCGGCCCGGCTACGAGTGGGACGTCGGCGTTCACTACATCGGGGACGTGTCCCACCCCCGTGCTGCGGGCCGGCGCCTCTTCGACTTCATCACCGACGGCAAGCTCGAGTGGGCAGACATGGGCGACGTCTACGACCGCATCATTTTGGGCAACGAAGCATACGACTTCGTGAAAGGCCTCGAGCGGTTTCGCGAACGCATGCACGGGTATTTCCCTCGGGACAGAGACGCGATCGATGCGTACCTGGAAAAGGTCATCGCGACGGCAAAGAAGGCCCAGCTCTTCTTTGCCGAAAAGCCGATGCCGCTCCTGGTATCCAAGCTGATCGGCGGGATGATGCGTCGCCCCGTTCTCAAGGAGGCCACCCGAACCACCCGCGAGGTGCTCGAGGAGATCACGTCGAACCAAGAGCTCATCGGCGTGCTAACCGGCCAATTCGGCGACTACGGTCTGGTTCCCGCAAAGAGCAGCTTCTTCATCCACGCCATGGTCGCCAGCCACTACTTCCGAGGGGCGGCATATCCAATCGGCGGCTCCGCGAGGATCGCTGAGACCATTGCTCCGGTGATCGAAGCATCCGGAGGGGAGGTGGTGACCAATGCCGAAGTCACCGAGGTCCTGATCGAGGATGCTCGAGCGGTCGGTGTCAGGCTGGCCGATGGGCGTCCTCTTTACGCCCCGGTGATCGTCAGTGATGCCGGCGTCGCCAATACCTTCGAGCGCCTGGTTCCGCGCGATGTCGCCGAGGCCGCCGGTCTTGCTGGGAAGGCCAAAGAGGTGGCGGCCTCGATTGCGCATCTGTGCCTATACGTCGGGCTCCAAGGCACCGCCGAAGACCTACAGCTTGAAAAGACCAACCTCTGGGTCTACCGGGACCACAGGCACGAGGAGAACATCGAGCGTTTCACCGCAGACCTCAACGCCCCGCTTCCCGTCGTCTATCTTTCGTTTCCATCGGCCAAGGATCCAGACTTCAATCGCCGTCACCCGGGCCGTTCGACGATCGAGGCGATCACGCTGGGGTCCTACGAGCAGTTCCGAGCCTGGGAGGGCACGTCCTGGAAGAGACGGGGCCCGCAGTACGAGGAGCTGAAGGCCAGCCTCTCGGAGCGCCTACTCGACACGCTCTATCAGCACGCGCCTGCCACGCGCGGCAAGGTCGAGATCGCCGAGCTCTCGACGCCCCTTTCCACGCGCAACTTCGCGGGCCATCCGCATGGCGAGATCTACGGGCTGGCGCATACCCCGCGTCGCTTCGAGCAACGATGGCTCAAACCGCGCACCCCCATCGACGGTCTGTATCTCACGGGCGCGGACATCGCGTCGTGCGGCGTGATGGGGGCCCTAATCGGCGGCATGCTTTGCTGCTCGGCGGTGCTCAACGGAAACGTCTTGGCTCAGGTGCTCAAGCACCAGGCACAGGCTTTGCGGCAAAGCGCGCTTTCTCCAGGCGAGCCCGCAGAGGCCTGAGAGGCATTCCGCTCGCGGAGGCTCCCTGATTCGGTATGCTAGCCGAATGATTCCACTCGATCTCGACCATCCCGTTTGGGAACAAGTCTACATGGTCGCGCCGCTCACCATCGTCGGGACCCGTGAGCCCGATGGCAGCTACGACTTGGCCCCAAAGCACATGGCGATGCCCATGAGCTGGCAAGATCACTATGGCTTCGTGTGCTCGCCTTCCCACGCCACATACGTCAACGCGCGTCGCGAAGGTTGCTTCACGGTCAGCTTTCCAAGGCCCGATCAGATACTGCTGACGAGCTTGGCCGCCGCTCCCCGATGCAACGACGATCACAAGCACGCCCTTCAGGCCATCCCGACGATTCCAGCCCGCAAGATCGACGGCGTGCTCGTGGCACAGGCCTATCTGCATCTGGAATGCGAGCTCGACCGCATCATCGATGATCTCGGCGACAACAGCGTGATCATCGGGCGCATCGTGCAGGCTTTCGTCGCCGAAGACAGCGCCCGGGAGGTAGACCGCGACGCCCAGGAGATGATCGCGCATTCGCCAATGCTCGTGTACCTGCATCCGGGACGTTTCGCCAGGATCGTAGAGACCAATGCCTTCCCCTATCACGTCGGTTTCAAGCGCTAGCGCACACGCCATGTCGCAGGATCTGCCGAAGCGCATTGTGGAGCACCTCGATCGAAGCCGCGCGGCGATGTCCGATCTCCTGGAGCAACTGGTGCTGTGCGAATCGCCCTCGAGCGATCCGTCCTCGCTGCGCCGCATGCTGCAAGTGCTGGCGGGGGCATTCGAGCAGCGAGGTTTCCGTCCCGTGATCCTCCCGGGGAAGCAGAGCGGCGGAATGCTCTTGGCTGTTCCCGAGCGCCGGCCGCGTCCGAGGAGGCACCAGCTCGTGCTCGGACACTGCGACACCGTGTGGCCCGTAGGCACGCTTCAAACCATGCCGGCCAAGGTCGAAGACGGCACGTTTTGGGGTCCCGGCGCGTACGATATGAAGGCGAGATTGGAAGCCACGACTCGACGCGCATGATCGTTCGCTTGGCGCGCCGCGCGGACCGGTGTTTCGTGCTGGAGCCATCGCTCGGTCCCGAGGGAAGCCTCAAGACCGCGCGCAAAGGAGTGGGCAGGTTCACGATCACGGTGAAGGGAAGAGCGGCTCATGCGGGCCTCGATCCGGGCCAAGGCGCGAGCGCGATTCTCGAGCTTTCACTCATCGTCCAGCAGTTGTTCGCGCTCAACGACGCAGAGCGGGGCGTCACCGTGAACGTCGGCACCATCGACGGGGGGCTGAGCCCGAACGTGGTTGCTCCCGAGAGCAAGGCGACTGTCGACGTGCGCGTGCCCACCAAAGAGGATGCCGCGCGAATCGAAGCCATCATTTTCGGAATCCAACCGCAAACCCCGGGAACGCGGGTGGAGATTCGTGGCGCAATCGGCCGCCCGCCAATGGAACGGACAGCGCGAAACCAGCGTCTGTGGCGCCTCGCCGTGCGATGCGCGGAGGAGCTCGGGTTTCAGATCGATCAGGCGGCGGCGGGCGGGGGCTCGGACGGCAACACGACCAGCCAACTGGCTCCGACGCTCGATGGCCTCGGCGCGGTGGGCGCAGGGGCGCATGCGCTAAGCGAGCATCTGGTGCTCGACAAGATGATCGAGCGGTCGGCGTTGCTTGCCCGGCTTCTGTCTTGCCCGCCCCTCGACGTCGCGGTGCCCCCGGAGGATGACACGCACTCGGTCTAGAGCCCTGCCGCGCCGATCACCGCCTGTCGCAAGGGGAAATCCTCCCCTACTTCTTCGAGCAATCGGTCTGCGGGGCATCGCGCCTGTTCCAGAAGGTCGCGTAGGGGCCGAAGCAGCACCGTTTCGTCCTCGCCCGCCGCGTTGGTCTCGCCGATGCGCCGGAGGCCGGACTCCGCAAGCTCCAGGATCTCTCCCGCCCAGTCCGCGGCCTCGCGGTTCATGAACTTGGTGCGGATTCCGAGGCGCGCGAGATCGTCTCGTTGCCGCTGAACTTCGGGAAACGACCATGGGTCGACCAGGCGTTCGAGCCCGCGCAAGCTATCCTCGTCGTAGAGCAAGCCCTTCCACAATGCGGGCAGGGCATAGAGCATGTCCGGCCCTTGTGCGTCGGCACCCCGGTACTCGAGGGTGCTCTTCAGCCGCACCTCGGGGAACAGGGTCCGAAGATGAACGACCCAGTCCTCGTAGCGCGCTGCGACCCCTCGAAAGCCGTTCTCCAAGAACGCTCGAAACGTCTGCCCGGTGTTGTAGTAAGCTTTCCCGCCACGCTTCACGAGGAACATCGGCACGTCGAGCGCCCACTCCACGTAGTCCCTGTAGGACGGGTAGTCCTTCCACGCGAAGGGAAGAAGCCCGGATCGGTCGCGGTCCATGTGCAGCCACGTGAGCGCGCGGTAGGACTTGTAGCCGCTCCGCTTTCCCTCGTTCCACGGGCTGTTGGCAAACATGGCCGTAACCATCGGCTGCGCTCGAAGCCCGGCACGCAACTTGCGCATGGCGTCTTCCTCCGACGCGTAGTCCAAGTTGGCCTGCACCGTGCACGTCTTGGTCATCATGTCGCCGGCCATGGGGCCACGCGTCGGCATGTACGTGCGCATGACCTCGTAACGCATCTTGGGCACCCAACCGAGCTGGTCCACCGTTGCAAACGGGTGGGAGCCGAGCCCGAGCCATATCAGACCGAAGTCCTCGATGACGGGCTGCAGGTCGGCCCAGTGCGCGTCTGATTCGGCCTTGCCCTCGTGAACGGACCGATAGGGCGAGCCCGACAGCTCGATCTGCGAGCCGGGCTCGAGCGTCACAGAGGCATCCGCGCGTCGGAGCGCGATGATCGGGCCGTCGTCGAGCTCTTGCTCGGGCTCCCAGCCATGCTCTCTGATGAGCGCTTCGAAGATCGCCACGACACTGATGCGGCCCTCGTAGGGCAGATGCGCACCGTCGGCTCTACGGACCGCGATTCGCTCTGCTTCCGTGCCGATTCGCCAGCGCTCCCGTGGCTTCTCCGCATCGTGAAACAGCACGAGCAGGTCATCCATTCCGCGAAGGGGGGCGTCGGGTTTCGGCAACGTGTCCTCTGAATCCGCTTTTCGGGCGCGGGACCCTACCACGAAGCCCACACGGGTGCTGCCGGGAAGAGCCGGTTCGAGGTTGCGCGATGGGCCGGGACGTGGTGGAACAGCGGCGTGGATCGATTGCTCGAGCTGCTCCGGGAACGAGGATTCCGACGCGGCCACTTCGTGTTGAGCTCCGGGCTGGAGAGCGATTTTTTCATCGACTGTAAACCGGCCGTGCTGCTCGCCGAGGGCCACGCATTGGTCGGTCGGGCATTGCTGGAGCGAATTCGAGACTTCGTCGGCCCGGTTTCCGCCGTGGCGGGCGTGGAGCTCGGGGGGTGCCCTCTCGCCTCGGCCGTGGCGTTTGCCTCGTGGTCGGCCGGTTCACCGATCGACGCGGTCTACATACGCAAGGCGACCAAGGGGCATGGCACGAAGCGGCTCCTCGAAGGCGCCGACCACCTTGCCACTGGCGCCAAGCTCGTGATCGTGGAGGACACCGTGACGACCGGCGGCTCGACGCTTCGGGCCGTACAGGCAGTTCGGGATGCCGGGCTTGGCGTCGCGGGCGTGATTGCGGTGGTCGATCGTCTCGAAGGTGGCGCCGACGCGATCCGCGGCGCCGAGGTTCCGTTCAGCGCGCTCTTCGATCGAACCGATTTCATGGGGCACACATGAAGCGCGCGGCTCTGGCGTTGTGGGTGATGACGGCGCTCTGCGGGTCCGCGTGCAAGCCACACTCCGTCTCGATGGAGCCCGGTCCGCGCACCTTCAGCCCGGAGTCCTATTCTCGTGTCTGGGAGGCATGGACACGGGAGAAGGAGTCGTTTTCCTGGAAGGAGCTGGCGCACGAGATCTTCGTGTCCGCCACGTTCGAGTCTTGGGAGTTCCGATGGGCGTACGTGGTGCGCTACGCGTACGACTACAGCCTCGCGCCGGAGACTCGCGACGAGATGCTTCAGGCGAGCCTGGCAAGCTCCCGGCGGGAGCACCGCTTCTTCGTGACCCTGTCGGGAATGGACTTCCGGGAGTCGAATCTGGCCGATCCGTCATCGGCCTGGCGAGTCCTCTTGATAGACCCGGAGGGCAACCAGACCGCCCCGATCCTGATGGAACGCGTGAGGAGACCCACCGCCGTGGACCGAGTCTATTTCCCTCAGGTCAATTCGTTTCGGCAGACGTTTCGCTTGACGTTTCCGGCAGTTGACGCCGACGGCCGCGCGACCATTCCCGATGGCGCCCCGTTCGTGGTGCTCCGATTCACGGGCGCTCGCGGCCGCGCCGACCTTCGTTGGGACCTCGGGCCCGGCAAAGGCGATTGACGAAGGTTTGACAGGCGCGATCCCGGGTCGCTATGATTTCATCGTCGCGTAAGCCTTCGTAACGAATGGGGAAACGGGCCTTGCGGGGAGGTTTGGAATGATTGTGCGCCACAGGGGGTTTCCGATCCGGTTCGCCGGGAAAATGCGATCTTCAACCTCAAGGAGATCTACACACGGACGTTGGCTGCCAACGCAGGCGACCGACAAAGCGCTGAGGTGAAAGCCGTGACCGACGTGGTCGTCGATCCGCTCAACCAAGCCTATCTCAACTACCCGGAGGATCGGATCAACGGGCTCGGGATCCTCGACCTCTTGTACGAGATGCAGGACCCACGAAGTCTCCCCGCCTTGATCGAGGCGCTCAATTGGCGACTGCAGGTCTCGGAGGATCACGCCATCCGTGCGGCGCAGACCATCCAGGTGCTGGATGTGCCTGCCGCCGACAGGCCCAAAGTGATCGAGGCACTGGCTCGCTCGCTCGAGCGCATCACCGGCTCCCGTCCCGAGGACAACAAGATGCGCGTGGCCATGATCATGGCGCTCGGCTCTCTCGAGGATAGAGGTGCGACGCAGATCCTGACCGAGATCGCAACCCGGCAAGACGAAAATCAGAACTTCTTGATCAACCGGCTCGCCGCGCAGCAGCTCGGTGAGCTCCGGGACCCCGAGGCGATTCCCGCCCTCATCAAGTGCTTGTTCTTGTTCGCTCCGAATCAGCCTGATCTGCGCATGAACGACGTGGCCGCCGAAGCACTGATCTTGATCGGGCGACCTTCGTTGAAGCCTTTGCTCCGAGTCCTGGAAGGCAAGGACGCGACGGCCAATGCAATCGCCCAACACTACCTCGACGCGGTCAAGGCCCGCCGTCCGGACCTCGCCACTCGCATGACGGTTCGCCAGGTGACGGGAGGCGAGGCCAGCTTTGCTCTGGGCGCGCTGGGCTTCTCCGAAGCGCTCGAGCCGCTCCTCGAGGAGGCGAGCTCGTCCGACATTCCGCGCAAGCTGAACGCTGCCATCGCACTGGTGCGCATTGACGTGCCGGACGGTCAAAAGGACCGCGTCCGTTCCACCTTGCAGAGGATCTACGGCGAGCTTCCGAAAGGCTTCGAAGGCATCGCAATGCGCGGACAGTTGCTGGCTGCAATCGCGCATACCTACGACGAGCGGATGATGCCGTTCATCTACGAACAGGTGACCGACAAGCGCGCCAATCCCGAGCTTCGGCTCATTGCTGCACAGAACTATGCCCTGCTGGCCAACAAGACGGAGGCGGAGAATCTGGCGAGTGTGATCGAGCGCGAAGAGCGATCCGAGGAAGGCGGCTACAAGGAAAAGCTCGAGGAGCACAAGCCGCTCCTCGCCATGGCAGAGGAGTGCGACACCAGCGTCGATTGCTGGATTTCCAAAGCGGCGAGCCCGGACAGCACCAAGGCACGCAAGGGAGCGTACATGCTAGGCCGCTACGCGAATGGAAACGAAAAGGCCATCGACGCCTTGGTGGGGCAGCTCGGAAGCGCGGACCTCGGCGTGCGCCTCTCAGCGCTGATGGCGCTCGATCGCATCGCCAAGGATGGAAGCCCCGCTGCGGTGGCCAAGATTGACGAGCTCCGAACCCGCGAGGAGGGGCAATCGGTCTGGACGAGATTCCGCGGCGAGGCACTGCCGATTCAAGCCCGGCTTCGGGGCCGGGCTGCGGACGCCGGCTAGCACGGCTGGCGAGGGACGGTGAGGCGAGCCGCTGCGCTTTTCTTGATGAGCGGGTTGGCGGTTGCCGGCTGCGCCCGCGACTCGAGCGATTCGGGCTCGGGTCCGTCGGAGACGGGCTCGCGCAACGACGTGGTCGCTCGAGTCGACGGCCGCGTGATCAGCGCATCGGAGGTGGCGGCCCGAATGAAGGCCGACGGTGTCAGCGCCGAGGAGGCCCTCGACACGATGATCGACGAGGTGCTCCTGGTCGCCGAGGCAAGGCGTCTCGAACTGAGCGAGACCGAGGAAGACGAACGCGCCATCGATCGGCTCATGGTCCGGTCTTTGCTTCGGGACATCGAACGGGAGATCACCCCCGAATCGATCAGCAAGCAAGAGGTCCGCCGAGACTTCGAGAGTCACGCCGAGAAGCTGCAGTCCCCGGAGCGAAGACGGTCGTGGCACATCGTGGTCAAGGACCGGAGCGAGGCCGGCAAGGCTTTGGCGCAGTCGATCTTGAAGAGGGTCCGCCGGGCGGATGACCCACGGGTGGTGTATGAGCGCTACGCCGACAGCGGCGACGACGACGCTGCGATCGAGGTCGAGGCCGAAGAGCTTCCGGCCATCACGATGAAGGCCAGGATCGAGCGGCCCTACAAGGAGGCTCTTTTTTCCGCCGAGTCGCCCGGCCTGCTGAATCGGTTGGTCGAGACGTCCCATGGCTGGCACATCGTCTTCCTGCAGGAAATCGTGCCTGCCGAACGGCGAACGATCGACGAGGTAGAGGACGAGATTCGCGAACGCCTCAGCCAGAAGAAGCGGTTCGAGAGCGTCGTCGCCATCATCGACAGGCTACGGGCGGAAGGCTTGGTGAGCTACGACGACGAGGGGGTCGAGCGTCTCTTGTCGATGCGCGGGTTACCGGAGCGAGCGGAGTGAGCCACCCCACGGTTTGGGGCGGACGGCTCCCATCCGTTACCATGATCGGTTGGATGCGGAACCGGATCGGCGAACGGATCGGAGCATGGGTAGCGACTGCCCACCTGGCAGACGGTGCGATGAGCTCGGTCTACGAAGCACGCCACTTCCAAACACGCGCTCTGGTCGCGATCAAGGTCCTCGGGCACGGCGCAGCACGCGATCCCGTGGCCAGGGAGCGCTTCGTGCGCGAATACGAGACGGCCAAGTCCTTGCGAGACCCGCACATCGTCGAGGTGATCGATTTCGGCGAGACGGCTGACGGAGCGCCATTCATCGCGATGGAGCTTCTGGAAGGAGAAACGCTGGCCTCGCTCCTGCGGCGCGAAGGGCCCATATGTCCGGCGCGCACCGTGCGGATCATCTGCCAGCTCGCGCTCGCGCTACGCCATGCTCACTCCGAAGGGGTCATTCATCGGGATCTCAAGCCGGGCAACGTGTTCGTGTGCGAGATGAGCGGGGAGGAGCACATCCGCGTACTCGACTTTGGATCGGTTAAGCTCCAGCTGTCCATCGGTCCAAAGCTCACCGCCTTCGGCACGACGCTGGGCTCCCCCTGCTACATGTCGCCGGAGCAAGCGCTGGGGCGGCTCGACGTGGATCCTCGAAGCGACGTCTTCTCGTTGGCGGCAATCCTCTACGAGGTCGCCACGGGCGAAATGGCGTTCGCTGGAGGTACGGTTGGCGAGGTCTTGGCCAAGATCATCGAAACCGAGCCCACGGCGCTGAGCGATTTGAACCCGGACTACCCCTGGCGGCTGGACGACGTGGTCCGAAGGGGGCTTCGCAAAGACAAGTCGGTACGATTCGCAAGCGCCATCGAGCTCGCCGAGGCGATGCTTCGGGCCCTGGGGCTCCCCGCGGAAGTCGAGCGCTGGGCGCACGGACCGCTCGACGACATCGAGCGCTTGCTGCCTCTCTCGCGCTTCAGTGCAGAGCCACCAGGAGGTCCCCCCGGACTTCGTAGAGCTGCGGCGGGTGAGCGGGGTCTCGGTCGGCCGACAACGATCCCACCGAAGTGACCGAGGTAACGCCCACGCCGGTTTTCAAGGCGTCGGTGAGCGCCTCGCGCGTCTGGTATCCCTGCCGCAAGGCCCCGGAGATCATGCGGTAGGCGTCGTATCCGTAGGCGGCGAAGGTCGCCGGCGGCTGGCCGTAGCGCGTTTCGTAGGCCGTTCGAAAATGCTGGTTGATGGTTGAATCCGAGCCCTCGTAGAAAGGAAGTGCGATCAATGCGCCTTGAAGATAGCGCTGCGCCCGCCGAAGGAGGTTGGGCGCCCAGCTCGGACTGGGAAGCAGGAAGTGCACCTCCCGCTCGGCGTGGTCCGGGAGCGTGCCTTCGCCGATGCTCCAGGCGCCCTCCGCTGCGAAGGTCGGCGCGATCAGCGCAACATGCTCGCCGACATCGGCCAGCAGCACCGTGTTGCAGTCGGTCTCGAGCACGGTGCGGACGTACTCGACGAACGACTTGGTTCCAGGGGGATAGGCCACGCCGTCGCAATAGACGCCTCCGGCTGCGGCGACTTCTTGGTCGAACAAACGCTCCATCGTTCGACCGTAGCCGTGGTCGGGGTACAAGATGACGAATCGAGACGAGCCACGCTTGCGGGCGGCTCGCACCAGCGCTTCGAGCTCGTCACGCGGGCTGTAGAGAAAACGAAACACCCTTTCTCCGGCGCCGGAGACGTCTTCGGAAGCCGAGAAGCTGATGAGGGGCACGCCGGCACGGCGCGTCACTTCCGCTGCAGCTTCGGTGGTTCGGCTTCCGACCGGACCGAGGACCGCGATGACCCGCTGGTCGCCGATCAGCGATTCCACTGCGGACGACGTCTTGGAAGGGCTGTCGCCCGTATCTCGCACGACGAGCTCAGGCCCCCCCTCGTCGAGCTGCGCAAGCTGCATGCCTTGAAGCAGCTGGCGCCCGACCTCCTGCCCGCGGCCGCTCAACGGAAGCAAGGCCCCGAGCACATACGGATTCCCGTAGAGGAACTCATCGGCGCGCGCGACGAGCATGGCAACCTCCGGGTCGTCGAGAAAGCCGCTACCACGCAGGGCATCCGCCGTCGTCGTAATCAGGTCGGCGTCCTGTGTCTCGAGCGCATGCTGCAGCAGGCGCATCGATATCGCGACGTGGGGCAGGGCGCCCGTGCGAAGCTCGCCGAAAAGCGCAGCCGCCTCCTCGATGGTGACCTTTTGCGCCAGAAGCTCGATCGCAGCATCCAGGCGTTCGGGGTCCGGAGGCGCTGCGCCACGGGCGATGAGGGCATCCACGACGCGGAGCCCGAGGCTCCCATCGATCGTCTGCTCCGATGCGATCACCGCAGTATCCCAAAGGAGCGCCTGCTCCTCGTCGGAGAAACGCTCCGCGGCAAGGGGCTCGATGCCTTGGAGCGCCCGCTCCGGATCTCCGAGCTTCAATCGGCACATCGCAAGGTGAAGCGAGGCGTGCAGCGCGATGGCCCGGTCGTCGCTGTCCTGTGCTTGCTCGAGGTGCGGAACGCCGCTCTGACAGCGGCCGAGGTCGGCCTGCAGCACGCCGAGCTCTAATCGAGCCAGATCTGCTTCCACGGTGCCCGGATGATTGATGATGAACGTCTCGTACGCGTTTTGAGCGGCGCGCGCGTCGCCTCGGGACGCAAGCTCCCGAGCCTGCGCAATTTCTGCCGGAGGTACTTTTTCGAGCGGGCTTTCGACCTTCTTCGGCGCGCAGCTGGTGAGCAGCATCAGCGCGGCGCACGACAATGCGCTTCGGGACATGCCGTCGCACGATACATGGCCCTCTCGCGGTCCGCCATGCGGCGTCCGATCACCGCACGGCTTCCCACTGCGCGGCCAAGCGCGCGAATTCCTCGATAGAAAGCGTTTCACCGCGTCGCGAGCCGTCGATCGCAGCGGCCTCGAGGGCCTGGGCGGCACGCTCTGAATCGCCCAGCGCGCGAAGGGCGTTGCGAAGCGTCTTGCGGCGCGTTTGAAACGCTGCGCGCACGACCGCCTGAAAAGCGGGCGTCTCTTCGGCGAGGGGCGTCGTGCGTGGGATGAGGCGCACCACGGCGCTTTCGACATCGGGAGGTGGATAGAACGCGCCGGGCCGCAGGCGGCACACCGTGTCGATGGTGAATCCGGCCCGCGCAAAGATGGTCAGCGCTCCGTATTCCTTCGTGCCAGGTGACGCCACAAGACGGTCTCGAACCTCCCGCTGCACCATCAGCACCGCGCCCATGAGCACCTGCCGATGCGCGATAACCTGCCGGAGAATCGCTCCGGTCGACTGGTAAGGGAGATTGCCCGCAATCACGAGCTTCGAGCCGTAACGGGCTGAATATGCGGTGAAATCGAGCTCGGCCGCATCTGCTTGGACGATCTCCAGCTCTGGGCTGTCGCCGAGCTCTTCGCGCAGCACCCGAACCATGTCCCGATCGAGCTCGACCGCGAGCACGTGGCAGCCGCGCTCGACGAGAGCATGTGTGAGCGTCCCAAGGCCTGCGCCGAGCTCGACCACGCGCTTCCCGAGGGCGGCTGCCGCGTCGGCAATTTGGGCGACTGCGGCCGGCTGGATCAGAAAATTCTGGGAGAACGATCGCTTCGGCGCCAGATCATATTTTCTAAGCAGATCTCGGGCATCGGGCGGAGGGTGCTGCCCCGGGGTCACGCGGGCAACTCGCTAGAATCATGAACTTTTTGGCACGGAACTGGCATGGGAAGATCGCATCATGTCACGGGGTTTGTCACCGGAGCACGCGTTATTATATTGGTGGCGTGGGTCGTTTGACCTACGTTAAGGATTAGGGAACCAAATGCTTCCAGGCTTCATCATCGAGCAAATCCGGCAACGGGAGGAAGAGGCAAAGCGCGAAGTTCCTCGGATTGAGCTTCCGCTGCCAATGCCGGAAGGCTCTCAAGCGCCCGAGCGCGAAGAAGAGCCGACGCGAGGCGTGGTGATCATCGACCTCCTAGCAGACTGATGATCCGCTAGACTGCGGGTGTGTCAGTCCGTGCCTCCATGGGCCTGGATGAGCTGCTCACCGTGCTCCAAGAAGCACGAAGGACCGAAGCGGTTCAGGATCGAACGGCCCTGGAGGCGGACTTGGCCTGGTGCTGGATCGAGCGGGGCGAGCTCGGAAAGGCCATTAGTTTGCTCTCGGAGCCCGTCGCCGAGGGACACACGCTCGTCGCCCGACGGCTGACCCGCGCGGAGATCCAGGGGTACTTCGGGAACGAGGACGCCGCGCTGCAGCTGCTCGAGCGCGGCCCCAATCGGAGCGAATCCTCGGTCATGGTGCAAGCGCGTGTTGCTGCGGCGCGGGGCGACTGGGCTAGGGCTCGTGCGCTCGACATCGATGCGTTCGATGCGCCAGGAGCCAAGCGGCGGGCGGCGTTGTTGGCTGCGCGTGCGTGCGTGGAGCAGAAGCGATTCGACGAAGCTTCGGCGCTCCTCGCACGCGTGGAGCCGCACAGCGTGGCAGAGGGGCTCGAAGCGAGCTTGTTGGACGCTCACATCCGAAGGGTCGAGCTCCCGGCTGCGCTGGTCCGCATTGCAGAGCGTGCGCGCTCAGCCGGAGCTGCTCGCATCGAAGCGGATGCATGGGCCGATCTCGCGCTATTGCATCGATCGCACGAGCAACCGGAGGAGATGCGCAAGGCCGCGGTGCGCGCAGTCGAGCTCTGGGATGACATGGTGACCTCGCTTCCGGCACCCTTGCGGGCCGGTTTTTGGCGGGACGTGAGACGCGCCGCCGTACGGACCGCATCGAAGCGGCCCAAGCCCGACGTCGCCTCGCCAGCCATGAACGGTCTCGAAAGCTTACTTTCTAATCTTCGACGGCTTGCGGCCGAACGTGACCCCGCCAAGCTTCTCGCGGTCATCACCGACGGAGCGATCGAGCTCACCGGAGCTGAACGCGGCTTCGTGTTGCTCGTGGACGAGCACGGCACGCTCGAGGCTACGACGGTTCGCGGCGCCGAAACCCACCTCGGGAAGGAGACCGCAGCCTTCAGCCGATCCATCGCCGAAACGGTCCTGATCGATGGTGATCCGGTGGTGACGATTGACGCTGCGCGTGATGTCCGTGTCCAGGATTTCATGTCCGTTCACCACTTGATGCTCAAGTCGGTGGCTTGCCTTCCCATCGAGTCCCGCGGACGCACCTGGGGCGTGCTCTACCTAGAGCATCGAAGCGCGAGTGGCCGGTTCGCCGGCATCGATTTTTCGCTGCTTCGCGCGTACGCCGACCAGGCCGCAATTGCCATCGAAACCTCGGAGCTCTTCGCGAGAATCGAGGCACAGAAGGGCGAGCTCAAAGAGGCAAATCGAGCGCTGCGCGAGGCAAATGCGCGGCTCGAGCAACGGCTTCGAGATCATGGCCCGGCAATCGACCCAGCTCCGCGCGTCGACCGCGCCCAAGGGCCGTCGTCTCGCGGCGAGCGTTGGGGGTTGGTCGGTGCGAGTGAAGGAATGCGACGCGTGTATAAAATGCTTGAACGCGTCTCCGAAGCCGACGTGCCCGTCGTGATCATCGGTGAAAGCGGAACGGGAAAAGAGCTGGTCGCCCGCGCGATTCACCGCAACAGTCCACGTTCCGAGGCCCCGTACGTGTCCATGAGCTGTGGGGCGGTTCCCGAGGGGCTCCTCGAAAGCGAGTTGTTTGGACACGTGGCTGGCGCGTTCACGGGCGCCGCGCAGCCTCGCGACGGGGTCTTCGTTCAGGCTCACGGGGGCACGCTATTCATGGACGAGATCGCCGACATGCCAGCCCGGATGCAGCTCGACCTGCTGCGCGTGTTGCAGGAGCGGAGGGTTCGGCCGGTGGGCGGCTCCGAAGAAAGGCCCGTGGACGTGCGGCTGCTCACCGCATCGAAGCGTCCGCTCCGGGAGCTCATCGAGGAAGGAACGCTTCGTGAAGACTTGTACTACCGGTTGGCGGTCGTCGAGATCCGACTCCCGCCGCTCCGGGAGCGACACTCCGACATTGCGCTGCTCTGCGATCATTTCCTTCGGCGCATCGCCGAGGATCGGAGCGAGCCGAAGAAGCGCCTGTCCCCGGATGCATATCGCCGCCTCTATGCTCACGACTTTCCAGGCAATGTTCGCGAGCTCGAGCATCTTCTGCTCAACGCTACGGTATTCGCCAAGGACGACGTCATCGAAGCGGACGAGCTCGCCATCGAGATCGGTCCCGCCTCGGCGACGTCCGCAGGCGATGTCGGCAGCTATCGCGACTACAAGCAAGGGGAGCGGGATCGAATCCTCGCCGCGCTCAACGCCAACGACTGGAACCGGGCCCGTGCGGCAAGGGCGCTCGGGATGGCGCGTCGCACCTTCTACCGACGGCTCAAGGAGCACGACATCGAACTACCCAAGGGCAGCGGCTAGACCGAGGGGTCTAGAGCTCGGCCGGCGACACCGCCGAAGACACGCCCGCGTCGTACTTTTCGGGTGTCTCCCCTGGTGGAAGATACAGCGGCGCCTCGCCTGGTCGTGACCAATCGACCCAGTACACCGCATCGTCCCGTACATCGACGTGCACGAAGCTGCCTCGCGGGTAGTACCCGACTCCGACCTTGGGAAGCGTGAGGCAGTAGTCGCGCAGTGTTTCGTTGGGAATTCCCTCGACGCGAATGTCGACGGCCCGTCCGCTTCCGTGGCGGCTCGATTCCCCAACATCCGAACGGAAGGCGCTCACCACGACGATCGTGCGGCCGTTGAAGTGATCCGCCAGGTAGGCGAGGAGACGCATGAGCCGACCGTGAGGACGCGTTTCCCCGTTCGTCTGGCGATCCCTCAGGAAGCGGGCGAGGCGGGCGCGTGCCTTTGGGTCCGGCTTTCCTGCTTCGTCGAAAAGGCGAACACGCAGGCTCTCTTGGCTCGCCGGCCGCTCGAGCGTCACTAGGCCATGGAGAATCGAGTTGCGCGCCTTGGTGGCTTTCGCGTCGTCGCTGTAACCCGGAAGCTCGAGGCGCTGGCCGACCCGCAGCGTAGCCTCGGGGCTCAGCCCGTTTGCTTTCGCCAGGGCCTTCACGCTGACGTTGTTCAGCTGTGCGAGCCCGATCAGGGTCTGCCCCGGGTACACGTAGATGACGCCCTTCGGCGGGATCCGAAGCACCTGACCCACGCGCAGGGTGGAGGTCTTCTTGAGCTGGTTTGCGGCGGCCAGATTGGTTACGGAGACTCGATAGCGTTGGGCGATGGCACCGAGGGTCTGGCCCTCCTGCACCGTATGTTTCCGCTGCGCATGCGCCGGGGCATGCAGGAAAAAGACCAACAGGACCACCACGGTGGCCCGCCAAACCCCACTCGAGCTCATCACGACCTGAACGGCTATTGTTGGCTAGTGTGGGAAGGGGGCAACTATCCGACTGCCTCCATCGCTTTTTTTGCCTTCGGCGGCGACCGTTGCGACCATGAAAACCGACACCTTCGCTCGTTGACAATCGGTGGGTTCGCGCGTCGAGCACAAGCAGTGCGCGACGATCGCGGATGTCTGCGTTCCGCTGACTAGGTTCATATAACTTATATATAATTATTGATTAATTTAGACCTGATTTTTTCTAAGTTGCTTGACCCTTAGGAGGTTCGGTCATAGCTTTGAGGAGACCCAGGGTCTCCTTTGGCGAGCCGATTCATGACCTACGATCCAGAGGCCAACGAAGCGATGCAAAAGCCCGGCGCCACGGGTGCGTCCGCCTCTGAAGCGGACACGCGCGAAAGGGCTGGCAAGCCCAAGGCGAGCAAGAAGAGTGGCAACAAGCCCAATAATGTTCGCAAGATTCGGATCGAACGCATGATGTCCAAAGCTGAGTTGGCTCGTCGCGCGAACCTATCGGTGTTGACGATTGATCGTGTCGAGAAGGGTTTTGGATGTCGGATGGACACAAAACGAAAGATTCATTCTCGAAGCTTTGGGTCTGAGACTCGCCGATCGGGTGCGTGTGTTCGGTGAGGAGGAGTAGCGTGCCTACATGGCATCCGAGGGGAAGAACTTAATCGGCGTCGACATCGGCTCGAGCTCGATCAAGGTTTGTGAGATCAGAGAGGGCCGGAGGGGGGCGCGAACCATCACGAGGTTCGGGTTTCACCCTCTACCTGCCGAGACCATCGTAGACGGCCATATCATCAATTCGGGCGCCGTCGTCGAGGGTTTGGAGAAGCTCTTCGCGCGCTCGAAGCGACGCAACATCGCCCTGCGAGCGAGCGGCCACGGTGTGATCATCAAGAAAATCGCGATGCCGCTCATGACCGCCGCGGAGCTTCACGAGCAGATCAACTGGGAAGCCGAGCAGCACATCCCGTTCGACCTCGACGAGGTTCAGGTCGACTACGAGGTGCTGCACGAGCGGCCTGACCACGGTCAGATGGACGTCCTGCTCGTAGCGGCAAAGAAGGAAGAAATTACGGATCTAATCAACCTGGCGATGGAGGCTCGCCTTCGTCCGATGGTCGTCGATTTGGATGCGTTTACGGTCCAAAACGTCTTCGAAGCGGCGTACGGACCTGCAGCAGCCGATCAGACCACCGTGTTGGTGCATTGCGGCGCCTCGACGACCACGGTGAACATCTTGGCGGACGGCACCACCGCGTTTACGCGCGACATCGCCAATGGCGGAAACGGCATCACCGAGGAGATTCAGCGCCAGCTGGGCATCGGGCGGGAAGAGGCAGAGTCCTACAAGTGCGGAGGGGAAGGCCGCGGTATCGTTCCAAGAGAGGTGCCCGAAATCGTCAATCAGGCGGTCGAGCAGCTCGCGGGTGAGATTCAGCGCTCATTGGACTTCTACTTGGCCACCAGCGGCGACCGGGACTTGAGCCGCATCTGTCTTTCGGGCGGCACCGCGAACATTCAATCGTTCTCCGAGATCCTTCAGGGGCGGACGGAGGTGCCGGTCGAGATGCTCGACGCGACGCGCGTGGCCGACATCGACGAGAAGGCAGCAGTCGAGCTGCAAGGACGTACCTCGCAAGCCGTCGTGAGCATCGGATTGGCGCTGCGCAAGGAGCGGGAGCGTAACTGATGATTCGCATCAATCTGCTACCCACCGACAAGAAAAAGCGTGCGCGGCGCCCCGGTCCCGTTGCGTTGCCCGCAGGTGATCTGAGCATCGGCACATGGGGCGCGATTTACGGAGGCGCGATTGCCATCTGGCTCGCCGTGCTCGGGGTCCTCTACTTCGTCCAGAGCGGGGAGCTCGAGACGATCGTGCAAGAAAACAAGACGCTCGAGGCGAGGCGAGACGAGCTGCAAGGCAAGACCAAGGGGTTGGCCGACGTGGAGGCCCGGTTGGAGAAGAGCCGCCGTCTGGAGCAGGTCGTGCAGGAGCTGGAGCGGGCCAGGCGGGGTCCAACCCGCGCCGTCATGGAGCTGTCGAAGATCCTCAGCGACCCGGGCGGGCCGACCATCAACCCAGCCGAGCTTCAGGAGATGAGGGAAGAGAATCCGCTGGCCGGTTACAACGAGTCCTGGGACGTTCGCCGCCTGTGGCTCACGCGTTTCGAGGAAGTCGACCACGAATGCAAGATCGCCGGCATGGGACGCTCCAACGAAGACGTTGCCGAGTTCTTGCGCCGGCTGACGCTTAGCGAGATCTATGACGACGTGACGCTTCAGCGGACACGCGCGGCAAGCGATCCGGAGACCGGCCTCGGGACGGTCGGCTTCGACATAACCTGCAAGGTGAGATACTGATGGCGAGCATCGAAGAGAGGTTTGTAGGCCTGCCGAGTTGGGGGAAGGCGCTCGTCCTCGTGGGGTTGCTCGCCCTGCTCGGAGCCGCCTACTACGCGTTGATCCATGGTGGCATCTCGTCCGACCTCCAGTCCGCGAAGGCCAAGAATGCGCAGCTCCAGGAGCAGATCCGCGAAGCAGAGCGCCGCGAGAAGCAGTACCTGGAACTGACACAAGAGCTCGCAAACCGTGAAACGGACGATCGCCAAAATCGCCGCATCCTGCCGGAGGATGCCGAGATTGCAGCCTTCCTCCAGGATCTCAATCGGGTCGCGGAGCTCAGCGGTCTCACCATTCGCCTCGTCGAGCCGCGCCCCGAGCAACGCCAAGAGCTCTATACGAAGATTCCGGTGGTGTTGGCTTTGACGGGCCGCTTTCATCAGCTCACGAAGTTCTTCTACAACGTGAGCAAGCTGGATAGGGCCATCAGCATGGAGAACATACGGATGACTCAGCCCAAGCTGCTTCCGTCGGGAGAAGTGGTCATCGACGTCGATGTTCGCGCAACGACGTACCGTCGTCCGCCGGGTGAGGGGAAATGACCATGTTTTCCAAGAGCCCGATGTTGATTTGCTTGCTCCTCCTAGCCGCTGCGATTGGCGCAGGGTGCGGAGGCGGTGATGAGGAGTTCGGCGGCCCACGGGGGCTCGGGCCAGGGGGCGGCACCCGCGCAAAGAAGGGTGCAACGACCGCGCCGGACGAAGCAGCCGCACCCAAGACGGACCTCGGGCCAATCGTGTACACCGACGAGGACTTCGTGGAGCTCGACGTCCAGAACCGAGACCCGTTCCGCTCGTACGCCAAAGCGTTCAAGGCGCAGGCTGCTGCGCCGGCGCAACGTCGCGTGTTGATGCCGAGCACTAGCCTCGACGAGATGAAGCTCATCGCCATCGTCACCGGCATCACGACGCCGCGCGCCATGCTCACGGACACGACGCAAGTCGGACACGTGGTCCGCCGGGGCGACTACATAGGCCGTCCCGAAGTGGTACAGACCGGAGGTTCAGAGGGAATACCGGTCACACTGAACTGGCGTGTGGACCGCATCCGTCCAGGATCAGTCGTGCTGACGCGCGAAGATCCAACGTCACCGGATAAGCCGCCTCTGACGCGCGTGATGCCGCTCCACGAAGGTGGGGAGCCGACGCAGCTCACCGAGTCTCCCTGAGAGCCAATTCGCAGTCGGTAGTTTTCTTGCTTCGTCCGTCGCTGGCGTCCGATGATTAACGTCAGCTGGCAGAGGAGTCAGGAATGCGTATTCATTGGGGTCTCGCAATCGCCGTAGGGGCAGCTTTCGCATGGGTGAACATGGCTCGTGCGTTAGGGTCGGAAATCGACCACGTCCGAATCGACGGCGAGCGCGACGGAGCATTCATCTCGATCGAAGGTGCGTTTCAAGATCCGCGATACGCGGTACGCGCTCGCGAGGATGGGCGCCTGATCATCATCGACATCGACAACGCCGCGCTGCCGCCGGGAGGCATCGAGACGAGGGGAACGAGCGCGTTGATCGCACGCACCGTGGCGAGCAGCACTGCGCAGGGCGCGCGAATCGAGCTGAAGCTCACCGACAAGGCCACCTATCACGCGCGTGCCAGCAACGATCGCATCACCGTCGATCTCCGGCGCGGCGGCGCGGCGGCCCGAGCCAAGCCGAAGACCTCTGCGGGCTCGAGCGCGCCTCGCATCGAACGGGTGGATCTCGAGCAGAGAGACGGTCGTGACCGAGTGGTCATTTCCGTGCAAGGCGACGCGGAGTTTCGCGTATCTACGCGGGCTGGCGCGCCCCCCAGGTTGGAGGTTCTCGGCGCGCGCGTGAATCCCGACGTCAAGCGCCGTTTGGAGGCGCCGCGCGACGCCTTGATCGGTTCGGTCGAGCTCGAGCAAAAGGGAGACCGTGCGATCGTGGAGGTGCATGGCTCCGAGGGGGCTGCGGGCACGGCCATCCGCTCTGGGGACCGGATCGTCTGGATGTTCTCGCCCACGACCACCGAGACGCGTCCGCATTCCCGCACGATTGCACGTGAGAAAGACTATGCCGCGGAGGTCGATGGACCCGAGGTGGCCGGCTTTTTGAGCCAGCTGCCCATGCAGATTGGACGAAAGCAAGACCAGCGTTACTCCGGCCGCCGAATCGACCTCGACTTCAAGGACGCCGACATCCACAACATTCTGCGGCTGCTCTCCGAGGTCGGCGGAGTAAACGTCGTCACCGCCGACAACGTCGGTGGCACGGTCACGATCCGCATGCGCGACGTTCCCTGGGATCAGGCCCTAGACGTGATCCTGCAGGCCAAGGGGCTCGGCATGGTGCGTCAGGGCAATCTGCTTCGGGTCGCCCCTCTCGCGCAGCTCGAGCAGGAGCGGGAGGCGGCCATTGCCCGACAGAAGCAGCAGCAGCAGCTCGCTCCGCTCGAAACGCGCCTCATTCCGGTGAGCTATGCGACTGCGCAGGGGCTCCAGCCGCGTGTTCGCGAGCTTCTCACCGATCGAGGGACCGTCTCGGTCGACACCCGGACGAACATGCTGATCGTGCGCGACATCGTCGGACAGCTCGACCAGGTCGAAGACTTGGTCCGGAGCCTGGATACGCAGACACCGCAGGTTCTGATCGAGTCACGCATCGTGGAGGCGAGCAGCACGTACTCGCGGGACATCGGCATTCAGTGGGGCGGCGCCGCAGTGATGAGCAGCGCAACGGGCAATCCCACCGGTCTGCGCTTCCCGTCCGACATCGGCATTGCGGGCGGTGTTCCCGTCGACAACGCGCCGACGCAAGGGCTCTCGCCGTTCAACGGCACGGTGAACAATCCGAACTTCGCGGTGAACCTGCCGGCCGTGACTGGTAACGGCGCAGGCGGCGCGCTTGGTCTGACCATGGGAAGCCTCAGCGGCGCCGTGAACCTGAACGTGCGTCTGAGCGCGGCGGAGGCGGCCGGCTCCGTTCGAATCATCAGCTCTCCGCGCGTGTTGACGTTGGACAACAAAGAGGCGTCGATCTCGCAGGGTACGTTGATTCCGTTCTCTCAGGTGAGCGCGCAGGGCGTCAACACGGCCTTCCAGGAAGCCAAGCTCGAGCTCAACGTCACTCCGCACGTGACCAGCGACGGCGCGGTGGCCATGGACGTGAAGATCACGCGTAACGAGCCCGACTTCGGCCGCGTTGGCGCAAACGGCGACCCGACCATCCTCGAGCGCGAGGCGGTCACGCAGCTTCTCGTCGATGACGGCGATACCGCGGTCATCGGGGGCATCTACACACGCAACACGGGCCGGAACGTCGACCAGGTGCCGTTCTTGGGCGACATTCCGGTGCTCGGCGTCTTCTTCAAGCGGCGCCGCTTCCGCGAGGACCGCAACGAGCTGCTGATTTTCCTCACGCCGCGGATCGTCAACCGCGCCTTGGCCCTCCCGGAATAGCCCGAGCTGGCCCCGTGACTGGGCGGCGGGCTCCCCGTATGCTCCGTGACGTGCGCGTGTATCTGTCAGGGCCCATGGGGGCTGGAAAGTCGACGGTCGCCGGTGTTGTCGCCGACCTTCTGGGCACCCGTGCGCTCGATTTGGATGTCCAGGTGGAGCGCCTCTTTGGGAGGTCGATTCCCCAGATCTTCGCGGAGCAGGGCGAGCAAGCCTTTCGGGCGCTCGAGAAAGAGGCCCTGAGGACGCTCCCGGGGGACGTGGGGGTCGTGTCGCTCGGCGGAGGGACGCTCGTCGACGACGAGACACGGCAGAGGCTGCTTGGGGAAGGGATCGTGATCACGTTGATTGCGGACCCTGCGGTCCTGGCGGCGCGCGTGGGACGGGGGGAAGGGAGGCCTTTGCTCGGCCCGGACCCGGAGGCCGACCTCGCGCGAATCCTCGCGCAGAGGGCGAACGCCTATGCCGAGGCCCACGCGGTCATCGACACGAAGACCTTGGACCCCGAGGAAATCGCCGCAGAGATCGTGGCGGTGCGCAATCTCAGGTCCATCGTCGTGCCCCTCGGCCTGCGCACATACCGCGTCGAGGTGGGGCGCGGCGCACGCCATCGGGTCGGGGTACGCGCCCGCGAGCACGCGCAGGGCGAGGCCATCCTGGTATTCGATGGAGACGCACGGCGTCCCTGGGCTGGAGAAGTCATTCATGATCTGACGATAGCCGGCAAACCTCCAATCGAGGTGAAGCTGTTGGGTGACGAGGCGCACAAGGACATCGCCAGCGTCGAGCGGATCTGGGATACGGCGCTCGACGCAGGGGTCGATCGAAGCGCCATCATGATCGGGCTCGGAGGCGGGGTGATCGGGGATCTGACGGCCTTCGCAGCCTCCACCTTGCTCCGTGGCGTGGCGCTCGGACAGGTGCCCACCACGCTCTTGTCGATGGTCGACAGCTCCGTGGGTGGCAAGACCGGCTTCAACCGTCCGCGCGGCAAGAACCTCGTGGGGACCTTCTATCAGCCGAAGTTCGTGCTGTGCGACGTCGAGACCTTGTCCACGCTCCCGCGCGAAGAGCGCATCGCGGGGTTGGCGGAGGTCGTCAAGAGCGCTTGGCTCGACTCCGAGGAATCGGTGGCCATGCTCGAGCAGAATGCCGAGGCGCTGGTGGAAGGCGACGAGGACGCGACCATTGCCGCCGTCCGCATGTCGGTGATGCTCAAGTCACGCATCGTGCACGAGGACGAGCAAGAATCGGGGCGCCGGATGCTCCTGAACCTCGGGCACACCGTCGGTCACGGCCTCGAAGCGGCAAGCGACTATCGCGGAATTCGTCACGGGGAAGGGGTCGCCCTCGGAATGATCGCGGCCACGCGCGTGGCCGCTCGCCTCGGCCGCGGGCGTCCGGAAGAGACCGAGCGGCTGACGCGGCTTTTGGAAAGGCTCGGCCTGCCCACCGATCTCGACGCGAAGCTGAACGCCCGTGCGCTCGAGTTCATCGGCTCGGACAAGAAGCGCCGCGGAGACACAATTCACTTCATAATTCCGCGACTTCCGGGACAGACCGAGATAGTCCGGCTGGGGCTCGAGGAGGTGCGAGAGGCGCTCAGGGCATCCTAAGCTTCGGAAATTTGGCGGCTTCCGGACGGGCTCGATACCATGAAAGCACCCTTTGGAGGGGAGTTATGCGCCGATTCATCCTCGTAGCTCTGATGGCGGTGACGGTCACCGGCTGTGACCGCTTTCCCGACCTTTCAATTCAAGTCGTGGCGAACCTGCAGCCCGATGAAGACAACTGCTCGGTCTCTGCCGATCAACAAGAAGTGTGGCTGGCGGGAGTCTACGACTTGAACGTGCAGCGGGACTACTTCATCACGCCCAGAATCGAAAGCTACCTGGTCGACAACGCGCTCGAGTTCCAGGGACAACAAGGCAACATCCAAATCGACAGCTTCGACATCACGTTGCTGCTCCCCGATGGCACCAAGCCCGAGCTCGGCGCCGACTTGCCCAACCCCTACCGGGTCACCACCAGCGTCGTCATTCCCGTAAATGAGGCCGCGGGCGCAGCGTCCCTCGGCGCCGCCGCCGCAATCGGCATTCCAGCGTCTTACTACGACGTGCTGGTGGACATCGTGAACACCACGAGCTTCCGCTCGATCGTCTTGGAGATCGTCGCCAATGGAGAGACATCAGGAGGCTTTCGACAGCAGTCGCCGCCCTTCCGCTGGCCGATCGAATTCTGTGTGGGTTGCCTAGGTGCGATTTGCGAGGAGCCCGCAGAGCTTTTCGATCCGCTCGGGTGCTTCCCCGGCCAGGACGGCTGGCAGTATTGCGGCGAGATCGTCCCTCCGGCAGCGCCCTAGCGCAGCGAAAAGAAATACGGCGGAACCAGGGCCACGTGCTCCCACTGAATGACCTGGAGCATGGCGAGCCACGTCTCGATGGGAAGCGGGGTGGTCGCGAGCCGTTCCCGCAGCCACAGCGCTTTCAGGTTGCGCGCCTCGTCTCCATTGCCGCTCAACAAATCGGTGATCGCGTCGAGTACGCCCTTGCTCCGAGGCCAGACCTCGACCGGCGCATCGGCGCTGAGGCCGGCCGCGGCGCGGGCTCGATCGAGCGCCTCGCCGAGACCCGCCATCTCGTCCACCAGCTTCAGGTCTTTCCCGTCCTGGGCGGTCATCACCCGGCCTTCGGCCGCCGCGAGCACCGCCTCGCGGGGGATCTTGCGTCCCGTGGCCACGCGGTCGATGAACCGGTCATAGGTATCGCGAAGCAGCTTCTCGAACGCCTCGCGCTCGGTCTCGTTCCAGGCACGCACCGGCGTCGCCCAGGCTGCGCGCTTTCCGCGCTGCAGGATGTACGTGTGGATGCCGGCGTCCTCGCTGAGCTCGGCCAGGTTGAACTTGCCGCCCACCACGCCAATCGATCCCACCAGGCTATTCGGATGCGCGAGGATTTGATCGGCGGCCGACGCGATGTAGTACCCGCCGCTCGCGGCGAGATCGCCCACGCTGGCGATCAGCGGCTTGGTCTCGGCGAGGTTGCGCGCCGCCTCCCACATCCGATCGCTCGCGAGCGCCGAGCCTCCGGGTGAGTTGATGCGCAACACGACGGCCTTGACGTCCTCGTCCTCTTCGAGCCGCTCCATCACGCGGACGAAGGGGCCGGCCACCGCGTCACCGATCCGATCGGTCTCTCCGTCACGGATGGTGCCGGTCACGAACACCAGGGCCACACGCTCGCCGCGCGATTTTGCTTCATCCTTCTCGCCGCTCAGCAGATCCAAGAACTGGCCGAGAGTCAGCTCCTCGGGCTTCGGCAGCATTCGGGTACGCTCGATCTTGTCGACGCCGGCGGCCTTCTTCACCTCCTCGCGTGACTCGCGAACGAATCCGATGGCGTCGACCAAACCGGTTTCTTTCGCAGCCGCCGACACATAGGGGCCTCCATCGATGATCGCTTTGGCCCTCTCGACATCGCCCTGCGTCCGAGCCTTGGTCGCTTCGATCAGAGCGCCGTAGAGGTCGTCGAGGATCGCGTCCATCGACTCCTTGGTTTCCTCCGGCATGTCGTCGCGCATGAATACGTCGCCCGCGCCTTTGTAACGGCCCATGTGGACGATCTCCGCTTGCACGCCGATCTTTTCCAAGAAAGAGCGTGCGTACACCATCACCGCAGCGGGACCGATCAAATCGAGCACCCCGGCGGGCGACATGGTGATCCGGTCGCAGGCCGAGGCGAGCAGGAGGTAGCCTACGTTGTCCGCCGTGTCGAAATGGCAGTGCACCGGCCGCTTGTCGGATCGGAAGTCATCGAGCGCCTCGGCAATGTCGCCGACGCTCGCCCAGGCCCCCTGTAAGGGGCCGACCCGGATGAACAAGCCCCTCACGTCGTTGTTCTCGGTGGACTCCCAGATGCGCTCCAAGATGTCGTGGAGCGTGGGCTGGGGAAGCTCGAACGGATCGTGCTCCGCTCCGTCGGGGAAGGGCTCGAGGATTCGTAGCTCGTGGACGACGGGCCCGCGCGAGGCAGGCTCGTCGCCCCGGCTGCAGGACATCATGCTGAACGATGTCACCATCGCAGCGAGAATGAGCGCGGAACGACGCGCGTCGTGCTTCATGGCAGGGCTTGTCCTGACTCCTCTGTGGGCTCTTTGGGCGCTGGGCTCTGATCCGGTTCGGGCTCGTCAGGTAGCTTCGCGCGGGGTTCCAATTTCTTGATGGCGGCTCGCGCCGTGGCGGCATGCGTGCCGGTCGGGTTGCGCTTGATGTAAGTGTAGTAGGCGGATACGGCCTCTTCATTTCGCCCGAGGCGCTCGTAGGTCCGGGCGAGCTCGAAATAGCCATCCGGGTGCCCTCGCTGTGCCGCCACCCGGAAATAGCGCAACGCCGATGCGTAATCCTCGGTGCCCACGGAGACCTGGCCGAGCGCGTCCATGGCGTCCGCCGAGCCGGGTTTGACCTCGAGCGCGCTGTCGAAAAATGCTCGTGCCCGCGCATAGTTTCCAGCCGCCAGCTCGTCCCAACCACGGCTCATGTACCATTCGTAGTCGCGCACCGGCGGCCGGCCGTCCACGAAAGCGTCGCTCCCAGCCGCTCTGGAAAGCTGATCGTACTCATCGTAGCGAGGCTTGCGTTCGGTCGCCGGCTTGGTGCTCCCCTTGCTCGAAGCCTCGCCCTTCGCCGGCGCCTCCGCCCGCGGGGAAGGCGATTTCTTCGCCGGAGCAGCGGTAGGCTCCGGCGCAGCCACCGGCGCCGTCTCCGTCCCTTTCTCAGGCTCTGCCGCCCCCGGGGCCTCAGGCGTCGTCTCCGGCGCGCCCTCAAGCGCCCCCGTCTCTGTCCCTGTCCCTGCCGCTGTCTCTGCCGCTGTACCTGCCGCTGCTCCTGCCCCTGTCTCTGCCGCTGCTCCTGCCGCTTCCTCCGAAGCCTCCGCCTCCCACTCCGCGAGCAGCTTTGCCGCCACCGGATGCCCGGGCTGCTCCGCGAGAATCGAATCTAGCGCGTCCTTGGCCCGGGCGTCGTTCCCCGCAGCCCGCTCGGCGCGCGCCATCAACAAGACGAATCGCGTTCCGCTCGACGAGAGCTCGGCGGCCTGTCTCGCGCTTTCCAAGCCATGCTCCAGCCCTCCGCCCGCTTCGGCGGCGCTCAACCTGGCGTCGATGCGGAACGCCTCTGCCGTGCGGCTGAAAGACATGGCGCGTGCTTGCTCGAGCGCTGCTCGCGCGGACGAAAGCTCTCCGGAAAGCCGAAACGCATCTGCCTCGGCGAGCTTCGCATCGATGCTCTGCGGATCGAGCGCGGTCGCGCGCTGCGCCAGAGTGAGCGCCGCCGTCGTGTGTGGCGCAACGGCCTCGGCTGGGGCTCCCTCATCCGATCGTGCCTGCGCGGCGAGCGCATGCGCGTTGGAAAGCTTTGCCAGAAGCTCCGGGTCTCCGTCTCCGCCAGTCTCCACGGCGCGGCCGTACGCCTCGATCGCATTTTCGTAGGCGTCGATGTGACCGAGTGCCAGGCTGGCATCGCCTTCCGTGATGCCGGCTGCGATGACCGCTGGATCGCTGCCAATGCCTGCCAACCGCGCAACACGCTCCCATTGCGCGGCCACCAATGCCAACCCGCCCACGATGACGATCAACAGCAGCCAGCCGAGCGGCGACCACCCGCGCCCGGGAAGCTCTGGAATGTCATCGTCGTCGTCGAAGTAGCCCGGCGTGCTGCGCCGGGCGGTGGGCCGCGAAGGCTCCTCGAATACGGCGTCCTCGATCCGCATCGAGGAATCCCGCAACGCCTCCAGATCAGGCGACGGCTGGGGCGCGGGCGGCGCCTCCGAATCCAGCTCCAATTTCTGCTCCCATTCCTCCCAAGTCGCCGGCACAAGCTCCGGCTCCCAGTCGGCCGCCGATGCACGCTCCGATAGCGATTCCAACTCCGACTCCGGCGCAACCTTGGGTGCTGAGGCTGGCTCTGAAGCTGGCCCTGACGTCGACACCGACCCTTCCTCCTCTCTCCATACGGGCGACACGCCGAGGAGCGTCGGTTGCCGAAGGCGTCTCCCGGGCGGCACGCTCGACTCCCGGCCCACGGACTTGCGTCCGGCAGGCGTCGGGGGCAGTGGCGAGGGAGTCCTGGGGGACCGGATCTGCACCCCGGCTGCCTGGAAGAACGTGTCGAGCTCCGGGATCGATCCGAGCTTCTTCCAGGCTTCCTCGCCGCGCGCGATCTCGTCCTCCGGTCTGAGCTCCCCCGCGGCAATCCGCCGTTGCAGCTCGCGCAGCGACTCGATGACGTCGGTCATCCCGTCGGGACGCTTCACCCGCCACGCGTTGGCGGCTCGCCCGGCGTCGTCCACGCCGCCCGGGTACACCTTGAAGACGTGACCGCAGTTCGTGCATTTCACGCTGGTTCCTCGAACGGAAAGCAGCGTCTCGTCGAATTCGTATTCCGTGCTGCAGCGCTCGCAAATGACGTCCATCAGTAGAGAAGCCCCCCCGGCTTGCTTGGTGGTACGGTCCGTGGGCGCGCGCTACGACAACGCTGCCCATGCGACACGACTTGGCCGCCCTCATCGACCACACGTTGCTGCGTCCCGACGCAACGCGTCCCGATTTCGAGCGCTTGTGTCAGGAAGCGGCCCAACACCGTTTTGCGGCAGTGTGTGTCAACTCGGCCCACGTCGCGTTTTGTACCGCACTGTTGCAAGACTGCCAGTTGGCGGTGGCAGCCACCGTCGGGTTTCCACTCGGATCGAGCAGCACGGCCTCAAAACGTGCCGAGACGGCCCAAGCCGTCCGAGATGGCGCTGCCGAGATCGACATGGTGTGCCGAATCGATGCCCTCAAAGAGGGTCACCGCGCGCTCTTCATCGACGACATCGCGCAAACCGTCGGAGCCGCCGATGGCCGTCCAGTCAAGGTGATCCTGGAGACCTGCCTTCTCACCGATGAGGAAAAGCGGCGGGGCGCACACTGGGCGAGGGCCGCCGGAGCCGCCTTTGTGAAGACTTCGACGGGCTTTTTGGGCGGAGGCGCCACCGAGCACGACGTCCGCTTGTTGCGCGCTGAGTTGGGCGGTGATTTCGGCATCAAAGCATCCGGCGGTATTCGCGATGCAGCCGCCGCCGACCGCTTGATCAGGGCCGGGGCCAATCGCCTCGGAACGAGCGCCGGTGTCGCGATCGTGACAGAATCGAGTGAGGAGGATAGGGAATACTGATATGACGGTTCATTCGGTCACCGATGCCACTTTCGAAGCCGAGGTCTTGCGCTCGGAGCTGCCGGTTCTGGTAGACCTGTACGCGGATTGGTGCGGCCCGTGTAAGCAGTTGTCGCCCATCGTCGCGCAGGTCTCGGATGAGCTCGCGGGCAAGATCAAAGCCGTCAAGGTCGACGTGGACCGAAACCCCATGATCGCGCAGACGTTTCGCGCCACTTCGATTCCGATGCTGCTCGTCATCGCGCAGGGCAGGGTGGTGCAGCACCACGTGGGGGTGCTCGACAAGCCCTCTCTCTTGCGCCTCCTCGAGCCGGTGTTGCCGCGGTCGGCCGCCGAGGTTCGGCCGGAAGAGCTGGCGCTCTGGATCAAGCAAGGAAAGGCGCTTCCGGTGGACATTCGCGACGCTGCTTCGTACAGCCGATACCGCATCCCGACGGCGATCCACATTCCGGCTAGCGAGCTGGCGAGCCGCACCAAAGAGCTTCAGCCTTTCGACGGCCGGGTTCGAGTCCTCTACGGCCGCAGCGACGAAGCCAAGGAATGGGGCGAGCGGTTGCAGGCGGACGGCGTGCAGGTGGGGTTCCTCGCGGGTGGTTTTTTGCACTGGGAAGCCGACGGCCTGGAAGTCGAGCGCGGTTGAAGCGAGCGCTGCAGATCCTGGGCGGCAACGCCTCGGCTCGCTCGGCACCGCCGGTCTTCGTTCGAGTTGGCTCGCGCATCGTCTCCGTGTCCGATGCAGGAGACGGCTCAGCGGCCCGCACCTTTGTAGCTTCGTTGACGGCGGCCGGCGCCGAGCCGATCGACCGGGAAATCGAGCCACGCCCCGACGACCGACTCGTCATTCGAACGACTCCTGCCTCGCCCGAGGCGCAGCTTCGAGCCGAGGCGCTCGAAGAGGCGGCGGATGTGGTTCTGGGATCCGTTCGGCCCACGTTCGCCGTGCTTTTTGCCGCGGCTTGCGCGCGCGGGGCCAACAGCTAGGTTGCCGGCCGACATTTCAGCCCGAAAGTGAACACCATGGCCCAAGTGCCCGAATACATTCCAGGGTTGGCCGGCATCCCCGCTGCCCGCACCAGCATCTGCTACATCGACGGCTCGGCAGGAAAGCTGCAGTATCGGGGTTTTCCCATCGAGGTGCTCTCCGAGCGCTGCTCCTACGAAGAGGTCGCGTACCTGCTCGTGTTCGGCCATCTTCCGAGCGCTTCGCAGCTCGAGGAGTTCCGCAATCAGCTGGTCTCCGAGCGTGGGCTCAAGTTCCGCATCATCGACCTGCTCAAGACCCTGCCGGAAAGCGGTCATCCGATGGACGCCCTCACCGCCGCTGTGGCCGCCATGGGCATGTTCTACAAGGGCGATCACATCGCCGACCCGGAATTCCGGCGTCTCAGCGTAATCCGGTTGATAGCCAAGCTCCCCACCATCGTGACGGCCTGGCACCGGATTCGACGCGGCGACGATCCCATCAAGCCGAGCCATGAGCTCGGCCATGCCGCGAACTTCCTCTACATGCTGGAGGGAGAAGTCCCGACGCGTCTGGCCGAGCGCGTGTTCGACGTGGCGTTGATCCTCCACGCGGAGCACTCGATGAACGCGTCTACGTTCACGGCGCGAGTCACCGGCTCGACGCTGACCGATCCGTATGCGGTCGTGGCCTCGGCCATCGGAAGCCTCGCCGGTCCGCTTCATGGAGGGGCCAACGAGCAGGTGCTCACGATGCTCGAAAGAATCGACGACCGCTCGCCGCACGCGGTACGAAGCTGGGCGGAAGACCGGCTTGCGCGCAAGGACAAGGTCATGGGCTTCGGTCACCGCGTGTACAAGGTCAAGGACCCGCGGGCCACGATCCTGCAAGGGCTCGCGACGAAGCTCTTCAAGAAATTCGGAAGCACCCCCGACTACGATCTCGCCGTCGAGCTCGAAGGACAAATGGCGGATCTCGTGGGCAACAAGGGCATCTACCCGAACGTCGACTTCTACAGCGGCATCGTCTACCAGAAGCTCGGTATTCCGATGGACCTGTTCACGCCCATTTTCGCGATTTCGCGCGTGGCGGGTTGGCTCGCCCATCTGCTCGAGCAACTCGAGGGCAATCGCATCTTTCGACCGAGTCAGATTTGGGTCGGTGAAACGGATCGAGCCTTCGTGCCAATCGAAGAGCGCGCGTGAGGATCTACGGCTTGCAGTTCGGTAACCGTCCTTCCACGAGGTCGACGGTCCAGCGAATCTGCCTTTCTGCTTTGGGTGTCATGTAGACCTTGCAGTCCGCGCCGACGATGACCGCGTCGGCGGGGTAGGCGATGCGGCTCAACATCTTGAGCCCCTTCTCCGGCCCCAGCACGAAGACCGCCGTGCTCAGCGCGTCGGCGTAGATGCCCTCGGCGGTCATGATCGTCACAGATAGCGACTTGTCGGCCGGGCGTCCGGTCCTCGTATCGATGATGTGGTGCCAACGTTTGCCGGAGCCGTCGAAAACCGCGCGCTCATAGTCGCCGGAAGTCGAAAACGAAGCGCCCGTCGATTCGAGCGCAGCAAAATAGCTGCTCGGGTCGCGAGGATGTTGAATCCCAACGCGCCAGGGACGGCCGTCGCGCTTGCCGTGCACCTGGACCTGTCCTCCACCGTAAATCATGTAGTTGCTGACCCCTCCGCCTCTCAGGATGGCGCCCGCGTGATCGAGCGCGTAACCCTTGGCGATTCCACCCGTGCCAATCGCCATGCCGCGCTTCTTCAGGAACACGCTGCTGTACCTCGTGCTGACGCGAATGTTCTCGTAGTCGATTAGCTTCACATGCGGCTGGATCTCTTCCGGCTTCGGGATCTTGATCGAGTCGGGACGAAAATCGTAGAGGCCCCACAACGCAGCCCAGGAAAGGTCGAACGCGCCGCGCGACCACATCGACACGTCCAGACCCGCGTCGACGACGCGAAGCGTGTCATCGCTCACTTTCACGGGCTTCTTGCCCGCCGCAGCGTTGATCTTGGAGATATCGCTATCCTCACGCCATTCGGAGAGCAACGACTCTAGACGCTCGATCTCTTCGAAGGCGCGACGCACCACCTGCTCCGCATTGTCGGGCGGCGACTGCACCTCGATGCGAAACACCGTGCTCATCAGCGGACGCGTGCGCGTCAGCAGAGGGGTGCCATCGGACTCGGACACCTCGTTGGGTGGCGACGGCTCGTCTGTCGCTCGCTGGCGTTCGCAACCAAAGCCAAATGCGAGCAATGCGATTGCGGCGCATGCACGAAGCACCGCGCAACTCTCGTCGTGAACTCCGGCTCCGTCAACCCGGCTTGCGCTTTGCCCCACGGTTGGTACGTCTGTGCAGATGCAGAGGGTCTTGGGGACGCAGGGGGGCCGCCTGTTGCTGATACTGGCCTGCTTTTCAGTGTGTCCGGTCCATCGTGTAGCCGCATTCGGCGACGCCACCGGGGTGGAGCTCGTCTCTCTCGACCTGAGCCAGGAGGTCGATGATGCACAAAACATGGCCGAACGGCTCGCGTGGGAGGTCCGCAAGCGCACCAGCGTAGAGCCAGTCTTGGAGCCCGGCCGCGCGCGCCTCGACAAGGCATCGCTCTTTCGAAGCCCCTTCCTGTATTGGCGTGGCAGCGAAGACTTTCCACCACTGAGCGAGGAGGCCATCGACGCCCTTCGAAAGTACGTCCATCGCGGAGGCTTCATCTTGATCGATGACGCCACGGCAGGCGGAGAAGCATTCGACCGTGCGGTTCGGCGGGAGCTTCTACGCGCGTTTCCCGCGCTCCCTCTCAAGGCGATTGCGTCGGATCACACCATCTATCGGTCGTTCTACTTGCTTCAACGCCCCGTTGGGCGCGTGCAGGGCCCTGCGTTTCTCGAGGGCGTCACGTATGGAGACCGCATCGCCATCGTGTACTCGCGCCACGATCTCGGAGGTGCGTTACAGCGGGACAAGCTCGGCGCGTGGAGCCAGGCGGTCGTGCCCGGCGGAGAAGGTCAGCGCGAGCGCGCCATTCGGTTGGGCGTCAACCTCGTGCTGTACGCCCTTTGTACCGACTACAAAGACGATCAAGTGCACGCGCCCTTCATCATGAGGCGCCGGGGCGCGGGGCCCTGAGGTTTGAGCGTGTCGGATTGGGAGTGGCAGCTCGGCATCCTCGGCGGGAGCACGGCCGCTTGGGTCTTGGGTCTTGCCTTGCTGGCGTTGTGGCTCTTCGAGCTGCGATCGATTCGCGGGGAGGGGAACCCTCGGCGGCGCGTTGCGCTCGGCATGCTGGGCGGACTGGGAATTCTGGCGGTCTATCTCCTGGCGCTCCAGATCACGCTCGTTCGCGAAACCTTCGAGGAAGTGGCGGGAGGAACTGCCGTCCTGGTCGACAGCTCACGCAGCATGACGCTCTCCGGCACGAGCGGACGGAGGAGCGACGCCGTGCGCGCGCTCATCTCCGAGTGGCAACGCGACGATCGGGTGAGCCCGGCTGTCTACCTCTTCGGCTCGAGCACACGCGGCGCCGCGTGGAATGGCTTGGCCGAAGGCTACGAGCCGACGGATGACGAAACCGACATCCATCGCGCGCTGAGCTACGTGCTGGACAAGGGCACGGACCAAGACTTGGGATCGATCGTGGTCATCACCGATGGAGCCGATGATGATTTCACCGCTGCTTCACTCGGGCTGGGATCGGTCGCGCCTGCCATTCACGCCGTCGTCGTCGGTGGTGACGATCCGCTCGACGACCAAGCGGTGGTCTCGCTTCGCGCCGATGCGACCGCGTATGTCAGTGTTCCGGCGGTAATTCGCGCCGACCTGCGGGCTGTCGGCGCATTGCGCCAAGTCGACCTTCGCGTGCAGCTCTGGCACGAAAGCCGACTCGAGCAAGAGAGCTTGGCGACTCTCGACGAGAACGGCCGGGCCACCGTCACCTTCGAGGTGATTCCCCGGCGGACTGGACGGGCCCTCTACCGCGTGTTGATTCCAGTCGCCGACAATGACGAGGTGCCCGAGAACAATGATCGTGCCGCCTTGCTCCGGGTGGGACGCGAGCGGCTACGAGCGTTGCTCGTCGCAGGAAGACCGAGCTGGGACGTACGGTTCTTGAGGGACTTCCTCAAGCGGGATGGCTCTATCGATCTCGTGTCCTTCTTCATTCTTCGCACGGCTGCAGATCTCACGGCTGCACCGACTCAAGAGCTCGCGTTGATCCCATTTCCTACCGACGAGCTGTTTCGGGAGCATTTGGGCAGCTTCGATGTGGTGATCTTTCAAAACTTCGACTACGCGCCCTACGAGATGGCCGCTTACCTTCCTCGTATCCGCGACTACGTGCAGCGTGGCGGATCCTTCGTCATGGTCGGCGGCGACCGATCGTTCGCAGAGGGCCGCTATGCAGGGACCCCCATCGAAGAAGTGTTGCCCGTCGAGCTTGGGGCAGCGAGGATCATCAAGGGGAGCTACAAGGCGGAGGTGAACGAGGCGCTTGCGAGGCATCCCATCGTGGCGCTCGGCCCCGATGCATCTCTCACGCAACAGACGTGGAAGTCTCTTCCCAGCTTGCACGGTGCCAACGTCGTTGGTGACGTCGAGGAAGACGGACAGGTCTTGTTGCGGCACCCACGAGCCCGGCTAGGCAACGGGAGGCCCCTACCGATTCTGGTGGTCGGCGAGGCGGGTAGAGGACGCGTCGCGGCATTCATGACCGATGCATCATGGCGTTGGCGGTTCGCGGCGGATGATGTCACGGTCGGGTCGGACGAATACGAGCTGTTCTGGGATCGCATGATTCGCTGGCTCACGCGTGACCCGCTGCTCGAGCCTGCCAGACTCTCGACTGACCGCGAGCGGTACGGGGTAGGGGGCGAGATGATCGTCTCGGGAAGGCTGAGAGACGAACGCTACCGGCCGATGAGCAGCGTACCGGTCGAGCTCAATTTTTCCCCCGCCACGAGCGAAGAGGCCGCGAAGGTCACCAATACCGATGCGGAGGGTGAGCTTCGCACGACGTTGCGCGCGCCCGATGCCCCAGGAGCCTACGAGATCATCGCATCGGTCGAAGACGAGGTGGTGGCGCGCGAGGTGTTCATCGTCGAGCAAAGCGGGGACGAGCTCGCGGACCTCGAGACGCGGCCCGACGAGCTTCGCGGGCTGGCGGAGCGAACCGGAGGACGTCTGTTCCTCGGTATCGAGGATGTTCCGCCGCTGTCCGAGCTTGCATCGACGAGCCGCCGTGCCGCGGGTCTCGTGTCCAAAGAGCCGCTCTCCAACCCTTGGTTCATCTTGCTCGCCATCCTGGTGCTCGGCGCCGGCTGGGTTCTGAGGAGGCGATGGGGACGCCGCTAATCGCAGCGGCTTTTGCGTGCGCCGCTGCTGCCCTGGACATCGGCTGAGGCCATCCTA
This sequence comes from Myxococcales bacterium SG8_38, assembly GCA_001303415.1. GTDB lineage: Bacteria > Myxococcota_A > Polyangia > Polyangiales > Houyiibacteriaceae > SG8-38. The sequence continues at coordinate 38,118 of LJTN01000029.1, forward strand.
CAAATAGCGCTCCCTTCATGCAGCCCACCAAGCTACGCGGCGCGTGCACCCACAATCTGCGTTCGATCGACCTCGACATCGCGCCAGGCACCTACCTTGCCATCGTGGGTCCGTCGGGCGCAGGAAAGTCGTCCCTCGCCTTCGGCACGCTATACGCCGAGGGCCAGCGCCGCTACGTGGAGAGCTTCAGCGCGTACGCGCGCCAGTTCCTAGAGCGGCTCTCTAGGCCTCCGGTGGAAGAGCTCGACCCGGTGCCGGTCGGCATCGCGGTGGATCGCCAAGCGCCCGTCCGGACCAGCCGCTCGACGGTCGGCACCATGACCGAGATCGCGGACTACGCGAAGCATCTGTGGGCCCACGCAGCCGAGCTTCACTGTCCGAGCTGCGGGCAGCTGGTCCACCGGGATGCGCCTACGCGAGCTGCCCAAAGCGTCGTGCGCGAGCTTCCGGGTCAAAAGCTGGTGGTGACCTATCCCGTCGCGGTGGCGGACCAGGAGCACTTCATCGGCGTTCGAGAGGGCCTGCTCAAGGAAGGCTACCGGCGGGTCCGAGTGAAGGGAGAGGTCCGCGACCTGGACGAGGTCCGGCCGAGCGATGTCACCAACGGGCGCAGCGCTCTGGTCGACGTGGTGGCGGACCGAACCACCGCGCGCCCCGGGGACCAAGCGCGTCTGGTCGAAGCGCTCGAGGATGCCATGCGCCGCGGCGGGGGGCGGGCGACCGTGTGGTCCATGGACGGCGCCGAGCTCGGGTTCTCCGAGGGGCTCCACTGTCCGACCTGCGACCGCTCCTTCCGTCGGGCGACCCCAGGCCTTTTCAGCTTCAACAGCCCCATAGGGGCCTGCGAGACCTGCCGTGGATTCGGACGAACGATCGAGATCGATCTCGACCGGGTGATTCCCGACTACGACCTCTCTCCAAACGAAGGGGCGATTCGCGCTTGGCAGGGCAAGGCAACCGCCTGGGAGCGCCGCGAGCTCAACAAGCACGCCAAAGCGGCCGGCATGCCGCTCGACCAGCCGCTGCGGCAGTGGACCCCAGCGCAGCTCGATTGGCTGATCGAAGGGGACGAGCTCGGCTATCCCAAGGGATGGTGGGGCATTCGAAGCTGGTTCAAGTGGATGGAGTCGCGCGCGTACAAGATGCACGTGCGGGTCTTTCTTTCGAGGTACCGAAAGTACGAAACGTGCCGCGATTGCCGGGGCACTCGCCTCAAAGACGAAGCGCTGGCGTGGCAGATCGACGGTCTCAGCCTGCCCGGCCTCTACGCGCTGCCGGCCAAACAGGCCCTTTCGTTCTTGAAACGGCAAGAGATGCGGTTTGCCGAAGATCCGGGCGCTGCCTTGCTGTGGCGCGAAGCGCTGGGGCGGCTCCAAGCGCTCCACGACGTCGGTCTCGGTTACCTCTCGCTCGATCGCACCTCGCGAACGCTCTCGGGCGGCGAGACCCAGCGCGTCGCGCTCACCAGCGCGCTGGGCGCCACGCTCAACGGGGCGATGTTCGTGCTCGACGAGCCGACCGTCGGGCTTCATCCACGTGACGTCGAGCGCTTGCTCGGTGTCGTCCGCGCGTTGTCCAAAGACGAGAACGTGGCAGTGGTCGTGGAGCATGACCGCGAGATGATCCTCGGAGCCGACCGAGTGGTCGAGCTCGGACCCGGCGCCGGGGCAAGCGGCGGACGGATCGTCTTCGACGGCACGCCGGCCGCGCTGCAAAAGGCACGTACGGCCACCGGGGCGGCCCTTGGCAGCAACGGTGCGTTTCGGCGCGTACGGCGGGAGCCCAAGGGCTGGATCGAGCTCGCTGCGGCCGCGGGACACAACCTGCGATCGATCGACGTGTCGATACCGCTCGGCGTGATGACGTGCATCACCGGGGTGAGCGGATCGGGCAAGAGCAGTCTCGTTCTCGAAACCTTGCTGCCTGCCGTGCAGCAACGGCTGGGCGACAAATCGGAGAACGCACCCCTGCAGCACGGGGGCCTCCGGGGTGCCGATTCGCTCGCAGGCGTTATCGGCGTCGACCAGGCCCCACTCGGTCGAACTTCGCGTGGGAACGCCGCGACGTATTTGAAGATTTGGGACTTGTTTCGAAAGCGCTTTGCCGACCAGCCATTGGCCAAGGAGCGGGGGTACAAACCGGGTTTCTTCTCGTTCAACGTCCCGGGAGGCCGATGCGAGGCTTGCCGGGGCGATGGCGCCGAAACGGTGGAGATGCAGTTCTTGGCCGATGTGGTCTTCAGCTGTCCGGAGTGCCAAGGCCGCCGGTTCGTCGGTCCCGTTCTCGACGTGCGGTACCAAGGGCTTCACATCGCGGACGTCCTCGAACTGACCGCGCACCAAGCAGCGGAGCGCTTCGCGGCGGACGGGCCGATCGTGCGCGCGCTCGAGCCCCTGGTCGAGGTAGGGCTCGGCTACCTGCGTCTCGGCCAGCCCCTCAACACGCTTTCGGGCGGTGAGGCGCAGCGACTCAAGCTCGCCGAAGCGCTGGTCCGCGCCCTGCCGGAATCCCTTCTGATCTTCGACGAGCCCACGGCGGGCCTCCACGCAAACGACGTGGCGCCGCTGATGGAGGTCTTCGACCGCTTGGTCGATCGGGGCGACACCGTCGTGGTCGTCGAGCACGACATGCAGGTGGCGGCCCATGCCGATCACGTCATCGACCTCGGGCCGGGAGCTGGCGAGGAAGGCGGGCGCATCGTGGCCCAAGGGCCGCCGGAAGCAGTCGCGCGGGCCAAGCGTTCTCAGAGCGCGCCGTATTTGGCGCGCGCGCTCGGAAGAACCGGCGCCGACAAACGTGCGAAACGTGCTGCAAAGCGCCAGGGCTCATCTGCTGGCATCCGCGACATTCGAATCGCCGGCGCACGCGAGCACAACCTCAAGAACATCACCGTCCACATCCCGCGCGACCAGCTGGTGGTGCTCACCGGGCCCAGCGGAAGCGGCAAGAGCACGTTGGCGTTCGACGTGCTGTTCGCCGAGGGGCAGCGCCGCTATCTCGAAACGCTTTCGCCCTACGCGCGTCAATACATGCCGCAGCTCCCGCGTCCTTCGGTCGATCAGGTCGTGGGCGTTCCGCCGAGCGTATCGCTCGAGCAGCGACTCACGCGCGCCGGGGCGAACTCGACGGTGGCGACCGTGACCGAGGTGTCCCACTATCTTCGGCTGATCTGGGCTCGCATCGGAGTCCTGCACTGCGTGGATTGCGAGGTGCCGATCGCGGCGCGTTTGCCCTCCGAGCTGGCCAGGGATTTGAAGGAACGTTTCGGCGCGAAGCCCGTGACGTTGCTCGCGCCGGTGGTGCGCGGACGAAAAGGCATCCACCGCGAGCTGCTCGACAAGGCTCGAAAGAAGGGCTTCACCGAGGCCCGCATCGACGGTGAGATCCGCAAGCTCGAGCCGGGATTGAAGCTCGATCGCTACGTCGAGCATGACGTCGAGCTGGTGGTGGGCCGCGCGCCGGCCAGAGCCCCCGAGCTCCCGCAGCTCCTCGAAGAGGCGTTGGCGGCGGGGGATGGTACCGCTTGGGCGCTCTGCGGCGACGAAGAGGCGCAGCTTTCGAGCAAGCGCGCGTGTCCGAGCTGCGGTCGCGGCTATCCAGAGCTCGACCCGCGATTCTTTTCGTTCAACACTCGCCAGGGCCAGTGCCCGGCGTGTGAAGGTCGCGGCGAGATCGTCAAAAAGAAGTGGCGAGGTCGCCGGAAGAAGCGCGACGTGCACAGGCGCGCGTGCGAGGAATGCGGCCAGACCCGGCTTTCGCCGCTCGCGCGGGGCGTCACCGTCGGCGACATGTCGATCACCGACTTGTTCGAGCAAAGCGTTTCCGAAGCCGTGCACACGCTGCAGAAGCTACGCCTGGAGGGTCGCGACGAAACGATCGCCAAGGCGCCGCTGCACGAAGCGCTCCGGCGCCTCTGGTTCCTCGAAGAAGTGGGGCTCGGTTATTTGGGCCTCGGGCGTGCAGCCGACACGTTGAGCGGCGGAGAGATGCAGCGCGTGCGGCTCGCCGCACAGCTCGGAAGCGGATTGACCGGGGTGCTCTATGTTCTCGACGAGCCCACGATTGGGTTGCACCCCCGCGACACGGGAAGGCTCCTCGGCGCCCTGCGCGGCCTGGTCGACCGAGGCAACTCCGTGCTCGTCGTGGAGCACGATGCCGACACCATCCGGGCAGCGGACCACGTCATCGACGTCGGTCCCGGCGGCGGGAAGCACGGCGGCCGGGTCGTGGCGCAGGGACGGCTCGAGGCCCTCAAGGGGTCGGTCACGGGCGCAGCGCTCGGGCGTCCTCCCAAACTGCCTGCCCAACGGCGCCATACGAGAGACGCGGACTGGCTGGAGCTCACCGGGGTCGATCACCACAACTTGAAGAACGTCGACGTACGCCTCCCGCTCCGGCGGTTCGTCGCCGTGACCGGCGTCAGCGGCTCGGGCAAGAGCTCGTTGGTCCGCGAGGTCCTCTTGCGGGCGACGAGGGAGGCCGTCGGGATGGTCAACGACGCGCCGCCGGGGAGCTTTCGAGCCATCGCGGGATTCGAGCCTCTGAAGCGCGCCATCGAGATCGACCAGAGCCCCATCGGCCGCACGCCACGATCGGTTCCGGCCACGTACATCGGTATTTGGAACACCGTGCGACAGCTGTTGGCGGGAACCCCGGAAGCCCGGGCGCGTGGCTACACGGCGAGCCGCTTTTCGTTCAACGTCGAGGAAGGGCGGTGTCCGGAGTGCCAGGGACAGGGCTCCATTCACGTCGAGATGGCTTTTTTGCCCGACGTCGACGTTCCCTGCGAGACCTGCAATGGAATGCGGTTCACGCCGGAAACCTCGTCGGTCCGCTGGCAAGGGCTCAATGCCGGAGAGCTCCTTCAACTCGAGGTGACCGAGGCCGTCGAGGTGTTCGCACCCATCAAGGGGATTCGCGAGCCGCTAGAGCTCCTGGATGAGCTAGGGCTCGGCTATCTGCACCTCGGGCAGCCGTCGAACACCCTGAGCGGGGGCGAGGCGCAGCGCATCAAGCTCGTGTCGGAGCTGGCGGTGGGGCTCAACACCGGCCCCACGCTCTACGTGATGGACGAGCCGACTACGGGGCTTCACCGCGACGACGTCGACCGATTGCTCGGCGTGCTCGATCGCTTGGTGGAGCGCGGCGACACGGTGGCTGTCATCGAGCATCATCCCGACGTGATGGTCGCAGCCGACTGGATCATCGACCTGGGACCGGAAGGGGGCGCGCAGGGCGGTCGCGTGATCGCGCAAGGCGCGCCCGAAACCATCGCCAAGCGCAAGCGCAGCCACACCGGCAAGATCCTTCGCCGCGAGCTCGGGTAGCGGGAACGAAGTAGGCCCGCCCCTCAGTGCGTGCCGAGCTCTTTGAGGTCCGGGCCGGCCCACAGCGGCACGGACAACCGTCGCTGAAGATCGGCGGCCGTCAGGCCATGCCGTATCTCGCGAACCCGCACGCCTTCCGCGGTGAAGTCGAACACCGCCACCGGACAAATGAGACGGGACACCCGGACCCCGCCGGAGCCGGTCGATCGAATGAGCGACGACAGACCTTCGAGCCCGGTCGTGCTCAGCGCAATGACCGGACACGTGGCGCTCGGGGGAGCCTCGCTCGTATTCGCGCTTCCTTGCGGCGAGACCGCGCTCACCTCGACGAAGGCCACATCCGGAGAACGTGCGTGATCTTCGGCTTCCTCTGCTTCCACTGTGCGCCGCAGGAGCTGTGGCAGGCCTGCGCCGAACCAAGCCTCCTTCGATTCACATTCCTCAGCCGCGCGCCAGAGCAGGCGGTCGAGCTCAGCTGCGTGCGCGGGCGATGGCATCGGTGAAGCGTCGGAACAGATACCGCGAATCGTGAGGCCCCGCAGCCGCCTCTGGGTGATATTGGACGCTGAACGCCCCCGTCTCGAGATGCTCGATTCCTTCGCAGGTGCCATCGTTGAGATGAAGATGCGTGAGCTCGCACTTGCCCATCAGCGAGTCGACGTCGACGCAGAATCCGTGATTCTGGGTCGTGATCTCGATGCGTCCCGTCTTGAGATCCTTGACTGGTTGATTGAGGCCGCGGTGCCCGAACTTCAGCTTGTAGCTTTCGCCGCCTAGCGCCAGGCTCAATAGCTGATGGCCGAGGCAAATACCGAACATCGGCCGCTGACCAAGAAGCTCTCGCACGGTTGCAATGCCAGATGAAACCGCAGCTGGGTCTCCCGGACCGTTTGACAAGAAGATGCCATCGGGGTCGAGGGCCAGCACCTCTTTCGCGGTCGTGCTTGCAGGCACCACGGTGACCCTACACCCCTCATCGATCAGGCATCTCAAGATGTTCCGCTTGATGCCGAAATCCATCGCCACCACGCGCCACGAACGCGCATTGTCGCGCGGCTCCGACCACATGCCGCTGCCCTCGGTCCATTCGTACGCCTCCGGCGTCGTCACCTCGCCCGTCAGATTCTGGCCGACCATCGAAGGAGCCGCCTTGGCCCGATCGTGCAGCGAGGCAGGGTCTTCCGTGCCCACCGCCGCCATTTTCGCCCCGACGTCTCGGATGTGCCGTGTCAACGATCGGGTGTCGATACCCGAGATGCCGACGATCCCGTGACGCTTCAAATACGCGTCGAGCGACTCCTTGGCGCGCCAGTTGCTCTCCACGGCCGATAGCTCGCGCACGACGAAGCCACGGAGCGCCGGACGCCTCGCTTCGCTGTCTTCGAGGGTGATTCCCGTGTTCCCGATCTGTGGGGCCGTCATCGTGACGATTTGCCCGCAATAGGAGGGATCGGTGAGCACCTCTTCGTAACCGGTCATGCCTGTCGTGAATACGGCCTCGCCGGTGGCGGCGCCCTCTGCGCCAAAGCTCTCACCCACGAAACGTGTCCCATCTGCGAGTACCAGATTTGCTTGCTTGTTCATCTTTCGAGCTCGTGCACGACTTGCCCTCCGACGATGGTCAACGAGGGCCTGCCCATCAGCTCACGGCCGAGCAACGGTGTGTTGTGTGACTTGGAGCGTAGCGCTTCTTGGTCGAGAATCCATCGGACCTCCGGATCGAGCACCGTCAGATCGGCCCGCTTGCCCTCACGCAGCGACCCGCCGTCGAAATCAGGGATGAGCCGGGCAGGGGCTGTGGAGAGCGCCTCGACCATGCGCATCGGCCGCAGGGCTCCATCCCGAACCAGCTGAAGCATCGATGCGACGGCGCTCTCGAGACCATTGATACCTACGGAGGCGGCCTCGAACTCACAGTCCTTTTCGAGATCGCTGTGAGGCGCATGATCGGTCGCGATGCAATCGATGGTGCCATCGGCAAGCGCCTGCCGCAGGGCTTCGCGGTCTTCATCTTCGCGTAGAGGGGGGTTGACCTTGCAATAGGTGTCGTAGCTCAGCAAAGCCTCGTCCGTGAAGAGCAGATGATGCGGAGTGACCTCGGCCGAGACGCGAAGGCCCCGCGACTTGGCTTCCCGAAGCAGACGGACTGCGCCGAAGCTCGAAATGTGGGCCACGTGGTATCGAGCGCCCGTGGCCTCCGCCAGGATTAGATCGCGCGCCACGATGATGTCCTCGGCCGCCCGCGGCCAGCCTCGTAGGCCGAGTTGTGTCGAACGCGCTCCTTCGTGCATCTGCGCGCCTTCGGTCAAGTGGTGGTCTTCGCAGTGTTGGGTGACCAGTAGATCGAAGGTGCGTGCATACTCCAGCGCGTGGCGCATCACGGCCGCGTTCATCACGCAACGTCCGTCGTCACTCACGCCGACGGCGCCGGCGTCGCGGAGATCGGCCATCTCGGTCAGCTCTGAGCCTCTTTGCCCCCGCGTGACTGCACCGAAAGGCAAGAGCCGCACACCGCCATGCTCCTCAGCGCGGGCGATCATCATTTCCGTGATCGCGCGCGTGTCGTTGACCGGCTTGGTATTGGGCATCGGGCAAACGGCCGTGAAGCCACCCGCAGCGGCCGCATCGAGACCTGAAGCGATGTCCTCCTTGTATTCCTGCCCGGGCTCGCGCAGATGGACATGCAGATCGATGAAGCCGGGACACACCCAATGGCCCGAGACGTCGACGATTCGTACCTGCTCGCTCGCGGTGTAGGACGCGCCCGCGCCGGAGCCAACGCTTCTGATCCGTCCCGATTCGATCACGACGTCGGCGGTTTCGTCGAGCCCTTGCGATGGATCGAGAACACGCCCGCCCCGGAGGACGATCAGCTGGCTCACCATATCCGTCCGCGCTTACGTGACGGACGCGAGGCAGTCAACCCGGTTAGCCGGCCTTGCGTTGCAGGTCATCGTCGGCGGCTGCGACGGTGCCTACCGAGGAAGTTTTCGCTTCTGCTTTCTTCTCCTCGACGCGCTTCTTCATCGTCATCACTTTCCGATAGACCGATGCGAAGTCTTTGTTGCGGGTGGCCATCGAGGGCGTGCCGCCTCGCAGTAGGGTTTGCAGGATGAATTCGAGAACTTGGATCTCGCCTTCGGAGAAACTGTTGCTGATGCGCATGGATCGGATCTACCACCGGGGGCTCTAGATGACAATCCGTGACTTGCAACGTAGTGCCACGAGATGTCATGCACTTTCGAGCTTCTCCTCTGACACGGCGGAATCAATAGCAATTCTGCGGTCACCAATAAAATGATAGACGATCGCGGCCTTCGACCCCGGGCCCCGTCCGCTGTTGACAAAGGCGCTCGCGTCAACCTCTACTGCGCCGCCCGGCTCACTTATCCGCGGCCGTCACGCGGACGACCTCGTCGATCGTCGTGACGCCCTGAAGGACCTTGTTGAGGCCCGCCATGCGGAGGGTAGAAACACCCTCGCGAATCATTTCGTCCTTGAGCTCCGCCGTGGAGCCGCCCTGTAGAACGATCTCGCGGAGCCGCTCCGAAAACGGCATGACCTCATAGAGGGCGACGCGGCCCTTGTAGCCTGTGTCGTTGCAGACTTTGCAGCCGGTGCCGCGGAATGCGACCACGTTGGGAATTTCGCTCTCGGGAAAGCCTACGTCGAGCAGCACCTGCTCGTCGGTCGGAACTTGCACCTTGCACTCCTGGCAGATCTTGCGCGCCAGACGCTGGGCCAAGACCAAGTTCACCGACGCGGTCACCAAGAACGGCTCGATGCCCATGTTGAGCAAGCGCGTCACGGTGCTCGGCGCATCGTTGGTGTGGAGCGTCGACAAGACCAAGTGACCCGTCAAGGCTGCCTTGACCGCGATCTCCGCGGTTTCGAAGTCTCGAATCTCACCGACCATGATGATGTCCGGGTCTTGCCGGAGGAACGAACGAAGCGCAGCCGCGAAATTCAAGCCGATGTCCTCGTGCATCTGGACCTGATTGATACCCATGAGATTGAACTCGATGGGATCCTCGGCCGTGCTGATGTTGGTCTCGACGCTATTCAGATCGGACAAGGCGGAATACAGCGTGGTCGTCTTACCGGAACCGGTCGGACCGGTGACCAACACCATGCCGTAGGGCTGGTGGATCGCGTCACGGAAATCGGAGAGCGGCTTGTGCTCGAAGCCCAACTTGGTCATGTCGAGCTGCAGGTTCGACTTGTCTAGAAGACGAAGGACGATCTTCTCGCCCCACAGTGTCGGAACGGCCGAGACGCGATAGTCCATCTCGCGGCCCTTTCCGAGCTTGAGCTTGATGCGCCCGTCCTGCGGCAAACGGCGCTCGGCGATGTCCAGAGACGACATGATTTTGAGACGGGACGCAATGGCATTCTTGAGCTTGATCGGAGGCGTCATCTCCTCGTGAAGGACGCCGTCGACGCGGTATCGAACACGCAAGACGCGTTCGTAGGGCTCGACGTGGATGTCGGAAGCGCCTTGCTTGATCGCATTCAAGAGAATCGCGTTGCACAAGCGGACGACCGGCGCATCTTCGCTCGCTCTTTCCAGATCTAGAATGCTCTCGTCGTCTTCATCGATGGCGACTTCGATCTCCGACTCGTCGAAGCCCTCCATGATGTCTTCGTAGGAAATCTCCGGCTGCGCATACGCTCTTTCGAGCGCGGCCATGATCGCGGTCTCCGACGAAACGACTGGCTCCACGTTGTAACCGGTGAGGAACTTCACGTCATCGATCGCGTTGAGGTTGGAAGGGTCCGCCATCGCCACGATGAGCGAGCTGCCCGCGCGCGAAACCGGAATGATCTTGTGTCGCTCGCACACCTGCGGGCTGATGAGCTTGAGTATCTCGCGGTCGATTTCGTACTCGGACAGGTCGATCGCCTGAACCCGATACTGCTCGCTCAGAAAGTCGGTGATCTCTTGATCGGAGATGGCCCCCAAACGGGCAAGCGCGTAGCCGAGGCTGACGTTGTCGTCCTTCTGATGCTTCTGCGCCTCGCGCAATTGCTCGAGGCTGATCCGCTTTTCACGTACCAGAAGCTCGCCTAGTCGATTTCTGCTCATGCTCGTGACATCCCCCACCAAGATCCAGCCTTAGTATATTTATTCATAGAATCAGGCCAAGCTCAAGTCTCATTGGGGCTAGCCGGGCTCTGAACAGCATAGCGGAGCAGCTGGAAGAGCCGGAATTATGAGAAGAAGCGAACCGCTGGCAAACCCATCCGGGGCCCTCCCCAATTTCTCCTGCGTTTTTGGGCTGTTCCAAAACGGGCAGGTCAGCCTTGGCTTGCCGTGAGGCGGTCATCGGGGTACCGAGCGGGAGTGGCGAAGCCAAAAAAGCAGATAACCGCCGCCCCCAAGGACGTCGGCGAGGCGCTGGCTGAGATCGAGCAGCCGAAGATGAACTGGAAGGTGCTGGGCCTCATCGGTCTCGCGCTGGCCGTCGTCTGGATCATCGCGGGGATTTTGCAGCCGACGATCGGCTACGTGGGCTTGATCGTGGCCGGTGTCCTCACGGTCGTGGCCGCAGGATTCTTGGCGTGGGTCTGGCGGCTCACCCGGAAATCGGCTGACATCGCGGCGATTCTAAAGGGCGCGACCGACAAGGAAAGTCGATTGGCTGCGCTCGAGCAGCTTCGGGCCAGACAGAGCCCCGGAGGCAAGGACGCGCTCAACGCCGTGGCGCAGGCCCAGCTCGTCGCGCAGGAGGACCCGGCAGAAGCCATCCGAATTCTCGAGGCCATCGACATCAAGAAGGCGCCGGCCGTGGTCCAAGACGACGTGCGCGCCAACCTGGCCATGTTTTATCTCGTCGCGGGCCGCAGCCGGGACGCACGGGAGCTCGCAAACGAGATCCGCCTCGATCGGCAGCCGCAGGCAAGAGCCAAGGCGATGTACGCCGCCGTGGTTGCGGAGGCCTTTGCGCGCACCGGCGATGCCGAAGAAGCGCGAAAGCTCCTCGAAACCTACGATCCGAAAGACAAGGAGTACGGCCAGGTATCCGGCATGCTTCTTCGTGCGCAGGTCTACACGTACGCAGCGACGAGAAAGCTCGGGCGTGCACGCGAGGCGATGGAGCAGCTCCTCGACGTCGACCCCAACATGGTGGCCGCCTTCGTGCAGAAGGGAAACCGGCCAGAGCTGACCCGACTCGCCAAGCAAGTGCTCGCGGAAGCCGGCGCGCTGCCCAAACAGAAGATGCGCGTGCGCACGCGCTAGACGCGGGTGAGCTTGCGTACCTGGACGATTCGGGAGGTTCTCGAGTGGGCGACCGAGGACTTTGCGCGGCGGGGAATCGAGAGCCCGCGGCTCGATGCCGAGTTGCTCGTCGCCAAGGCGCTCGGCATCGATCGAGTGGGTCTGTATCTCGATTTGAATCGTCCCTTGCTGGAGCAAGAGCGGGGCCTGATACGTCCGTTGGTGGCTCGGCGACGCGAAGGAGAGCCCGTTGCCTACATCTTGGGTTACCGCGAGTTTTATGCGCGCCGCTTTTGCGTCACGCCCGACGTCTTGATCCCGCGGCCCGATACGGAGACATTGATCGATCACGCGCTCGCATGCATCCCCGTGGATGCCCCATGTCGCGTGTTGGACGTGGGCACCGGGAGTGGAGCCATCGCGATCACCATCGCCGCGGAGCGACCGTTGGCGACGGTGACCGCCACCGATCTTTCCGAGGCCGCGCTCAAGGTGGCGAGGGGCAATGCCGAGACACACGAGGTCGCAGCGCGCATCCGATTCGAGCGCGTCGACCTCGTAGCGAGCGGAGAGCAGTACGACGTGATCCTTTCGAATCCACCCTACGTGGCGAGGTCGGACATCGAGACGCTGCAGACCGAGGTGCGCGACCACGAGCCGATTGCAGCCCTCGACGGAGGCGAAGACGGCCTCGACGTGGTGAAAGCGCTGTTGACGGCCACCGAACCTGCCACCGCCCCCGGGGCTCAGATTCTGATCGAGGTCGGACAGGGCCAAGCCCAAAGCGTGCTCGACTTCGCGATCGAGGAAACCTCTTGGGAGCCCGTGGCCGTCTACAAGGACCTCAATCGAGTCGATCGGGTGGTTCACCTGCGCCGTATCTGACGGAGCGCGAGCTCGCTGAAGAGCAGGGTCAGCGCGAGCAAGAGCAGCCAGGGCGCGAGCGGTTGCTCGACTCCCTGCGAGGCGTCTGCTGCGGACACCTCCGCGCCGGGCTGCTCCTCCGGCGGCGATTGCGAGATCAAATCGCTCTCCCCGGACGGAGCATCGACGACGAACGCAAAGCGCTCGCCACTCACACCATTCACGAGAACTCGATAGGCTCCGATTTCGCCGGTATCCCGAAACGTGACCCGATCGGCCTCAGGGAGATCCACGGTGCGGCCGGTCGGGGTCACCACTTGAATGCGCTGGCTCGACGTCGAGCCGGGCAAGGACACCGGCTCGTAGGGCTCGATTGCGTGATCCGTGCGGCCGGCGAGCCTACCCAAGGTGTCGAGAACGAATGGAACGAACACGGGTTGGTAAGGCAGATCGGTCCACGCGTCGTCGATCGTCGTCCCAAACATCGCCACGCGCCCGCTGCGATACCGATGCTCCACCATCGCCGGTGAGCCGTCGCTGAACCGGGCGGTCACGACTGCATCGAGGTCGGTCTCGGCGATCGGTGTGCGAGCCCGCACCTTCGCCTGATCGAGCTCGGGAAGGGTGTCTGACTTGAAGGTCAACGCCCGCTCTTCCATGCGGGTGGCCGTGTACCGTCCGGGCAGCAGCTCGCGCAGCAAGCTCCCATAGACCCGGGGATTGATGCGGTCGCCAGCCGTGATCCAAATGCTGCCACCGCCGCTCACGAATCGCTCAATGAGGGGCAGCCATTTCTCTTCGAGCGTGGCGTTTGCCAAGACCACGACGTCCGAGCGAATGATCGCGCTTTCGGATAGGTCCTGCGCATCGAGGGTCTCGACGGCGAAGGAGCGTCCGACGAGCGGGGCAACGCCGAGCGCATGGCTCAAGAAGGCCGTCTCCCTCTTTCGTGGATCGGGATGTGGGTCGCCGTCTACGAGGAGAACGTGAATGGTGTCCGAGCCTAGGAGCACGCCGCGCACGTTGTCGGCGGGAAGGACGTCATCCGGATCGAGCCGCAGCTCCACGACTGCATCCATGAGCCTGGGCTCGACCACGAGGGTCGCTTCCCCCCGATCGCCCATCCACCGAACCGGCGCCCTTTGCGTCTCTTGTCCTTTCTGCCGCAGGCGGATCTTCTGCGGAACCTCGGTGCCGCTGCCCTCAATCTGGACGTCGAGCCGCACGCCTTCGGCCGGTTCCGATTCCGGAGTCACGTCGACTCGCGCGATCCGGCGATTGTCGGGACTGGGCGTGGAAACCACCTCGAACCCGACGCGAATGCCGCGGCTCGGCCATTCGCACTCGTCGGCGCGCGCGCCGGGCGTGAAGTCGGATATCACCAGCAGGCGGCGGTCGGCGAGCTCGCTCTCGAGCAGAAGCTCCACCGCGGATTGCACCGCTTCGCACAAGGCGCCGGCACGGGTCGAGCGCGCGTCCACCTCGCGCAACGCATGCTCGATCAGGTCGAGCTCGGAACGTCTTCTCACCCAGACGCGGGGCGGGTTCCCCGCGAGGACGATCGACGCCTCAGAGCCCTCCGGAAGCTTGCCGATCTGCTCCATCGACAGCTCGGCGGCGCGCTCGATGAGCGTCTTGCCCTCGTGTATGGCCGCCATCGACAACGAATCGTCGAACACCACGGCGAGCGCATGCTGACGATCGAGGAGACTCGAGTGGACCACGCGGTAGGGCGCCGCCGCTACCAGCACGAGGGCCGCCACGAGCAACACGCGGATGACGAGCAACAGCCAGTCGACCACCCGGAGCCGGGCTGCCCGCGTGGCGTGGATCCGTTGCAGAAACGCGATCGTTGGCAGGGTCTGCTGCGGCAGCTTTTGGCGCCGCAACAGGTGCGCCGCGATCGGAATCCCAATCGCAACCATTGCGGCGAGGGCCCATGGAAGACCGAATCCCACGGCTCAAGCCTCCCGTAGCAACTGGAGCAAGGTATGCTCGGGCGGGGTATCCGTCCTCGCGAGCATGTATCGCCCTCCCGCGGCGACGATGCGGGCTTGGCACGAAGCCACGAACTGATCGATCGCCTCGCGGTAGCGCCTTCGAATGCCCTCTGGATCCACCTCCACCGGGCTTTCGCCCTCGAGCCCCTCGAAACGCATCGGATGCTCGAATGGCAGCTCGAGCTCCGCGGGATCGAGCACGTGAAGCACGATGGTTTGATGACCCCGCGCCTGCAGCCGCGCGATTGGCTCGAGGGCGGAGTCTTCGAGATCGAGCAGGTCGCTCGCGACGACCACCAGCCCCATTCGTCCAGCGTGCTCGATCAGCTTGTCGAGAGATTCGTGTAGAGCGGTCTTGCCCTCCGGAGCGGATGGCTGAGCCAAGACTCGCATCAAGTAGTCGAGATGTGCTGCTCCGGAGCGCGGAGGCACCCGATCGCGGACCGTTTCGTCGAACGTGATCAGGGACACGGCGTCTCCCTGACGCGTCAGCACGTAGGCAAGGGCGGCCAGCAACGTGGCGGCGTGATCGAGCTTGCTTAGGTCTTTGCTGCCCCAGTGCATCGACCGCGAGATATCGAGCGCCAGC
The DNA here is from genome assembly GCA_001303415.1 of Myxococcales bacterium SG8_38. GTDB lineage: Bacteria > Myxococcota_A > Polyangia > Polyangiales > Houyiibacteriaceae > SG8-38. Next base: position 53,118 of record LJTN01000029.1, read on the forward strand.
GTGCCCCGAAGCTGCGTTTCGTGCTCGAAATGCTTGATGGTGTACCGGTCGGATCATGCATCCCGGCGAGAAGCCCATCGACGGTCCGCTTCGCCCGGAGCGTCAATCCCGCCAGGCGTACCGCGAGCTCGGGTTCGAGCACATGGGTCACGGCTCGATGCTTTGCCTTATGCCTTCGATCACGTCTGCGGGCGTCACCCCTTCGGCTTCCGCGCGAAAATTCATGACGAGGCGGTGAGTCAAGATGGGCTGCACCAGCGCGCGCACGTCTTCGATCTCCGCGGCGTATCGGCCATGCAGGATCGCCCTCGCTTTGGCCCCCAATACCAGGCCCTGACTCGCACGCGGACCTGCGCCGAACGCCACGTTCTTTCGCACGATGTCGGGAGCCTTTCGGTCCTCGGGCCGGGACGCCCGCACGAGCGCAACGGCGTGCTGCACGACGTGGTCCGCAACCGGAACGCGGGGCACCAAATCCTGAAAGCCGATGATGTCCCGGGCCGACAGCACGGGCGTGACCGTCGTGGGCATGGGCGCAGTGGTGCGCTTCACGATTTCGATCTCCTCGTGCTGGCTCGGATATCGAACGTCGATTTGAAAGAGGAACCGGTCGAGCTGCGCCTCGGGAAGAGGATAGGTGCCCTCCTGCTCGATAGGGTTCTGCGTTGCGAAGACCAAGTATGGCTGCTCCAGAGCATAGGTGTTGCCGCTAGCGGTCACTTGCCCTTCGGCCATGGATTGCAGCAGCGCAGCCTGCGTCTTGGGTGGCGCCCGGTTTATCTCGTCCGCCAGCAGGATGTTGGTGAACACCGGACCCGGGATGAACCGAAAGTGACGCCGGCCCGTGCTCGAATCTTCCTCGAGCACATCCGTGCCGGTCACGTCGCTCGGCATCAGATCCGGCGTGAACTGAATGCGGTTCGAGTGAAGGGACAGTGCATCGGCCAGCGTGGTGATGAGCAGCGTCTTGGCCAGACCGGGCACGCCTACGAAGAGCCCGTGACCGCGAGCGAACAAGGCGATGAGCAGCAGCTCGATCACGTCTTCCTGGCCGATGATCCGTTGCCTGAGCCGGGCGACGATTTCATCACGCGCGCTCGCGAGCTGTTGGACCCGAACCACGTCGGACGGGGGGCTGCTCGGCGCTGCAGATTGTGTGCTACGTACGGGTTCGTTCACGGGGACCTCTTAGCGCTTGGATACCGGGATCGCCACACTACTCGCGGAGCCCGCCTAGCCTCGAGCACAACGCCTCCTCGTGATAGGCATGTGGAAGGGGAAGCTTCGACAAGATGCAATGGGGTTGAGGGTCGAATGGATTCTGGGCGATCGCCTGCTCGGCTGCCTCCCTGGCGGGGCCGAAATTGGAAACGCGGAACTGCGCCGTGGCCAGGCTGGAAAGCGCCGGGGCATGCGTCGGATAGCGCGACAGGGTGCGCATGAGTGGCGCCAGGGCGTCCCGCGGCCTGTTTCCCGCGATCGCTGAACGGGCGTAGCGTGAGGCGACCACCGGATCGTCGGGCGCCACCTGGTGAGCCTTGGCGTACTCGACCGACGCCGCTGCAGGCCTCGAACGGGTCCACAGCAGGTCGCCCAGGCGAAGGTGGTCGCGGGCGCGGTCCAGCTCCACGCCAGCGAGCTCGTCTTGCTCGGTAGCCTCGCCGCTCAGATAGCGAGGCAACAGTCTGGCCGGCGGCGACCTCGGCTCGTCTGCCAGCTTCTTCTTCCAGCGCTTCTCGAGACCCTTCCACGAAACCCCCGAAACACGGGCGAGCGCCTCTCTGGCGTCCTGCCCGCCGCCGATTCGATCGAGGCTCTTTTGAACCCCTTCGGCCCCGAACGCTTCGTAGTAGGCGGCGATGAACGAGGAGACCTGGGCAAACGCGAGCGACGCCAGCTTCTGCGTCGGCAGCAACGCAATCGACGGGTGCAGCTGATCGAAATCCAGAAGCTCGTTGGATTCGAGGGCCTCGTGCAGCAATTGGCTCGATGCGGGGTCGTGACGTAACGATGGCTGGTCCTGCCTCCATCGCGTCTCGAGGAACTTGGCGAGCCCTTCCTGAAGCCAAACCGGGGCGCGGTCGAGCGTTGCCTTGGTCAGCACCAGATGGATGTACTCGTGCGCGATGGTATCGAGCCAGGGGTAGCCATGCATGAGCGCGCGGGGGGACGCGATCATCAGGCGGCCCCACTTGCACAAAGCGACCGTCCCGGTGTTGCGAATGGCTTCGACCGACAAGGTGGACACCTGCGACAGCGAATCGGCATCCGGATAGATCTCGAGACGAACCGGGCTGACCATCTTCACGCCGAGCTCGAGCTCGATCGCCGAGGCCACGGCCTTGAGCGTATCGACTGCGTAAGGGACGAGGATCTCGTCTTCTCCCGGGGAGTAACGGACTTCGAAGTTGTCGTGCGTGAACGTCTCGTAACCCTTCGTCGTTTCGTAGGTTCGCACGATCACGTCCGCCAGCGCGCCGAGATTGTTGGCGCTAGAGCCCTCGCGCAGCTCCGCGACGCCCGCCGCGGCGGCCTCGTATTCGCCTGCAAAGTAGTCGGCCAGCACCTCGAGCTCCACGATTCGCGACGTTCGCGGATAGCGCTCGAGGTACCGCGCCACCAGCACTTGCGCGGGAACGCCTTCGCCAGCCGCAAGCGATGCCTCGAGCAAATCCAGCACCTCGGTCCCCGTGGCTTCGTCGGCGGGGGCGGAAGTCGGCAGGGAGCCGAGCAACAAGAAGAGGCCTACGAGGACGATGGGTCTCATCGCAAGAGCCTTTCGTAGTAGTCATCGACGGCCTGTTGGTAGCCCTCGGGTGGTTTGCCGTTCATCGCATCGAGCACGCGGCGCCGCCATGCGAGCTCGTCGGCCTTCGATCGTGCGCCCGGAATCTCGACTCGTTCGTGCGCGCGCATCCCGGTTGCACTTTCCTCTCCGCCGGTTCCTGCCGACCCTCTCTGCTGAGACTCGAGATGCTGCCGCAGCCGCCGGAGCTGATCGGCAGCGGCCTCCTGCTGTTTGTGCGCTTCGAGCGGATCGCCCTCCGCCAAGGCGCTTGCCGCGCGACGCATGGGTGCTTCGATGGACTCGAGCTGCTCGGCCGCCTGCTCGGACACCGGCACGCCGCCGACTTCCTCGCGGAGCCTGCGGGCGAGCTGATGTGTCGCCTCTCGTGCTGCTTCTTGATCGCCGGCCTGTCTCTCGAGCTGTTGCCGCTCCTGCTCGGTGAGTGAGCCTGCTATGTCGGGGACCGAGCCCTGGGCGGCCTGCTGCAGATCCTGCGCCCGCGCCGCCGCTTCTCGCGCCTGCGCTGCAGCCTCTGCCGTTTGACCGCCACGCCCCCGGAACATCATCGCCGAGAGCTCGAGGTCCTTGGCCAGCGCGTTGGCAGCGCCCGCCAAACGATTGGCCATGGAGAGAGCTTCGCCGAGATCGCCCCCCTTGAGCGCTTCCTGGAAGTCCCTGACGCGCTCTTGTGCGCGCCCGCGGAGGTCGGACTCGTAGGGACCAAGAGCCTCGTCACTGAGGCCGCCGAGCAGCTCCGAAACTTCCCTCGCCATCTTCTCGAGTTGCTCGCGGATCCCGTCTCCGAACGAGTCTGTTTCGGCAGATGCACGTTCTACGGCCTTGTCGCCGACGCGACGCGCCTTTTCGGCCATGCGCTTTTGCTCGACCTCGAGGTCGCGAATCGTGTCCATGGCCTCCATCAATGCCCGTTCACGCGGACCAAACCGGGCCTCGACCAACGACTCTTCACTCTGCGCAAGCGCTTGCGCCATGGCTTCGATGGTCTGATCCAGCTTCATCAGCGCCGCCTCGGCGGCGTCTAGGTCGCCTTTTGCAAGCGCCTCGCGGACGCTGCGAAGCGCGTCGGTCGACTCGCTCGCCTGCCGGGATTGTCGGTTGACGAACTCTCCGGGGACGTAACGCATGGCCTCGCGAAGACGCTGCTTGAGAGCCTCCATCCGCCGCTCCGCCCGGTCGAGCGCGGCCATCAGCGCCCGCTGAAGCTCCAGCGTCTGCTCCCTGCGCAGCTCGCTGATGAGAGACGCAATCTCGCGCCGCAGCTGCTGCATTTCGCGCGCAATCTCGGCCGCATCGTCGAGGCGCGCCTCGCTGATGAGATCGGCGACGAGCAGGCTGTCTTTTTCCAACTCTGCGACGATGATTTGGTCCTGGCGCTCCCGTTGGCTCGGATGGGTGCCGTCCCGATACATCTGCTCCTCTCGCTCGTGCTTTCGCTCCAGGCGCTTTTTCATGTCGAGAAGCAGCGGAATGGTGCGCGGGCCTCGATGATCGCCCAAGCTGGACAGCAGGCCCATCACTCCGCGGTAGGGGACCATGGCCAGGCTTCGACGCTCGCGCGCTTGGGGAAGAGCCTTCGGAAGGGGGCGTTCGAGCCTCACGGCAAGCGTCCCTAACAGCGCATCCAACAGCTTCTCCAGCTCCGCGATGCTGTCACGCCGCCTCGTGATCTCGGACGCGAGAGTCAACGTGCGCTCTGCAGAGCGTCCCACTCCTGGTCCGTCCACTCGGTTGCCGTCCTTCGCTTCCAGCCAAACCGTCACCGCATCGGCGGGAGCGAGCGAAAATTCCTCCAAGCGAAGCACCGTCTCTTCGTAGTGCTCCACGCGCGCCTCGTCCGATGGGGTGATGATCGGCCGCCGGAGGTGCTCACCGTTTGGCAGCTTGATGATGAGGGTCAGCTCCTGGATGCCGTAGTCGTCGGTCGTGCTGTGTTGAAGGAGGATGGGTTGCCGCTCCTCGGCGATCAAATCCTGCTCCGGCGCGATCATCTTCACCTGAGGAGGCTCGTCTAGCTGCACCCGGATCGAGCGGGCACGGTAGTCCACACGCCGCTCTCCGCGAGTGGACTCGACGTATATTTCGAAGGGCCCGTCGCTGTCGGCGACGAACGAGGCGATGAACCCGTCTCCGGCCCGGGTCGCCTCGACGTGCCGTCCGGGTAGCTCCACGACGACTCGGGCGGCATTTCCAATCGGCGTGACCGAGTACTCGACGGCCGTTCCCCGCGGAACGACCAGATGGTCGGCATCCCCGGCCCGCTCGTTGGGGCGAGCCATGTAATCGGGGTAGTGGAGCTCGGCGTCCGTGCGGGCCACGACGTGACCGGTGCTCGCCCCCTCGATGATGCCAGGGTCGGGATGGAGCAGTGCGTAGCGACCTGCAGCCGCCCGGTCGAAGCCAAGTGACCACCATCCGACGGCAGCCAAAACCAAGGTCACGGCAAGGACCGGTTGCCCGAGCCAGCCCCAGGGAATGAATTTCCGCGCCGGGGAGCTCTCGAGCGAACGGAGCAAACCGAGCCGTTGTGCGACGACCAGCTCTCGGGAAAACGACTGCTCCGCTTGAAGCTCGTATGCGCTTTGCAACGGGGAGAGCAGGGACGGCTGTTGGGTCGCGACCAGAGCGAGCGCACCGTGTCCGCGAAGCCGGAGCAGCGGTTGGATGGACCATGCCACCGCCGCCGCAATCATGCCGAACACCAGAGCCCAGCCGATGCACAGCCACACGAAGGGCGTCATGGGGCCCAGCAGCCATGCAACCAGCACGAAGGCGATCAACCCGACCGCGACTGCAGAAGCGGCAATCCGCGCCGCCATCACGGCGGCGGCAGCCACGCGCAACTGTCGGCGATAGCTCGTCAACCTATCGGTCGTGGAACCCACCTTGCAATCGTAGCAGCCGAGCCCACACGTACAGGCTCCTTTTTGGGGCAGGCCTCAAAACGGAAAAGCCGGGGCTTTGCAGCTCCCGGCTCTCCCTGTGTCGGCTTTTGGCGATGGGCTAGAAGTCCATGCCGCCCATGCCCCCATGACCGTGTCCCGCGGCCGGCGTTTCTTCCTTCGGAAGCTCCGCGACCAGGGCCTCGGTGGTCAGCATGAGGCCGGCAACCGAGGATGCATTCTGCAAAGCGCTCCGGACGACCTTGGTCGGATCGATGACACCGGCCTTGACCAGATCCTCGTACTCCTCGGTCGCGGCATTGAAGCCAAAGCCGCCTTTGCCGTTGCGCACCTCGTTGACGACGATCGAGCCCTCGAGCCCGGCGTTGGCCGCAATCTGGCGAAGCGGCTCCTCGATCGAGCGCCGAAGAATCTCGACGCCCACCCTCTGCTCGCTGCTGACCTCGAGCTTGTCGAGCGCTCCTTGCGAGCGAATGAGGGCCACACCGCCACCGGGAACAATCCCTTCCTCGACCGCAGCTCGCGTCGCATGAAGGGCGTCCTCGACGCGTGCCTTCTTCTCCTTCATCTCGACCTCGGTGGCCGCGCCGACCTTGATCACCGCGACGCCGCCGACGAGCTTGGCCAACCGCTCTTGCAGCTTCTCACGGTCGTAGTCGCTGCTGGTTTCCTCGATCTGCTTGCGGATCGTCTCGATGCGGCCGGTGATGTCCTTCTTCTTGCCGGCGCCGTCGACGATGGTCGTGTTCTCCTTGTCGATGGTCACTCGCTTCGCGCGGCCGAGGTCGTTGAGCGTCACGTTCTCGAGCTTGATGCCGAGATCCTCGCTCACCACGGTGCCGCCGGTGAGGATGGCGATGTCCTGAAGCATGGCCTTGCGGCGATCACCGAAGCCTGGCGCCTTGACGGAGGCGGTCTGCAAAGTGCCTCGCAGCTTGTTGACGACCAACGTGGCCAGCGCTTCGCCTTCCACGTCCTCCGCGATGATCACGAGCGGCCTTTGCTGGCGCGCGATCGCCTCGAGCACGGGAAGAAGATCCTTCATGTTCGAGATCTTCTTTTCGACGATGAGGATGTAGGGCTCCTCGACCTCCGCAACCATCCGCTCGGGGTCGGTCACGAAGTAGGGCGAGAGATAGCCGCGGTCGAACTGCATTCCCTCGACGACGTCGAGCTCCGTCTCGAGACCTTTGGCCTCCTCGACGGTGATCACGCCTTCCTTGCCGACCTTTTCCATCGCATCGGCGATGATCTCACCAATCGTGCGATCGCCGTTGGCGCTGATCGTTCCAACCTGGGCGATTTCCTTCGGGTCTTTGGTTGCTTTGGAAAGCGACTTCAGCTCTTCGACGACCTTGAGGACGCCTGCATCGATTCCGCGCTTGATCTCCATCGGATTGTGGCCGGCGGCGACCATCTTGCTCCCCTCACGGAAGATCGCCTGAGCAAGTACGGTGGCCGTGGTTGTCCCGTCACCGGCGATGTCGGAGGTCTTGGAGGCGACCTCCCGCACCATCTGGGCGCCCATGTTCTCGAACTTGTCCCCAAGCTCGATTTCTTTGGCCACCGTGACCCCGTCCTTGGTGACGGTTGGCGCCCCGAAGCTCTTCTCGATGACCACGTTGCGACCCTTGGGGCCCAGCGTGACTTTCACCGCATTGGCCAGCGCGTTGACGCCCTTCAGAATGCGGTCACGAGCGTGGGTATCGTAAATGATTTCTTTCGCAGCCATGTTTCGCAGTCTCCTATTCGATAATTCCGAGGATGTCGTCTTCGCGGAGGATCAAATGCTCTTCGCCGTCGATCTTGACCTCGGTCCCGCCGTACTTGCCGAACAGAACGAGGTCGCCCTTCTTCACGGCGAGAGGCTTAACCTCCCCGTTGTCGAGAAGCCGGCCCGTCCCGACGGCCACGACCTTGGCCTCGATCGGCTTCTCCTTGGCGGTATCCGGAATGATGATGCCGCCTTTGGTTTTCTCTTCTTCCTTGACTCGCTTGACCAGGACGCGGTCATGCAATGGACGAATGGCCATTTAATCCCTCCATTTCGGGTATTTACGCTACCCGGTAACTCGTTGGCACTCATCGACCGAGAGTGCTGATGGGCCGCAACCTAATCCTGAAAGTCGAGGAGTCAACCGCCGTGGGGGATGTTTCTTACCCCCGGGCGCACGGGTTTGCCCGCGCCATGGGGCCCTGCTAGCCTCCGCCGCCATATGGCACGCGTCACCGTCGAAGATTGCTTGGAGCACGAGGAAAACCGCTTTGCGCTTGTCATCTTGGCTGCCCGAAGGACCCGGCAGCTGCTCAAGGGGGCGCCGTCGCTCGTGCACAGCAAGAACAAGCCGATCGTGACCGCGCTGCGGGAAATCGCCGATCAAAAAGTCTACTTCGCCCGGCCCGTCAAGAGCGCGGTGCAGGAGTACATCGTCGAGACCAAGCCGAACGAGTCGTCGCTCTAGGCCGAATCAGGCGTCCTGAGGCTTTGAGGGCGGATCAGTTCAGAGTGTGCTCGGTCTAGGCCACGGCGCCATCTTTGCAGCCTGACAGTGCCCCAGGTAGCCTGGGTGAGGGGGTCATGGCTCGCATCACCATCATGGGGCCGAGCGGGCGGCAGGAGCGTCAGCTCTTTCGCCACAATTCGCTCGGGCGCCACCCCCGCAACACGCACCAGGTTCTCGATCGGGTCGTTTCGAAGGAGCACTGCCACATCGACTTGGTCGCGGGTCACTACGTCCTGCGGGACCTCGGCTCGCTCAACGGCACCTTCGTCAACGGCCAACGTGTGCAGGAGCGACGGCTCGAGCCCGGCGACGAGATCACCATCGGCTCCACGCGCATCGTTTTCGAGCCCGCACGGCGTAGCACGCACATTTCTTTCGATGGCCTCGGGGCCGAAGAGCTTCAGGACGCCACCAACCGTTTCAAGATCGGCGACTCGGACGCGGGCCCGTTGATTCGCGCGAAGGTTTCCGTTCTAGCGGAGAAGACCTTTTTCGCCGAAGAGCTGATCGAGGACGAAGCGTCGCTGCGCCGCGACTACGAGAAGCTCCGCGCGAGCTACGAAGTGACGCGCGCCATTGAGATTGGAACCAGTGTCACGGCTTTGTGCAACAAGATCCTCGAAGTCGCTTTCCGGCTCGTCCCGGCGGACCGAGGGGTGATTCTCCTCCATGACGACCGAGGGCTCCTCGAGCCCGTTTCGGTGCGAACGGGCGAGGGGGTCGACCCGGATCAAGAGGTCGTCGTATCGAAGACCGTCCTCGACACCGTGGTCCGCGAAAAGGAAGCCGTCCTGTCGCACGATGCTTCGTCGGATGCTCGCTTTCAGAGCGCGCAATCCGTGATCATGCAAGGAATCCGTTCAACCATGTGCGTTCCGCTCCTGCACAAGGATACGGTTCTCGGGGTCATGATGTTGGACTCGAAGCTCGCGACCCACGCGTTTACCGAGAAGGACCTGGCGCTTTTCGAAACGGTCGCCAGCCAGGCTGCGATCGCAATACAAAACACCCTGTTTGCGAAGAAGCTCGAGCAGGAGGCCGTGATGCGCGAGCGTTTTCGCCGTCTATTGTCTCCCGCCATCGCAGAGCAGGTCCTCTCCGGCGAGCTGGAGGTGAAGAAAGGCGGGGAGCTTCGAGAAACCACCATCCTCTTCGCGGACATTCGGGGCTTCACCGGCATCAGCGAGTCTTGCGCGCCGCAGGTGGTGGTCGATGCGCTCAACGAGTATTTCGAGCGCATGGTCGAGATCGTGTTCCGCTACGAGGGAACGCTCGACAAGTTCATCGGTGACGAGATGATGGTGCTCTTCGGAGCGCCTGTCGCTCATCTCGACGATCCGGTCCGCGCCGTGCGCGCGGCGCTCGAAATGCAGGCAGCGATGGCCGCGCTGAACTTGGGTCACGAAGCGCGTGGGTTGCCGCCTTTCGAGATCGGCATCGGCATCAACACGGGGGAAGTGGTCGCCGGCTACATCGGAAGCAGCGAAGCGCTCGAATACACCGTGATCGGCGACCCCGTGAACACGGGCTCCCGCCTGTGCGCGATCGCAAAGCCGGGGCAGACGCTGATCAGCGAGGGAACCCGTGAAAAGCTGGGCGGCCAGTTCGAGCTGAGAGAGCTCCCCGACGAGCAACTCAAGGGCAAGACAAGGCCGACCAAGGTCTTCGAGCTGTTGGGCGGCGCCGAGCGCGACTAGACGAGCGGCGGGCGAATCGGCGTCCTGAGGCTTCGAGGGCGGATCAGCTCAGGGTGTACTCGGTCTAGCGAGGGCTTTGCGACGCTCTTCAGATGTGCGAAGCATGCGGAGAACATGGCGCACCTGGACTTCGAAGAGCCGTTGGTCGAGCTCGAGGAACGAATCGCGGCCCTCAAAGCGCTGACCGAGGCCGACGACCCCGAAGCCGCGGCGATCGATGCGGAGATCCGCGCGCTCGAAACGCAGGCCGACCGGCTCCAACGCGAGCTCTACGCTGACCTTGACGTCTGGACGAAGGTGCAGCTCAGCCGTCATCCAGACCGTCCGTACTTCCGAGACTACCTCGCCCTGCTGTTCGACGACTTCGTCGAGCTCCATGGCGACCGCGCGTTTCGGGATGATCCTGCGATCATGTGTGGATTTGCGCGTTTCGACGCGGAAATCGTTGCAGTCGTGGGACATCAAAAGGGCCGAACGGCCAAGGACAAGGCGTATCGCAACTTTGGCATGGCGCATCCGGAGGGCTACCGAAAAGCCATTCGCATCATGAAGCTCGCGGAGCAAGCCATGCGGCCGGTGCTCACATTCATCGATACACCCGGTGCCTACCCGGGCATCGGCGCCGAGGAGCGCGGGCAGGCCGAGGCGATCGGGCGCGCGATCGAAACCATGAGTCAGCTTCGAGTGCCGATTATCAGCACGGTCGTGGGTGAGGGCGGGTCGGGCGGCGCTCTGGCCATCGGGGTGGCCGATCGCGTCCTGATGCAGGAGTTTGCCACCTACAGTGTGATCACACCGGAGGGATGCGCCTCGATCTTGTGGCGGGACGCAGCGCGCGGCCCCGAAGCGGCAGAGCAGCTTCACCTCTTGGCGCATGATGCGGCGTCGCTCGGCGTCATCGACGAGGTGGTTCGGGAGCCGACGGGTGGGGCCCACCGCAAACCCGAGGAAGCCGCAAGGCTGCTGCGCGATCGGATCCGCGCTCATCTCGACGAGTTGCGCGGGCGTTCAGGCGCTGCGCTGGTCGCCGAGCGATATCAGCGATTTCGGGCACTTGGCACCTGGCGCTAGGCACGTCTTTTTTGACGTGCGTCCTCTGCCGTACCTACGATCCGGATGCGGGGTATGCCGTGAAGAGGCTCGTAGCAACGGTCGTCGTGACGACAGTGTTCGGCTGTAGCTCGGTGGGGCTGCATTCCCAGACCCGCAATGCGTCCGAGGAATCGACCCGGGACGCCGAGCTCACCGCGCTTCGTTTGCAAAACGAGGAGCAGGAGCAAGAGCTTCGAGTGCTGCGGAGCCAGCTCGCGCTCGCCCGTGCGGAGGTTCAGGAGATCAAGGCAGCCGAGGAGCGCGAGCCCGAGCGCGGTAGGAAGCGCGCGGGCGATGATGCCTTGCCCTGGACCGAGCCTGACGCCGTCGAATCAGAGAGACAGGTGCTCCGGCTGGATGGCGAGCTCGTCGACGAGCGTCTGCCCATCACCTCGGACGTGCCGGACCTACCGGTTCTCATGGAGCCGCAAGAGCCGGGGCCGGCGTCCGATTCCGATGCGAGCATCGAAGGATATCGTAGAGCGCTCAGCTTGATTCGCGATGAACGATTCCAAGAGGCGTTGGTCGAGCTGGATGCATTTCTAGCAGTGCACCCGAGCCATCCCTATTCGGACAATGCGCTCTTTTGGTGCGGCGAAATCCACTACCTGCGGCGCGAGTACGGGCCGGCACTGCAATACTTCGAACGCATCGACAAGCTGCATCCCTGGGGCAATAAGGCGCCGGACGCGCTCTACCGCATGGGGCAAATCTATCTGAGACGCGGTGATACGGCTCGTGCTCAGGCTTACTTCGACAAGGTTAGGGAGCAGTTCCCGAATACCGCGGCGGCGCGACTGGCGTTGCGGGAGGACGCATCATGAAGCTGGTGGGATGGATGAGCATGGCGACTGTGCTGGTGGCAGGCACCGCGCTGGCGCAGGTCGACGTGGTCATGAACGACCAAGAGGCCGAGAAGAAAAAGGTCGAAGTCCCTGCGGACATGCCCGAGACGCATTCCGTCATCGAGGGAGATACGCTTTGGGACATCACCGAGCGATACTACGGCGACCCCTACGCATGGCCGCGGGTCTGGTCGTACAACCCGGATATCACCAATCCGCATTGGATCTATCCCGGCTCGGAAATCCGGCTTCGACCGGGCGACGACGAGGTCGTGAAGGTCGCTCCTCGAGGCTTCACGCGAGCCAGGGGCAGAGGCCCTGGGGGCGAGGCGATCTACGTGGCCGAGTACGGCTTTCTCGACAAGAACGCGCTCGAGAACGCGGGCTACATCATCGCTGCAAACGAAGAGCACATGATGCTCTCCGACTTCGACAATACCTATGTGCGCTTTCGAGAAGACGTGCAGCCCGAGATAGGCAAGACCTATGCGCTCTTCCGAACGATCGAGCCCAGCGAGCGTTTCCAAACCATCGACGCCGTCGAACGCCAGAACCAAGAAAAGGGGACGCTCGTTCGAATCTTCGGCGAAGTCAGGCTCCAGGACTACGATCACGAGCATCAGATTGGGCGTGCGGTGGTGACCGACGCCCTCGACGTCGTGGAGCGCGGCCTCCGGATCGCGCCGATGGAGCGCAGATTCTATTGGGTGAACGTCGTGCCAGCCGATCGCTCGCTCCGGGCGACCGTCGTGGCCAATCTGTATCCGCGCAAGCTTCCATCCACCAATCAGATCATCTTCGTGGACGTGGGCGCCGAGCAGGGCGTCGTGGTCGGCAATCGGTTCTACATCGTGCGGCAGGGAGACGAATGGCGGCGTAGCGCGGAAGGAAGGATCGGCCGGGAAATCGAGACGTCGGTGCCGCTTCCCGATCCCCCCAAACACTACCCCTGGGAGGTCGTCGCCATCGGACGAGCCGTCAACGTACAGCCGACGACAACCGCCGTGATGCTGGAGAAAGCGACCAGGGCGGTCCGCATGGGCGACAGGGCCGAATTGCGCCAAGGGGAATAGCCAAGCCCCGAAGGTCGTTGCTTCTAAGCCCGGATTCGGGGGAGTATCGACCTGACAATGGCATCGGACGGGGATCGAGACGGCCAGGAAACGCTTCGGCTGCAAAGCGTCGTCGAGCGGGAGCGCGCCAAGCTGCGCGCGCTACAGGACATCAGCGCGGCGCTCGGGTCCACCCTCGACCTCGGCGAGCTGCTCGAGATGATCCTCGACCGCATCAGCGAGGTCATGGAAGCCGACCGCTCGACCCTCTACCTCCTAGACGAGGAGACCGACGAGCTCTGGTCCAAGGTCACCCAGGGCGAGGAGGTCCACGAGATTCGGCTCAAGCCCGGCGAGGGGCTGGCGGGCACCGTGGCCAGGACGGGCAAGCCGCTCAACATCAAGGATGCCTACCAGGACGTCCGCTTCGATGCCGAATGGGACCGGCGCACCGGGTATCGAACGCGTTCCACGTTGTGCGTTCCCATGAAAAACCAGCATGGGCGAACCATCGGGGTGGTTCAAGTGCTCAACAAGCACGAGGGCCACTTCACGGTGGGCGACGAGGCGCTCCTCACGGCGCTTGCCAGCCATGCCGCCGTCTCCATCGAGAACTCGAGACTGTTCCTTTCGGTCGTCGGGAAGAACATCGAGCTGCTGGAGACAAAGGAAAAGCTCGAAAAGAAGATCCGGGAGCTCGATGTGCTTTTCGAGATCACCCAGGTGGCGGCGAGCGCCATGGAGCTCGACGACCTCCTGGCGGGTGTGCTTGCCCGGACCATGCGTGCAACCGACGCCGAGGCTGCTTCGATACTGCTTGCAGACGAGCACACGGGCGATTTGACGTTCCGCGCCGCGGTCGGAGGGGAGCCGGATCGGGTCAAGAAGATGAAGATCAAGGCCGGTCAAGGCATCTCGGGATGGGTTGCCGAACATGGCCGTCCGCAGATCGTCAACCAAGTCGACGAGGATCCTCGTCACTCCGCGCACATCTCGGACGAGGTCGGCTATCATCCAAAGTCGGTCTTGTGTGTTCCGCTTCGGTGGGATGAAGGCGCCGGCGCTCTGCAGCTTCTCAACAAGGCCGGAGGGCGGGCCCCGTTCATCGACGATGACCTCAAGATGGCCACCGTCATTGCAGGCCATCTTTCCACTGCAATTTCCCAGGCGCAGTCGCGCGCCCACAAAGCGCGCCAAGAACGGCTCACCACGCTCGGACGATTCTTATCGAGCATGCTTCACGATCTGAAGACACCGCTGACCGTCATCTCGGGTTACACACAGATGCTCGTCGAAGAGAGCGAACGGGAGAAACGCCGCGAGTTGGCGGCATCGGTTCGGCGTCAGGTCCAGCTGCTGAAGACCATGATGGGAGAGACGCTGGCCTTTGCGAAGGGCGAGAGGCGGATACTCATCCGCCGCGTCTACCTTCACAACTTCTTCGAGGAGCTCGCCGACCAGCTCAGGCCCGAGCTCGCGGAGCGTGGCGTCCGTCTAGAGCTTTTCCTGCGCGACCGCGGCGTGGCGCACTTCGACGAGGAGAAGATGCAGCGCGTGTTCCACAATCTCGCGCGCAATGCCGCCGAAGCCATCGGGGATCGCGGCGGGGTCTGCCGCCTGGAAGTCGATCGCTCGGAGAGCGGCAACTTGGTGCTGACGTTTTCGGATGACGGCCCAGGGGTGTCGGAGGAGATCCGCGGGCGTCTGTTCGAATCGTTCACGACACACGGCAAGCAGGGCGGAACGGGCCTAGGGCTCGCCATTGTCCAAAGCATCGTCGAGGACCACGGCGGAACCGTATCGGTCGACAGCGAGCCCGGACGCACGGCGTTCACCATCGTGCTGCCGCAGCCACAGCCGAGAACTAGCACGAGGCCTGCCGCAGCGGAGTGAGGCGGTGACCGAACCGAGCTCCAAGCGTGCGCCCGATTGGCCTTCGGTGGACGCCCCTCGGGCGATGCTCGAGGTGCATCCCCGGCGGACCGAGCTCTACGAGGAGCTCCACAGCCGGCCTTCTCCTCTGGTGGAAACCCCCTGTGCTATCAGCCACATCGCCGTCCAGACCAGCGAGGAGGAGCGTGCAGCCGAGAATGGACACCTCGCGGAGCTCTGCTCGCGGTTCAGCGCGCCCAGGCCCGCCGAGGGCGCGTCGTGCTTCTATCAAACCTTCGGCAGCTTCGAGCTTCGTTGGGAAAGACACACGGAATTCTCGACGTATACCTTCATTCGCAAAGTCGATGGGGACCCGATGCAGCAGCCCAATGCGCTCGCTCAGATCCCGAGAGATTGGCTCACGAAGACCCCGGGGAGGGTGACCGTGGCCCTGCATCTCGCCTTCACGCGGGCCGCTGGGGAGCTCGAGGCGGGAGACCTCGAGCGCTACTTCGAGGGTCAGTCGCTGCGCGGTGGCCTGGTGCGCCAGGGAACGGCGTCTCTGTACGGCAGCTTCCGGCTCCATTCCGACGGCTTCGGCCGGGCGTTGCTGCAAGCCCCGAGCCTCACGCCCCTTCAGGCCGGGCGCCTCGTGCAACGCGTGCTCGAAGTCGAGACCTACCGCGTGATGGCGCTCTTGGCGCTGCCCGTGGCTCGTGAGATGACCCCGGAGGTCCGATCCATGGAGCGGGAGCTCGCGCGCATCAACCAGGAGCTCACCCACGCCGAACAGGAGGCCGACCAGCACGGGCTTCTAGACGAGCTTTCGAGGCTCGCGGCGCGTGTCGAACGCCACCGGTCCGATACGACCTACCGATTCGCAGCGACGAACGCGTACTACGAGCTGGTGCAGGAGCGGCTTCGGGAGCTGGCCGAGGACAAGATCCCTGGGCTGCAGCCCGTGCATGTCTTCATCGAGCGGCGCCTGGCTCCAGGAATCCGGACCTGCAACGCGGTTCGCGATCGGCTCGAAGGCCTATCTCGGCGAATCAGCCAGACGAGCGACCTGCTCCGTGCGCGGGTGGAGCTCTCCATCCAGGGCCAAAACCGCCAGCTTCTAAGCTCGATGAATCAGCGGAGCGAGGTGCAGCTCCGGCTGCAACAGGCAGTCGAGGGTCTGTCGGTGGTGGCCATCACGTATTACCTCATGGGGCTGCTCGGCTACGTCTACGAGGGCCTCGCATGGGCTGGTCTTCCGTTCGGAAAGAAGCTGGTGTTCGCCGTTGCCGTTCCGCTGGTGATGCTGGTGGTCTGGCGAGTCATCCACGGCGTGAAGAGCCGCGTGCAGCGGGGCAGCTAGGCCGAGTGCACCTTGAAACGACTCAGTTCGGGGTGTGCTCAGTCTAGGCGAAATCTCGTTCCGTCCGCTCCTCATCCTCCTTGCAGCGGATGCAGAGCTCGGTTTCGGGGCGCGCCTCGAGGCGCTTGATTCCAATGGGCTCCTCGCAGTCCTCGCAGATCCCGAAGACGCCTTCGTCGAGCTTCTTGAGAGCTTTGTCGATCTTCTGCAAGAAGACGCGCTCCCGGCCGCGCAGACGAAAGGTGAAAGACTGCATGTATTCGCTCGACGCGAGGTCCATCTCGTCGGGAAGCTCGGCCGCGTCCAGCGTCATGTCCTGATCCATGGTCTCACGGGCCCGACGAATTACGGCCTCCCGCTTTTCTTCCAGGATGGACCGGAACCGCTTCAGCTCGGCTTTCTTCATGCTCGTCACCCCCCTTTTGAGGGAGCGCGAGCATAGTGATCGCGCCCCGCTAGTCAAGATGGCATGATTCAATGCATCGTAATTGCAACGAAAACGACTAGCCCCGACCGTCGAAAAACGAGCGTGCAGAGCGGAGACCGGACCCCCAGAGAATCGTGTCGACTCGGTCTCCCGCCTGCAAATCCGCACTTTCGGGGGGCAGGATGACCAGCGCGTTGACCCCCACGAACGAGGGCAACGAGCCCGAGCCTTGCTGTTCGTGGAGGGCGACGACGATATCATCGCCCTCTCTCGTGGCGACCCCGCGCGCGATCTCGGTTCGTCCTGGGCGGCGGTGGTAGGGCCCCCGCAGCTTCGCAGAAACCGGCTGGGGGTGCGGTTGGGGGTCCCCGAGCATGGCACGGAGGCCTGGAGCGACCAGCACCTCGAACGTGATCATCGCGCTGATCGGGTTGCCCGGCACACCGATGATGGGCTTGCCCTGGTACCGTGCGAACGCGACCGGCTTCCCCGGCTTGATTCGAACCTTCCAGAACGCCGGCTCGATGCCGATCCGCTCGAACGCGTCGTGGACGAGGTCGTAGGCTCCGACCGATACGCCGCCCATCGTGATCACGACATCGGCCTCGAGTGCTTGACGCAGCGCTTTTTCGATCTCGGCGAGATCGTCGCGAGCGGCTGGTAGCGGCACCGGGATGGCGCCCAGGGAGCGCAGCATCTCGGTCAATACATAGACATTCGAGTTCACGATGGTCCCGGGATCGAGCGCGGCCCCGAGCTCCCGGAGCTCGTCGCCGGTCGAAAGGATGGCGACCTTGGGCTGTCGGTATACGTGGACCTCGGCGATGTTCTGGCTGGCCAGCAAGCCGATCTCACCTGGCCACAGCCGGTCGCCGGCGCGGAGCAGGATCTCGCCGGCGCGGAGGTCGCTTCCGTGGCGCCGGACATGCTGTCCTCTGGTAGCAGCTTCCCGGATTCGCACCCCATCTCTCGTGGGCTCGGTGTCCTCTTGCGCGACCACGGTGTCGGCGCCGGCTGGTAGCGCCGCCCCCGTGAAGATGCGGCAGGCGACACGCGGGCTCAGCGGCGCGGGAAGCGATGCACCTGCACGCGACTCGCCGTGCACTCGGAGCTCGACTGGTGCATCGGGCGTGGACGAAGCCACGTCCTCGGCCCGCACCGCGTAGCCGTCCATGGCGCTGTTGTCGAACGGGGGCGAGTCGACGAGCGCGACGATATCTCGGGACAGATGACGTCCGGCCGCTTGCCTGAGGTGCAGCTTTTCCTCGCCAATCGGAACGAAGGCGGGCAGCATCGAAGCCAGGGCTTCTTCAATCGTGCGCATCGGACGCCGAGAGTAGCACGGACAGAAGTGGCTCCCGCTCAACGCGGATGCACCCGGTTTCGCCCCGCGCGCTTGGCTTCGTAGAGCATCTCATCGGCTGCCTTGACGAAATCGTAGGATCGCCAGCCCGGATCGAGCTGCGCCACGCCACAGGAAACCGTGACGTCGATGTCTCCGCCCTCGAACACGAAGCTCGCCGTCGCGATCATCTGGCGGAGCTCTTCGGCGATCAGCTTTCCACCCGCCACGTCGGTTTCCGGAAGGATGACGGCGAGCTCCTCGCCACCGTAACGCGCGATGACGTCGTCGGGGCGGAGGCGGCTCTTCGCCAATTGCGCGACTTCCTTCAACACGTAGTCTCCGGCCAAGTGTCCGAGCTCGTCGTTGATGATCTTGAAATGATCGATGTCGCACATCACCAAGGTCAACGGACGGCGGTGCCGCGTCGCGCGAGACAGCTCGCGATCGAGCTGTTCGACGAAGTAGCGCTTGTTGTGAATCCCGGTGAGGCCATCCATGATGGTCATTCGGTAGATGGTCTCGTGATACTGCGCTTCGAGATCGGCTCCGCTCAGGAACTTCAATATCGTGTCACCGATCTTGATCTGATCCCCACGACCAAGCCGCCGTTCTTGGACGAGCTCGTCGTTGACGTAGGTGCCGTTGGTCGAGCCGATGTCGACGAGGTGATATGCATCACCTCTGGCTTCGATGCGGGCATGCCGTCGCGAAACACTGTCGCTGTGCAGAACGACGTCGTTCTCGCTGCCGCGTCCGATCATGACCGTGCCGTCGAGCAGAGAGAAGCGCTTGCCGAGCTGATTCGAGGAAGGCGCGTAGATGACGACGACGCAATCCTGTCCGCGCGGCACGGAGATTGGAGGCTCCGAGAAGGGCGTGACCCTCGTCTTTATTTCGCTCTCCACGGTATCCTCTCAGGGTAGAAATGCGCGCTCGAAGCGTCAATGGCGTCGCAGGAACAGCATGTTGCGCTGATTGATCCAAACGTGAGCCAACACTGGACCCCAGAGGGTCCCGGTGAGCTCGAAGATAATGCCGAATAGAAGGCCGAGGGCGAACGCCCAAATGGCCCACGCTGGAAACGCTTTTCTCGGTCCGAGGTGAAACGCACCGAAGATCAACGAAGCGACGACGAGGCCCAGCACGGGCTGCATGGCGCCGCGAAAGAAGATCTCCTCGGCAACACCGGAAGCGAGGGCGAGCATCGTGATCTCCGGCTTCGAAAGGGGCGCGATGATCGTCTTCAGCTCGGCGTGAAGCGCACGCGCCCACTCGGCCCGTTCCACCAGACGCGGAGTAAGGGCCACCACCACCAGCGCCACGCCGAGGCCGAGGCCGAGCGAGACGGCGAGGCGCGTCCGAAAAGGCGCTGCCATCCACGCCGCGTCGAGCGACCAGGCCCACCGCCCGCCAGACATCCGCGCCCAGAGCAGGCCGCCCAAGGTCAGCGGCCCATAGATGAGCCACGCAAGCGAAGTGATCCGAGGAGTGGATGGCAAGCTCTGCCGCGATGTATCAAAGTGTGCGCTGGGCGGCAATGAGGCTGGGACGCACATTTGACACACCTGCCGGCAGCGGAGTACTAGCGAAGGCGTTACGCGCATGAGCGGTCAGCTTGGGGAAGACGTCGCGAAGATCCTCGTGGTCGATGACGAGGAAGTGATTCGGGAGATTCTGGCGGACTTCCTGAGCATGGAGGGCTTCTATGTCCGCACGGCCGAGGACGGCAGCAGCGCGCTGGTGGAGCTGTCGCGCGATCGGTTCGATCTCGTGCTGAGCGACCTGAAAATGCCCAACATGGGTGGCCTCGAGCTTCTCGGCGCGATCCGCAAGCACACCCCCCACGTCGTGACCATCATCATGACGGGCTTTGGCACGGTCGAGACCGCGATCGAGGCGATGAAGCAGGGCGCCTACGACTACGTGCTCAAGCCGTTCAAAGTGGAAGAGGTGGTCCACACGATTCGGAGAGGCCTCGAAAAGCAGAGGCTTCAGGCCGAGAACTTCAGGCTCAAAGAGGCGCTGTCGCTCTACAAGGTGAGCGAAGCCATCGCGGCCAGTCTCTCCCTCGAGCAAGTGGTGCACACGCTGAGCCGGGCGGCCATCGACGAGGTCGATTCAGACTTGGTGACGGTGCTCTTGAGCGACGGGGGAGGGAGCTTCTATCGGCGCACTACCGAGGTGAGCCCGAGCTTTCGACTCAGGCGGGAGCCCGATACCTTGAGCATCACGGCGCTGAGTGAGCACTTTGCCCATGCGCCTGCGCTTCTCGAGCATGCGGATCGATGCTGGCGCTATTTCGACGACGTCGGCGAAGACCCTGCACCGCAATCGTTGGCAGTCGCGCGCCTGGCAGCCCGTGGCGACACCATCGGCTTCTTGTGCGCCGTGAGCTACACCCATGGCAAGCGCTTCGACGAGGGCCAACGCAAGCTCTTGCACGCGACGGCCGATCGCGCCTCGGCCGCCATCGAAAACGCCCGCCTCTACGAGGACCTGCAAGCGACCTTCAAACAGACCATTCGGGGTCTCGCGAGCGCGATCGACAAGATGGACCGCTACACCGCAGGTCATTCTGCGCGCGTGGCGGCGTACGCGCAGATACTCGCCATCAAGCTGGAGCTCAGCGACGAGCAAATCGAGATCGTCAGGCAGTCGGCCCTGATGCACGACATCGGCAAGATCGGCTGCGTGATGAACTTGAACAAGCCAGGCAAGCTTTCGCAGCAAGAATACGAGATCTTCAAGCAACACCCCGAGCACGGCCGCGATATCTTGCAACCGATCGAGTTCCTGCATCCCTTGATTCCTGGCGTCCATCTGCATCACGAGCGCTGGGACGGGCTCGGCTATCCGCTTGGCTTGAAAGGCAACGACGTGCCGCTGATCGCGCGCATCATCGCCGTCGCGGATACCTATGACGCGATGACGAGCGACCGCGCCTACCGGAAGGCGCTTGCGCACGACATTGCGATCTCCGAAATCGAGCGGTGCGGCGGGAGCCAGTTCGACCCGGAGATCGCCCACGGGTTCTTGGGTTCGATCGAAGAGTTTCGAAGCGAAGGGCGCAGCCTCGAAGAATTCCCCGACGTCCGCGAGACCCGATCCGGGCTCATGGCGCCACGGACGTGACGGCGCTCACCGGAGGTCCGGGCAAGGCGAACGCCGCGCTCCAGTGGCGCGACGATGCCGGAACGGTCCATCTACGGAAGATAGGCGGTCGATCGGGGAGCTTGAGAATCGTCACGAGCGTCAAGGTGGGACCGTGTCTCACGCGGATCCTGCGCGGCACCACGAAAACCAAGGTCAGCGTCTCGGACGGGCCGATCGAAGGATCGGCGTAGTCGAGATCATCCAGCTCCTCCGACACGAGACGCCGGATCGTCTTTTCGTTTTGGAACGAGCGCGTGGTCGTGACCAGATGGCCGTATTGATCGTCCCAAGCGGTCGGCCCCGTGGCGTGCTGCTGCGGGTTGCCGAGCTGGTCGCAACCGGCCAGGCACGAAACGACACCGAGACAAACGAATGAGTACCAGCTACGTCGACTCACGACTTCGCTCCCGCGCCACGTCTCGCTCGGTCGCGACGCCCGGTGCGGGAAGCGCTGGCTCGCCCTCAGCCGCCTTGTCCTGCCAAGGATATTTGATCCGATTGTGATAGGCGTTGCACAGCGTGTCCGTGAGCGTGCTTTGGAGCACGCGAAGGTCTTCCACCGTCAGTCCCGACTCGTCGAGCTGACCTTGCCTGAGCTTGATGTTCATCACGCGCTGCACGATGGTCTCGAACTTCTCCCGGCTCGGCTCGTCCACGGTGCGGGCGGCAGCCTCGATTGCGTCGATCAGCATCAGGATGGCGGTTTCCTTGGTCCGCGGCCGCATTCCAGGATAGCGGAAAGCCGTCTCGGAAAGGCCCTTGGGGTTTCCGGCTTCCAGGCACTTGTGCCAGAAGTACTCGATCACGCTCGTCCCATGGTGCGTGTAGGCGAACTCGACCACTGGCTCGGGGATGCCTCCCTCTCGTAGGATGCGCGCGCCCTCCACGACGTGCGCCATGATGGCGTCCGCACTGACGTCAGGATCGAGATCCTCGTGCGGTGACGGCTCGCCCGGGGCCAGATTTTCCACGAAGTATTTGGGCTGAATCGTCTTTCCAAGATCGTGATAGTACGCCCCGACGCGCGTCAGCAACGAATCGGCTCCGATGGCCGCCGCCGCCCCCTCCGCCAGGTTCGCCATCGCGCGCGCATGCTGCCAGGAGCCGGGGGCCTCCCTCGCCATCTTGCGAAGCAGAGGTTGATCGACGTCGGTGAGCTCCTGGAGCCGTCCGCGGGTCACCACACCCAAGGTGGCGGTGGCGAGTCGCTGCAACAGCAGGGCGAGAAGGCCGGAGGCCATCCCGCCGGCCACCGTGGAGAGCACCACCGATTTCTCGAGCGCCGCCACGTCTCCGACAACGTCGATCGCGTTGCCGGCCGCCAATGCGACGCTGATCAGAACCAGCGCGGCAAACACCCCGGCTGCGCTTCCCGCAACCAGCATGTGGGTCGCGTGCTTGCGGTCGTGGAAGAAGATCACCACTCCGAGCGTGGTCGCGAGGTACACGACGATCACCGGCATTGCGAAGTGTAGGAACGAGGCGCAAAGCAAGGCAATGGCGAGCCCGCAGGCCGTTGCCGTGGCCCGGTTGAAGTAGAGAGCCGCCCACAAAGGGACGGTCGCCAACGGCAGAACGAAGGGTAGGAGGCCCGTGAAGAGAAAAAGCACCTTCGCAGCGAGGCATGTGACACCCACTAGCACCAAGAGGCCGGCCTGCGTGCGCAACAAGCTGCCGCGGCCGCCGGCAAAGGATCGCAGGTAGGCGAGAAAGATGTATGCGACCAAGAAATAGCTGACCCAAACGCCGAGCAACATGCCCCGGTCGGGCGGCCGTCGCTCTCGCTCGAATGCCCGAACGAGGCGCTGCTGCTCCGGATCGCTCGCTACCTCTCCGCGTTCGATGACCAGAGGTTGCGCGGGTCCGCGACGCTGCCGAAGGGTCTCCTTGGGGAGGTAGCTCGCCGGAATCCGAAGGGTGACGGGCGCGGGGCGGGCGGGATCCACGCGCAATGGCTCGAGGACCACCTCGACGTGGCTCACGAGCATCATCACCGAAGCGAAAACGGCGCTGAGAATCAGACCCGAGGTGCGACCAGCGATGAGGCGTGTGCGGAGCATCGTGTGCGGGTCGGCCCGCCCAGGTAGACCCTAGTGAGGGCCCTCGGGCGATTCAAGTCTTTCCGGGCCTTGGAAGGTGATGCTACCGAATCGATGCGGCACGTGAAAATCACCGGCGCCCAATGGTGACCAGGCCGCCGCCCGCTGGCCGTCTCGTCGAAGGTCCAGGACGTAGAGGTTGGCGCGCCATTCTTCGCCGCTCGCAGGCGGCCGCGCAGGGGCGCCCTCGGGACTGAACGCCTGCCACGGGATCGCGATCTCGACCGTATACCCTGCGTCGGCTCGGTCGTCGTCGATCTCCCCTCGCGTGGTCACCCCGACGCGGGCCGCGCTGTCCCAGCTGACGTGTCCGAAGGGCGGAGGCGCGCGCCTCGCATCGAAGCGCGTGTCGAACACGGTGCCCCGAGGCGACACTTCGATCTCGAAATAGCTCTTCCCGTCGCCCTTCGGATCGACCATCAGCTCGACGCAATCCTGCTCCCAAAGGTATGCGTCGCGCGTTTCATGGCCCGCCACGAGCAGTGGGTCTTGCACTTCGAGCCCCACATACAGGTAGCCATCGTCCCACAGAAGCTTCGCGGAAGCTTCCACGGCCGCCGGGCCTCCCTCACGCGTCGCAACGAACGAACCGGTGCTCTTCGCGAGCCGCCAGGCAGGGTCCTCGAGGGAGCCGTCGATCCGTGGAGGGCGTGCGGCAAGGACGACGGCCAAGCCCGGCGTCGGCTCTGACTCGCGCCGCTCGCCACCGCTCTTACATGACGCAATCGCGATCAGAAGGAAGACATGAGACCAATCGCGTACGTGGCGAGGGCTCATCGGCGGGACTTGCGCCGGGATTTCTTCTGCATCTTTCGCTTCGACTTCTTCTTTCCTTTGTCGACGATGCGCTTGGGTGCGGGCCCGCTTCCGGGACGGCCCCCGCCCTGCTCGGCGATTGCCGCCTCGAGGAGGCTGTCGGCCAGATTCGCCATCATCGGGTTTCCTTCGAGGCCGCCGGTCTTCACGGCGTCGCGCAGCCGATTGGCAGCAGCCAACTGCTTCATGCCTGGAATCTTCGACAGCATGCCAGCCTGCGAGCCGATGCTGCCCATCATCTGCTTCATGAAGGCAAACCGCTGAAGGATCTCGGCAACCTGCTTCTCGCTGGTCCCCGAGCCCCTGGCCACACGTATGATTCGGGTGGGCTGCTTCTGGAACAGCTCCCCGCGCGCCCGCTCCTGACGCGTCATCGAGCTGACGATGGCCTTGATCTGCCCGATCTCTCGCTCGTCGACCTGGAACCCTTCGGGAACGCTCTCTGCAAAGAAGGGCACCTTATCGAGCAGGTCCTGCAGGGGACCCATGCTTTGGAGTGTCTGAAGCTGCTCGAGGAAGTCGTCCAGTGTGAACTGTCCGCGCAGCATGCGTCTGGCGTCCTGCTCGGCCTTCTTCTCGTCGACGACCTCTTCGAAGTCCTTCATCAGGCCGACGACGTCACCCATGCCGAGAATCCGGCTGGCCATGCCATCGGCCCGGAACTCCTCGAGACGATCGAGGCTCTCACCGGTACCCACGAACTTCACGGCCGTGCCGGTGACGTTCTTGATGGAGATGGCTGCGCCCCCCCGCGCGTCGCCATCGAGCTTGGTCAAGATGATCCCGCTCAACCCGAGCAGGTCATGAAAGGACTTGGCGGTCTTGACCGAGTCTTGGCCGATCATCGCATCGACCACGAGAAAGACGTTCTGCGGCTCGATGGAGGATCGAATGTCGTGGAGCTCCTTCATCAGCGGCTCGTCGATGGCGAGTCGGCCGGCAGTGTCGTAGACGATCGTGTCGCACTTCAGCTTT
>LJTN01000030.1 GCA_001303415.1 Myxococcales bacterium SG8_38
CCGACATCCGCGCTCGACGACGGCACGTTTGATCCGATCGACGAAAGCGCGAGCTATCTGCCCGTTTCCGGTGGTGGCCCCGCAGGTCTGGCTCTCGACGAAGCCAACGGGAATCTCTTCGTGCTCACCCGGTTCGACAACGCAATCTCGGTCATCGATTTGACCACGGCCACGGAGACGAACCACTTTCCGCTCCACAATCCCGAGCCAGAGTCGATCCTTGCGGGCCGCGCGTTGCTCTACGATGCGTTCAACACGTCGAGCAACGGGGAAGCATCGTGCTCTAGCTGCCACGTGTTTGGAGATTTCGACAGCTTGGCCTGGGATCTCGGAGATCCGGATGGTGTCGTGACGCTGAATCCGATGGCGATCAACTTCGAAGACGTCCTTCAGTTCTTTCCAGTCGACACGTCGAGACTGAACGGGAGTGGCGATCCCAGGGACTTCCATCCCATGAAGGGGCCGATGACGACGCAAACGCTTCGCGGCCTGTCGACCAGCGGGCCGATGCACTGGCGTGGGGACCGGTCAAATGGCTTCTTCGGAATCAACGGCACAAGCGAGGTCGTATCCTTCATGAACTTCATCGTGGCGTTCCCGGGCCTACTTGGAAGCAACATCCCGCCAACGGATCCCGGCTTCCAGGCCGCCATGGGCGACTTCGCGGCCTTCGCGCTTCAGATTACGATGCCACCGAACCCGGTCCGGGCGCTCGACAACAGCTTGAACGGGAGCCAGCAGGCGGGCATGGACTTCTTCGACGGAAGCACGGGGCAGCTGTCGGACGGCGCAAGCCTCAACGGATTCACCTGCGAAGGCTGTCACCGGCACGACCCCAGTCAGGGGTTCTTCGGCACCGGCAGAAATGCGAGCTTCGAGGCCGAACCACAGATCTTCAAAATCCCCCACTTCCGGAATCTCTATCAGAAGGTCGGCATGTTCGGGATGCCCAACGTCGACTTCAACCTGCCTGGCAATGGGAGCCACATGGGAGATCAGGTTCGGGGCACCGGTTTCATCCACGACGGCAGCACGGACACCTTGTTTCGCTTCTTCACCGCCGATGCGTTTCGAAATCCCGGTATCATCAACAACGACCCCAACGTTGGGTTCAACGGGGGCGATCCGCAGCGCCGGGATGTCGAGCAGGCCATGCTGGCGTTCGACTCGGACTTGGCACCCATCGTAGGACAACAGGTCACCCTCGACGACGGCAACTTCGCGCTGGTGAACGGCAGACTAGGACTGCTCGAGCAACGGGCGGGCACGCCGTTCTTCTCGGCAATCTTGGGGGATGCTGCGACGGAATGCGACCTCGTGGCGCACGGTGTGTGGAATGGCCGCTCGAGGAGCGCGCTCTACGATCCAGTGGCCGACGTCTACGTTCCGGACTCGCTCGCCGAGTCTGCCATCGCCGCAGCAGATATGCGCGCCATGGCCCAAGTGCCGGGTCAGGCGACCACGTTTACCTGCGTGCCCCCCGGCTCGGGAGAGCGCATCGCGTGGGACCGAGATGGAGATGGAATTCGCAACCATGACGAGTCCCTCTCGAGCACCGATCCCGCCAACCCCGGAAGCGTCGCCGGGGCGTGCGGTGACGGAATCGACAACGACGGCGACGGGGCCATCGACTTGGCCGACACGGGTTGCGCAGTTGCTTCGGCAAACATCGAGAACCCGCAGTGCGATGACGGCTATGACAACGACGGCGACGGGACCATCGACTTCGCCGGCGATCCGGACTGTCGCGAGCCGAGTTGGAACCAGGAGATGGCGGCAAGACCGAGTCGGGACTGCCGCGTCAGCCGAAGCGATCCAACCAACGGCCTACTCTGGCTCGCGATTCTCGTACTGGCATTACGGTTGGGCAATTGGCGGTGGATCAGTCGTCGGTGGCTTTCGAGAAGTCGGTGAGCACGCGCTCGATGCTCTCTTCGACACGAATCTCCCCGCCGTCTTCCGACTTCAGCGTGTACTCGAGAGCACGGTCTTGTCTCACGACCCCGACGTCGCGAACGAACCAGGTCGTCTCCGTGATCTTGCCGACGTGAATGGGAATGTCGGAGACCGCTCCCGAGACAGGGCCCTCCGCGACTATCTTGAGCGCATCGGGAAAGCTCCCCGCTGGAACCTCGATGCCCTCGACCTCCTGCGACGTGACGGCGAGTGAAATCTGCAACGAGCCCTGCTCGATGGTCACCGGCTCGGTGGCAGGAGGATCGGTCAAGAGTGAAACCGGCTCTGGCAAGTCCGAGCCTTCCGCTCCTTCCGCGTCAACGGCGTGCAACGTAATCGCCGTAGGAGTTGCCGACAGATGCAGCACCGATTCCGTTGGCGGCGCCGAGCCATCCTCGGAATTGGTCTGGTAAACCTTCTGACTCACTTCGAAGATCGGAAGCTCGTTCGAGGAGAGGCGCGACACGCCGACCACGCTCTGCTCCATCGTTCCGAGCCTCGTCGTCTCTGCCACTTCAAGCGCTCCGCTTGTGTGGCCGCGCTGGGTGGTTTGATAGGACCACGTGTTGCCGACCTCGAGAGGATAGTACGAGGCGATGCTGGTCCCGGCGCGACGAGAAGCCACGGCCCACGCGACACCGATCATCGCGACGACCACAACTGCCACTATCACCTTGGTAGCGTTGGAGACGGAGCCGCTTGCCACGGCCGAACGCTAGCATGGCAGGCCCGACGCAACCAGTGCGCCGCTGCAAAACCCGAATGATTCCAAGCGCCCAGGATGGAAGATGTCCTGGACAGCGCACCACGGCTTGGGCGGACGACGAACACGATTGAGATCGGCGTCACAGTCTTGTAGCTTGCGGAACCTATAGTCGCGGCGGGCTCGTTCCAGGCCCCGCTCATTCCGACCGCCTTTCGCGGCTGTCATCTCTCCGAGGTCGCATGCGCCCCCATACGAAACGAGTCCTCTGTGCCGCCCTGGTGGCACTCGTCCTGCCCAACATTTACGGCGTCGGCTGCGAAAGGGAGTTGACGGCGTATCCAACCATCACCTCCCCTCTGCCGAACGCGACGATCCCCGCCTCGGGCTTGTTCACTGCATCGGTGAGCTTTCCGAGCTCATTGACCGCGAGCTCGCTGGTGGAAATGGAGCTTCAGACGGATCAAGGAGCGATTCGCCTCGACGTCACGTCGTCGTTCTTGCCATCCGGACAATCGGACTTTGCCGGCGCGACGAGCGCGTCAGCCGATCTCGATGCCGCAGCGTTGGGCCTGGTCCCCGGGCCCCAGACGTTCATCGTTCGCCTGGATGCAAGCGGCAGTGGCGGTTTGGCCGCCCGCGCCACTTCGTTTACCTGGTCCGGAGACACCGCCTGCGAAAGCACGGCAAGCATCGCGCTGAGCGAGTGCTTTCTCGCGGCTAGCGACGCTACGCGGCAGTGTTATTCGAGCACGGGCGCCGCCTGTAGTCCGGCCGCGGCCGAGTTGGTGGCGGCCGAGAGCCAGCTGCGCGCAAGCGTGACCAGCGCATGCAGCGACAGCGGTGTGCAGTCGCTCGGCTACGGCGCAGCGATCACGGCGGACGGTCTTGCGGATCGTCTCGTCGAAGAATGCATGGGCAATGCCACGACCCTCGCCGCGCGAATCTTTGGCGGCCCGCACGGCAAAGTTCTCGCAAGCGTGTCGGGCGGTCAGTTGCCCCTCGGTGAAACCTGCCTCGATGCCGCGTACGCGGAGAGCGCCTCGTTCATCGACATCGCCTACAACCTACAGGGCGCTTGCATGCTCGACGACGCGAGCTGCTCGAGCGCGTCGGTAGCTTCCGATATCGCGGCGGTCGCTGCTCAGTCCGCTGCCGTCATCGACGCCGCCTGCCCGTCGCAATTCCTCGAGTTCCTCGTGGGCCTCCCCACCGCGGTCGCCGTCGAGCGCGCGAGACTGCAAAGCGAATGCATGGCCGGCTCCGCGCACGGCGACACCGGCCCCCTCACGCTCCTCTGCGCACCCGGAAGCTTGCCCGGAGTGAGCTTCATCAAGACGCAGCCGTTGGGCCTGACGCCCCTCGCGCCGGGTGTGCCCACACAGATCCAGCTCGACCAATCCGTCTGGGGGACGGTCTGTGGAGATGGAAGCCCCTACACGTTCTGGGTTCAGCTTCCGCCGGCCGGAAGCTCGGCGGCGAACGTCGTCGCGCACATGCAGGGCGGCGGCGTCTGTGTGACCGATTTTCAGTGCCTCGGCGTCGAAGCCAACTCGCCGAGCCTCTTCAGCTCGACCGACGACGAGTTCTTCCCGACGGGCGTCTTCAATCCCGATCCCGCGGTCAACGCCTTCGCTGACTGGACGAAAATCTTTCTCCCCTACTGCACCCAGGACGTCTTCACAGGCACAGGCACGACCAATTTCTTTCCGCGTCCCAATCCGCCCGGCGGTAGCCTCACCGTCCGGCGCTATGGCGCGGTCAACGCGCGCGCGGCCATCCGCGTGCTGCGTAACATCCTCGGAAGCGAGCTCAACGCCAGCACGCCGACGGGCTACCGCCCCGACCTCTTGCGAGTCAACTTCAACGGAAGCTCGGCAGGCGGCTTTGGCGTGATGTTCAACCTACACCACGTGCTCGACGAAGAGCGCTGGGCGCACACCACTTTCGTCAATGACGCAGCGCTAGGTCTCGATAGCCAGACCGGGTTCAGCATCGCCGCCCTCGGATCGATCGCGCAATCGGCCTGGGGTACTCGACTCTCACAGCCTCCCTATTGCCTGTCCGATGGAAGCAACGGCCCTAGCTGCGCCGTCGGTCCTGTCTTGAACGCGGCGCATTCGGAGAGAATGCTCGGCACGCCGGAGCAACAGCTCCTGCTCCTCTCGAATCAAGTGGACGACACACAGGTGAGCACGACGGGCTGGCCGGACACAGCCTCCTTCGTCAACGAGGTACGCGCTCAGTACTGCAATCAAGTCGGCCTGCCCGGCGTCCGCTTCTTCCTCGACGCGGTCCCGACGAGCCTCCACACGTACATGACCTCGGACTCTCGGTACTACACCGAAGAGATTGCGGGCACCACCGTTGCCGCCTGGGTCGAGCAGGGCGTCTTCGATCCGACCAACCTTCCCGACCTCGTCGAAGAGGGCACCCTCACCGTCGATTACCCGGGCGTCCTCCCCTTCCCCTGCCCGTAGATCGGGGACACGCTAGCTCCCCACAAGACGTCTCATCTCGCGGACTTACGCATAACACCGCGATTTCTCGTGGCCGCATGGCCAATGCGCGAGCCCCACCAACCTCTGGATGAACCGGGTCGAATAGCGAGCCCTATCCCCCCGGTGTAGCGCCAACGTCGGTCAGATCTTTTTCTTTCTTGGGGTCTAACGCGACCGGATCTTTCTCTTCCTTCGAGGCCGCAGCAGGAACACCACCATCATACCAACCAGCAACAGGGTACCGACCCCGTCTCGCGGTTCTTGGACGCGGCACCCACAGCCGCCGCCGCCATCATCAGTGGGTGTCCCGCCGGCACCACCAGTTCCCCCATCACCACCAGTTCCTCCATTTCCGTTGGTGAAACCAGGTCCGCTGAGCTGGATGATCGAGTTGAACGGGTCGCCCTCCCACGTCGACACGAAGAAGTCATTGGACCGTAGATCGAACTCCAGTCCCCACGGCCCTTGGCCGAGGTCGGAGGCGAATAGCTCGTCCACAGGGTTCGTCGTTCCAAGGGTTGGCTCATCCGTATCCGCATCGATGGGGAGGCCCGTCGCTTGGTCAATCGCCAACACACGAATCTCGCCGTAGTCCCAATTCAGGTACATGAGATCGCCCTCGAAAAGCCCTGACGGAACGTATTGCAGCGCCCCAGTGCCCTGGCGTGGCAACGTTACGAACAGCACGGCATCGCCTGGTGTAAACATCCCGCCGCCCGCCGAGGTCAGCGGGATGTTGTAGATATTGCGGAACTCCGCAGACAAGTCCTCCTGCCAGGAGCTGACCTGCATTTGGCCAAAGCCCGTGTTGGGGTCGTCGATGTGCGGAGAGAAAGTGAGCCCCGCAACCGAGTCCGGAACATCCACGACGGACATGTCATAGGTGGTCTCTGCGCCCTCGAAGCCACCCGGCCTCTGAGCGATGCGGTTCGCAGGAAAGTATGTGTAGAAAAGCGTTCCGTCGGGTCCAAGCTCTAGACCAGCGTCGAGCCCCGTGAGCGTGCCGGAAAATACCAGAGTCGTCGTCTCCGCCGGCCCCAAATCCGTCACCCGACCTGTTTCAGGATCGCGAGTCACCGCAACCGCGTACAGCGCGCTGCCCGGCTGCTCGGAATTCCCCACGACGTAGAGCGTCTCGCCATCTTCCGAAAACATCATGGCACCCAGCAGTCCTGGAACTCCGATGTCGCCTCCGCTCCAAATCTGAACGACCTCGAAGTTCGCTGGATCTTCGAGCTCGAGCGCGCCCGCCATGGACGTTGGCAACAGCAGAGTGGCAAGCACCAAATGAACGATCGTTCCCCTCGTATACGGCTGCATTTGCATGTCCCAACTCCTTTCACTGATCCTTCAGATAACGATGCAACCAGAGGCGGTCAATCGCGAATGGAACGCGCTCTGCAGAAACTTCTTCGGTGCGCAAAGCGTGCGCGCCTCATCGTCGCGTGCGCATCCATTTCGTGCTCCGTCATCCGACGTTCCGTGGGCCGAAGAGCGATGCAGGAGGCGCACGACGCGTTGGAGAAGCGCACGGATGTGCTAGATAAACACCTCATGAAAGCAGTCGTTCTCGGCGCAGGTGGCATGGGGCGATACGCGGCGCGGACCGCAGCCGCGCAGGACTTCATCGAGGAGCTGGTGGTGGGCGATCTGGACGGAGGCGCCGCCGGCGCGCTTGCCGGACGCCTTGGCAACAAGGCGAGGGGCGCGGCCGTCGACGTCCTAAACGAGAAGTCGCTACTCGACCTTCTTGCGGGAGCCGATGCGGTTCTCAATACGGTCGGCCCTTTCTTCCGGCTGGGTCCGCCCGTGCTGCGCGCTGCGGTTCGCGCCGGCGTGCACTACCTGGACATCAACGACGATTGGGAATCGACCGAAGCGATGCTCGCGCTCGACGAGGAAGCGCGAGCTGCCGGGATCACTGCGGTGATCGGAGTGGGCGCGAGCCCCGGTATGTCCAACATGCTCGCGTGCCTCGCTATGCGAGAGCTCGACGAAGTCGACGAAGTGATCGCCGGCTTCGACCTCGATGCAGCCATGCCCGAACAGCGAGGGGACAAGCCCGCCGCAGCGACCGTGCACGGTCTCCATCAGCTGAGCGGACGCATTCGCGTGTTCGAAAACGGCGCCTTCGCCCAAGCAAAACCGCAACGCAGGGTCGACTTCGACTACCCGGGGCTCGGTCCGCGAACCGGCTGGACCATGGGGCACCCGGAAGCCGTGACCTTTCCGCGGGCCTTTCCGCAGCTTCGCTCCGCGCGTGTGGTGATGACCATGGCCCCGAGCAATCGGATCGCCGTCCGCGTCCTGACCGGTTTGATCGATGCGGGCCTGGTTCCGCTCGAAAGAGCTGCCCGTTGGGTCGAGCGCCTCGAAGGCGTCGGCAAGCCAGTCAAGACGCCAGCCGACTACATCGCCGAGATTCTCGACGAAGCCGCAAGCCGGCTGCCGCCGGTCTTTGCCGTGGCAAAGGGTCGACGTCAGGGTCGACCAGCCACCATTGCCGGGACCGTGCGCTCCGCTCCCCCGCTCGGCATGGGCGGCGCCACCGGGGTTCCGCTCGCCGTCGGTCTCGGCATCGTTCGCCCAGAGCTTGGCACCAAGTGCGGCGTGTTCGCGCCCGAGGCCATCCTCGACCCCGTCGCGTTCTTCGACGCGCTTGCTCCGCTTTGTGAGCCGGTCTGCCAAAGCAGCGATGACCTCGTGGTCCTCACGCGGTCGTGGGACGCGACGAATCTCGCCACCGCATTGTCCCGCGCAAAAGAGCTCTCGGCTCACTGAGCGGCGCTCTGCATCGAGAACAGGTCTGGTGCTGCCGGCTGCCCCGGCGTATGCTCGTAGGCCACCATGCCGGACGCATTCTATGAGCGCCTGAGCGCGCTCGACGCCATCTTTCTCGATCTCGAGAGCGAAACCGTCCCCATGCATGTGGGTGCGGCTCTGCTCTTCGATGCAAAGCCTCTGATGCTCGAGCACGGCGGGCTCGACATCGAGCGCATCACCCAATACACGTTGGCCGCCCTCGATACCGATGCTCGCTACCGGCAGCGTCTGGCTTGGGTGCCCGGTCTACGCCACCCGGTCTGGGTCGATGACGACCGATTCAACATCCACTTCCACCTACGCCACACCAGGCTCCCCCTTCCTGGCGACGAGCGAATGCTCAAGCGCCTGGTAGGAAGGTTGTTCTCGCAGCGCCTCGATCGCAGCCGGCCGTTGTGGGAGTTCTGGATCGTCGAAGGCGTCGAAAACGACCAATTCGCGCTGGTCGCCAAGGCCCACCATTGCATGGTCGATGGCGTCGCCGGTGTCGGGCTTGTGGAGGCACTGTTGCAAATCGGACCACCTGGCCCGCAAAGACAGCCCAAGGAATGGCAGCCCCGTCCGGCTCCTAGCGGACCGGAGCTCTTGCGCCACGAGATCAAGCACCGCATCGACGGGCTCCGCAAGCTGACCCATTTCGGGCCACGGATTCGAAAAGACTTCGGAGGCGTGGTCGGTGTGCTCCGTTCGGGAATGAAGCTCGGCCCGCAAACGGCGTTCACGGCACCGGACGTCAGCGCGTATCGGCGCTTCGATTGGACCTCCTTCGATCTCGTAGACGTGAAGGCGATCAAGAATGCACTCGGGGGCACCATCAACGATGTGGTGCTCGCGACGACGACGGGCGCCATCCGTCGCTTCCTCGAAGCACGGAAGGTCGATGTCGATGCTATCGACGGTTTTCGTGCGTTTCTCCCGGTCAGCACACGCAAAGCAAGCGGCGGATTGACCGGCAACCAGGTGGCCATGCTCCTGGCGGAGCTCCCGATATCCGAACCGGACCCCATCCAACGGCTCGACGAAGTCATTCGCGTCACCACCACGCTGAAGAAGGAGTCCAACCAAACCGCTGGCGCGGAGCTAATCGAAGACGTTGCGGACCTGACGACGAGACGCATCATCTTGGAGATCTCTCGTGCCGCCATTCGCCGGCGCGCCTACAGTGTCGTGGTCACCAACGTGCCGGGTCCGCCGCTCGAGCTCAACCTGCTAGGCGCGCCGATGAAGCGTATCTATCCGCTGGTTCCGATCCCCCCAACGCAAAACCTCGGCATCGCTCTATTCAGCTACAACGGCTGGCTCTGTTGGGGGTTCAACGCCGACTGGGAGCGCTTCCCCGAGGTGCACGAGCTCGTCGAACACCTGGAAGCGTCATTCGCGGAGTACAAAAGGCTCGCCGAAAGCCGAGCGGAGTCACATCATGTGGCAGGATATCTGTAGGAGATTGCTTGCACCGGTTCTAGTCGCTGCCTCTTTCTCGGGGCTCGCTTGCGAGTCGGGCAATGGGGGCAATTCGGTCGCCTCTCCGAACGGCGACATTCGGATCTCTGTACACGCCGATGACGAAGGCCGGTTGAGCTATACCGTGACCAAGGGTGGCGTCGCGATCATCGACTCGAGCCCGCTCGGCCTCGTTTCGAGCACCCATGATCTCACGTCGGGCGTCACCGTGGGCAGTCGCTCGAGCCGTGGAGTCGACGAGTCGTACACGATGCTGGTCGGGAAGCGTCGCGCTCGCAGGGTTGTTGGAAACGAGATCACGATTCCCCTGCAAGACTCCGAAAGAGCTCAGGCTGAGCTCGTCCTGAGAGCGCAGGACGATGGTGTGGCATTTCGATATCGCTTGCTGGGTGCAGGAACGTCCCAGGTCACGAGCGAATCGACCGGCTTTGCCATTGCAACCGGCTCCCGCGCGCTTCTTCGACCGTACGACTCGGCCGATGTCTTCTTCACCTTCACAGGAGGCTCCTATGAGCAACCGGCCGAGGTGGTGCCTCTAGGCACTTCCACCGAGGCGTCGGGCTGGGCGTTCCCCGCCCTTTTCGAGCTCGAGGAGGGCAGCCTTTACGTCATGGTGACCGAATCGGACCTCGATCGGAGCTACTGCGGGACGCGGCTTCATGAGATGCCCGAAGGCGGCCTCTACCGAGTTCGTTTCCCTGACGAGCGCGAGGGCAAAGGTGTCGGGGAGGTTCTTCCAAGCGCAGAGCTTCCGTTCTCGACACCATGGCGTGTGATCGCCGTGGGGGACCTCGCGACGATCGTCGAGTCAACGCTGGTAGACGACCTGAGCCGGCCCTCGGTCGCGGAGGACAGCAGCTGGATCGAGCCTGGTCGCGCCGCCTGGTCCTGGTTCAGCCAGGGAACGGGCACTCCTGCGCTTCAATCCGAGTACGTCGACTTCGCCGGACAATACGGGTGGGACTACGTGTTGATCGATGCCACTTGGGACCAGTGGGACGACGCGGAGCAGGAGGTCCAAGCGCTCGTGGCCCAAGCCGATGCAGTCGGAGTGAAGCTACTGCTTTGGTACAACTCCGGCGGAGAGCACAGCCCCAACCTAGAAACTCCGTTCGACAAGATGGTCGACCCCGTAATTCGGCAGGAGGAGATGGCGAAGATTTCGAGCTGGGGGATCGCCGGCATCAAGGTCGACTTCTTCCAGAGCGACAAACAGGACCGAATCGATCAGTACATCGGCATTCTGGAAGACGCCGAAGACCACCGGCTCCTGGTCAACTTTCACGGTGCGACGCTGCCTCGCGGCTGGCAGCGCACGTATCCGCACCTGATGACGCACGAAGCAATCAACGGCGCCGAGTTCTACAAGCCGGAAGTCAATGTATTGGGCGATCGCGCCCCGACGGCGGCGATGAACGTCCACGACGTGCTCTTGCGTAACGTCGTGGGATCGATGGACTACACGCCCGTCGTATTCGAGCCCGCGCTGGCCGAGAAGCAGCTTCCCTACGCGCACTCGCTCGCGTTGTCGGTTCTATTCGAGTCTGGCATTCAGCATTTCGCCGATCGTGCGGATTCCAATCCAGCCGCTGGGTATCGAGCGGTCTTTACGCCCTACCCGTACGTAGCCGACTTCCTCTCGATGGTTCCGGTCGCCTGGGACGACACACACCTGGTCGAGGCCGACATTGACGACCACGTCATCTTGGCGCGCCGCTCGGGCGCTACTTGGTACCTGGGCGGCATCCACGGGGCGGAGGCGCCTGTCGCGTACAGCTTCAGCCTCGATTTCCTCGAAGAGGGAGTCGACTACGAGCTGGAGCTCATCGAGCAGGGCGAAACGCCGAGCTCGTTCGAGCGCACCGTTCAGACCGTGAGCGCCGGCGAGGTGCTCACGGTCACACTGCCGCCCAACGGCGGCTTCGTCGGCGCGCTCGAGACTACGACCTCCGAAAACTAGCGGCGGGAGAAGCACCACTGAGCGCGTGCACGAACACTTCGCCGACGCTCAGCCTCATGGTGGGGCTGTCGCACTGGAACGCGAGACGAGCAGGGTCGGGTCCGTTCACCACGTGGCCCCCATGAACTATTGCGTATGGACATGGCTTGCGTTCCCGTTCCAGTGCTCGGAAAGCTGGCCGAAAAGCTCGTGCTCAAGCGAGACGAACGAGAAGCGGACCTCTGGATGCAGAACACCAAGGAACACCTCGAGACCTAGATCAAAACACGAAGCTGCCTGATTTTTCGTCCCAGTGAAGACGCCGCGTGCCGTAGCGTCGGCGAATCTCACGCTCGATCTCGCGCACGTGCTTGTTGCGAACGCCGAGCATGATTCCGGTCGTCAGGACTCCGATGGCGCTTAGCCCCGCGATGGTGCCGCCGAGCGGTGCGAGCACGTCGCCGGCGTTGTTGCAGACCCAGTCCTCGGTCCCGTCAGCGTTCGTCGAAGTGCTGCATTGTGAGAGGCCGATTCCGCCGAGGATCGCACCGAGGGCAAATGCCGCGCTCGTACCGATTAATCCATTGCGCACGACACGGCTACGCTCCTTGGCGTCTTCGAGGTCCCGCTCGTCGTAGGGCCTGTACAACGAGTATTGCGGTGGCGGTGCCATGGGCGCCGGCGCGGGTTGCGTTTGAACGCCGGGGCTCGTCTGCTGCGCCCATGCTTGGCCTTCAAGTGAAGCAACGCACGCAACGACCGCCGCGAGCAAGACAGACAGTGTTTGCATGATGCTCTCCTTTTCTTGCGCCGCTAACCTACCACGACCGCGTGCGCGCGCTACTCACGGGGAGACGCGCAAAAAATGTGCCATGGCCTCTCAGCCCAGGGCTGAGGCCGGCTCCTTGAACGGAATCGTACTTGTGTTAGCGTCGCGGCGCCGGGCGGAGGCTCTTTCGAGGGCGCGAACAAGGGAGCATGCGTCATGAGAGGTGTATTGAACCGGGTTGCCCTGTGCCTTGCCGTGTTGACCCCGTCCGTCACGATTGTCGGATGTGCAAGTACCACATGCGTGTACGGCTACTACGGCGGGTATTGCTACAGCTATGGCTACTACTATGACAGCCTGGTTTCAGGAGTTCGCTACGAATCGAGTGGCCAAGCTGGCGTACAAACAGGAGTGACCGGCGAGGAGAGCGTGGGGGGTCCGGGAAGCTTTCGCTACGTAGAGGGCGACACCGTGTCGTTTTCGCTCGGGGACACCGTGCTGGGGGAAAGCGAGGCCCAAGAGCGGGTCACTCCATTCGACCTGGCCGGGCTCGAAGAGACAGCTGTCGGGAATTGCGAGGTCGATGGCCCATTGCCCGACGGCGATGGCCAGTTCCGCGTCCTGGTCAATCTTGCGGTCCTTTTGCAGTCGCTCGACACGGACGGAGACGCCGCCAACGGCATCGACATCAGCTCCGGTGTAGCGGAGCTGTTCGACGGCGTGGACATCGACGTGAGTCAGGCCTGGGAGGCGTTCCAGTCAGATGTCGATCTGCAGACCGTGCTCGAAGAGGCCAGGAACGGCGGCCTGCTTCCGGACACTCGCGTGCTCCGCGATCGCGTCGACGCTTTGCGGGCTCTTTACGAGGGCATCGGCCTCTGCCCGCAACCCTCAGACGTCTAAGCGTCGAATGGCGATGACCGACCAGCTCCCTTCACCGTTCATCGCCTAGCCGGGCGGCCGCGGGGCTATTCCTGACCGGTCGCGGCCTTCTTGGCTTCTTCCTCCACGGCCGCGGCCTTCTTCTTCGACGCCTCGTGCCGCACCGTCGTCTTCAGCTGCATGGCCGTGTTGACCTCGATCTTCTCCGTGCCCTCGACTGTCTTCACGGTCATGACCTCAGCCGACTGCCCCATCGCCTCCGCGCTTCCTTCGAGCGCGTTCAGATTGAGAACTACGGTGCCCTGCGCGCTCATCGAGAGCGACTCCAGCGCGTACTCGACGCCATCTTCTTCGAGGGTCAGCGTCTGCTTAGGGGCCGTCTGCACGATGTCGACGTCGAGCCTCAGCTCGTCGCCGATCTTGTCGGTCAGCGTGTAGCGGTCGACCTGCTTTATCTTGAAGCCGAACATCATCAGATCTTTGGTGGTTTCCCACTTTGCTCCGATGCCCACCGGCTCGGCGGGGAGCATGACCCTTGAAAACGAGGTACGCGCGTTGACGATGCTGATCAGCATCCTTGCCGGCAGGTTGGCATCCTTCGTCGCTTGGCTGAGATCGGCTGCTTGAACGATGCCCCGGTCGTCGACCTCGATCCAACCGCGCACCTTCTTGAGGAGCGCGGCGCTTCGGTCGAGGTCGTTTTTCACTTGAGGGTCTACGCCGGCCGGCATGATCGCTTCCGCGTTGACGATTTGGACGTCGTATCGTGTGTTTCCGTTGGGAAGATTCACAGCGGGGCCCGAGGTGACGACGACCCGGAGGCCCGGGCGCCTGGCGATCTCCGCGCCCGCGCTGGTCGTCGTTGCCATCGACGAGGTCGTCACCTCCATGGTCGAGGTAGTAATCGTCCCGTCGGTGAGCTTGTAACGCAAAAGCTCCCGCGGCTCCTGTCCTGCTTCGAGCAAAGCCACCGGCTCGAACTTCGCGTCCTTCGCGGTGTCGGACTTGCATCCCTGAAGGACGACTAGACTGCACGCTGCGACCAGCGCAAGCACCAACGCTCGTTTTACCATGACCTCTCCTTTCGGCGCGCCTGACGGCGAGTCACGCCTGAGCCCACTCCGGCGCCCGCGCCGTGCGTCTAGACCACTTCGCCTCTTCACGCAACAAGCGCGGTTCGTCAGCGGAAGACGTACGCGAAGCCGACCCACGTCCGATAAATGAAGTCGCCGCCCGGCAGGCCGCCCGCACCAAACAGGTGCCCAAAATGCATCTCTAGGCTGAACATCCACTTGCGCTTGAAGTAGGATTCGAGCCCCAACATCCCAGTGAGCTCCGCGTCGAGACCGTTTTGACGATTCGGCGAGTCTCCCACGGACGCGAAGCCGATGCGCCCCTCGGGTCCGAAGATCAGCGTAAAGACGCGAGGCATGGCGATCCCAAAACGAAAACCCAAGTTCCCCCCGACGCTGAACGCCGGAGAGGCCTCGCCAATGCGGAAGTAGGGCATCAGGCGGAAGCCGAAGTTGAAGTTGGGCTTGTCGGCCAGCGCCCAACGCAGAGGGATCTGCAGGTTCAGGCCAAGCCGCTGGCGGTAACCGTCGAAGCGAGTCCCGTAGGTGAGCGCCGGCATCAGACCCACATCGAACCTACGGCGCACGCCCCAAACGGCATGGAGCCGGAGCGACGGATAGCCCACCGTGACCCCGAGCGCCGTGCTCCCTCGGGGGATCACCTGTGCGCCGCTCAGCGACGGCGTATCCCCTGTCGGTCGAGGCTTTTGGGCTTCCGCTTCACGCGCGAGCCCAGTCAGGATGGTCGAAGCCATTGCGACCGTGATGACGAATCGTTTCATGGCGCGCTTTCCCCCACTGCACAGCCTATCTGGTCTACCTCACGCCTGCACCACGAATGCGCAAGGACGCGCTCAGCCACTGCTGGCGTGGAGCTCCGACGACGCACGTCTCTTCGAACGTCGTCCCAGGGACTCTTCGGAAGCCGGCGCGCACGCCGCGAGAGGTTTGGCGGCAAGCTCGAGGACGCCTGGACCCGAGAACACCGGATCGACGAACATCGCTCCAGACTCGGGTCCACCCCAGGTTCCGCACCGGTGCATCGTGTCTCCGATTTGAAGGGCTCGGAGGACGTTACGGCCCTCGAAATCCAGACGAAGCGACCCATCGGGTAGGCCCTCGGCGATGGTGAGCGTCGCAGTGTCCGCGATCCCGGGCTCTTGAAGTGTCATCGATCCACCACGAACCACGACGTTGCCAACGCCCAACGCGGTTGGCGATGCGACGATCAAGTCTGCGGACTCCACCGTCACACCTCCCGAGAAATCGTTGTGACCTTTCAAGACCAGCCGCCCGCTGGCGAGACGAAGACCGCCCTCCCCGGTGAGATGGATCGGGGCATCGCCATAAGACACGCCATCGAACTCGGGGAGAGAGTGGTCGAAGACGCGGACCACCAGGGAGCCTCCGTCGTCTAGAATCGTCTCGTCGAGAGAGATGTGGCCGCGCAGACGGGCGGCACGCGCAAGCACAGGGCGATATCTCTGATGAGGGCCCACGCGCCGCTGCAGCACGTGTCCCTCTGCGTTCAGGGCGAACCAAATCGTGCCTGTGCCTACGCCGCCCGCGCTGGCGCGGTGATGGGGACGAAACTTCGGCAAGGAGTAGCGCCCTTCCTCGTTCTTCCTCGAATCGGGATCGAAGTGAACGGTCGAGCTCGAATCGACGACCGTTACGGCGATGACTTTGACCGCTTCTTCCTGAAGCGTTCCGCGCCCATCGTAGTCTTTGGTCGTGGGATCGATCACGGTTGGGCGGCCCACCACGACGAAGACGTGTCCCGTATCTCTTGGCGTGGGCCGGGTCTCGTCCGTCGGTTTGGCGTAACGTCCCATCGCGTAGGCACCGATGTCACCTGGCTGTAGGTCCTCGAAGTTCGGCACCGGCTCGAAGCCGGTCGCCTTCGCATGGTTGCTCCGCAGGTACTGCGCCACCACGAATGCTCGCGACCATGGTCTCCGAATTTCCCGCAACGCGAATCCCTCCGAATAGGCGCGATTGTGCTCTTCCCATTGGCGTTGCGACTGCAAGACGGCTTCATGGAGGGGCGAGACCGTGTTCAGCACGAAGCTGAGCCATCCCGAGCAGTCGGTCGACGCGAGGGCCGAGTGCTCGTCGGTCGACTCCAGGTGAACGTGTGGCTCGCCCAACCGCTTCCTCGGGCCCAGTAGTCTCTGGTGACTGTAACTGTTGCTCGGCGGCGGCCTCCTGCCGTCGTCGTTCAACGCCTGAGCCACCGAAGTCGAGAACCGGACCATCCCTTCGGACAATTGCTCGGAGGAGTCCGCGGCCGCGCGGCGCGGTCTCCCGTGCTCGATCGTGGTCGGCCCGGGTTGTGCCGAAGCGCACGATGCGACGAAGAAGAGCATCGCAAGGCGTGTTTTCCGTAGCACGGCTCGTCCCCTGTTTCCCAGCTGGGCCGGGGCAAGAACCCGGCGCTCATACAGGCTAGTGCGAGTGGATGGCCGGTACCAAATATCTCCCCGTCGGTTGCCACTGAATCCAGCGAAAATGGCTGCTGTTGCCAACGTTTGCGGCGATGCCCCAGGGGCCGGAAGATCCCCCTTCCACTCAGACTCAATCTCCGCTCATCTGGCGAGGCCCCTGTCGTCAAACACGCCCTCGAAAAGCACCGTGCTCAGGTATCGCTCGCCGGAGTCGGGCAGCACCACCACGAATGTCTTGCCTCGATGCTCGCGACGGTTGGCCAGACGCGCGGCCACAGCGGCAGCTGCACCGCACGAAATGCCGGACAAAATGCCCTCTTCTCGCGCCAAGCGACGCGCGTAGGCCATGGCTTCCTCATTGGTGACCTGCTCGATGAGGTCGACCACCGATAGGTCGAGCACGTCGGGCACGAAGCCCGCGCCAATGCCTTGAATCTTGTGGGGCCCAGGCTTGAGTGGTTGGCCCGCGCGTTTGTGCGTGAGCACGGGGCTGTCGGCTGGCTCC
Source organism: Myxococcales bacterium SG8_38 (assembly GCA_001303415.1). Lineage (GTDB taxonomy): Bacteria > Myxococcota_A > Polyangia > Polyangiales > Houyiibacteriaceae > SG8-38. The sequence continues at coordinate 17,060 of LJTN01000030.1, forward strand.
ACGGCCACCGACAGGATGGGCTTTCCGCGCGTGTGCTTGATGTACCGCGACACGCCCGTGATGGTGCCTCCGGTGCCGACGCCCGAGATCAAGACGTCGATGGCGCCTGAGGTGTCATCCCAGATTTCAGGGCCCGTGGTGGTCTCGTGAATCGCCGGATTCGCTGGGTTCTTGAACTGCTGGAGCAGCACGTAGCGCGCAGGGTCGCCGGCCGCGATCTCTTCGGCTTTGGCGATGGCGCCACCCATGCCCTTGGCGCCTTCGGTGAGCACTAGCTTGGCGCCAAAGGCTGCGAGCAGCTTGCGCCGTTCGATGCTCATGGTCTCAGGCATGGTGAGCGTGAGTGGATAGCCGCGTGCAGCGGCTACAAATGCGAGCGCGATGCCCGTGTTGCCGCTCGTCGGCTCCACGAGTTCTCTCCCGGGACCAAGTAAGCCGCGCTCTTCTGCGTCCCACACCATCGCTGCTCCAATGCGGCACTTGACCGAGTAGGCCGGATTTCGCCCCTCGATCTTGGCGAGCACCGTGGCAGGAGCGCCGTCCGTGACGCGATTGAGTCGCACGAGCGGTGTGCGACCAATCGAAAGGGAATTGTCTTTGAACCAATCGGCTTGTGCAGTGGACATCATGATCCTGTCGCGGTGAATTCTGCTTGCAGGTCCCGGAAGGTTACCACGTAGCTTCGCAGACCGCGTTCTGCATGCAAACAGCGCCCGCGCCAAGCAACCTTTCGTCGCGGTCAATGTGGCTGCGTTGCCGACAGAGTTGTTGGAATCCGAGTTGTTTGGCCATGCTCGCGGGGCGTTCACCGGTGCCGCGCGAGAGAAGCACGGACTGTTCCAAGCCGCGCACGGCGGCGGCGCGTCGGCGACACCCGAACGCTCGCAGTGGACGTGCGCATCGTTTGTGCCACCCACCAAGCGCTGCGCTTGCCTGCACACACTAGATTCTCCTGGCAACTCGGTTGCCGCGAGAGGTGCGCCTGCCGTCAAGCGCGCGTGCTACACTCTTTCTTGGGGTGGCATGCGAATACCGCTCGTTAGTCTCTTGGTGAAGAGCCCGGTTCCACAAGTGAATCAGATGATGCACCGCGTCGAGGCCTGCGCCGCGCGCGTTCCTGAGCTCATCGACCGGCTCATCAAAAACGATTACGCCGCAGTGGAACAGATCGCCGAGGAGATCAGTCGACTCGAGAGCGAAGCCGACGACATCAAAGACGCAATCCGCTTGAGAATCCCCGTCAGGCTGTTCCTCCCGGTCGATCGACGAGACCTGCTCCGGTTGATCAGCCAGATCGATGGGATCGCTGATTGTGCGGAGGATGTAGCCGTCTTGCTCACGCTGCGGCGCTTGGAAGTTCCCGACCGCCTGAAACCGATCCTCCCCACGTTCGTCGACCGAGTCACCGAAGTTCTTCGCGCTTCCCGCGCCCTAATGGACGCGTACGAAGAGCTGGTCACTGCGAGCTTCGGTGGGAAAGCCGCCGAGAGAGTGCTTGCCGAAATCCGAAATGTAGAGCACCTCGAGCACGAGGCAGACAAGCTCCAGAGCCAGTGCGCCAAAGCGCTCTTCAGCGTAGACGATGATTTGTCCGCCGCATCGGTCTTCATATGGACGAAGGTCTTGACCAAGATCGGCGACATGGCGAATCACGCCAAACACATCGCAGACCAGTTTCGTTTGTTCGTGGCCTCTTAGCCTGGCACCCCCCATCGTCGAACCCAGGTCACTTCGATCGGCAAAGCGAGATTCTCGAACAGAAGCGTCGCGAGGAATCGCCTGGCGAGCTCTTGCTTCACGGGCTTCGATAAGCGGCGTTCGGCCAACGGGTACAAGATCCTGTCAAACGAACCGGCGTAGCTCGTCGCGTTCGCAAGGTTGTGGTTGGCATCGGACATGTTCGACCCATGCTTCCATGGCGTCGAGAGTCTTCTCGATGGTTCGATGCTCGCTCATCAGGAGTTCGATGGCTTTCATCTAGACCTTCCCATTCTTCGCATTGGCGCACGCCCCCCGGAGCGTCTGAATTTGCAAGTCCCGGGAAGAGCACGTAGGAGCAAGGGTGTGATGTCTTTCGTTGCAGCATTGTTGTTGCTGCTAATCGCGGCCCCGGCATGCAGCAACGGGAGCAGAGACGGAAACACACCCGACGCCGGCGAGCGACCCAACATCGTGTGGATTGTCGCCGAGGACATGAGCTTCGAGATTGCAGCCCTCGGTGATCCGGTGGCGCGAACTCCAAACATCGATCGCCTCGCGGCCGAAGGCGTTACGTACACCAACGCGTTTGCAACTTCCGGGGTTTGCGCGCCGAGCCGCGCGGCGCTCATCACCGGCCAGTACGCCACCTCGATCGGCGCTCATCACATGCGGAGCTTGGATGGCGGCTACCAACCCGTCCCGCCGCCCGAGGTCAAGACGTTCACCGAGTACTTGAGAGCTGCGGGTTACTACACGAGCAACCAAACGAAGCTCGACTACCAATTCAGCGGTATCTTCACGGATGCCCCAATTACGAATTGGGACGAGCCGAATGGCTTGTGGCACGGAAGGGACCCGGAACAGCCGTTTTTCGCGTACATCACGATCTTCGATACACACGAAAGCTGGCTCCTCGGCGACAACTCGACGAGCGTTACCGACCCCACCGCTGTCACCGTGCCCCCGTACTACCCGGACACTCCTCTGGTTCGAGCCGACTTTGCCCGCCACTACGACAACGTGGAGGCGATGGACGCCACGGTCGGCATGGTCCTCGACATGCTCGAGGAAGGGGGAGTGCTCGAACAGACGCTGGTGATGTTCTTCCCGGACAACGGGCGCGGCTTTCCTCGTGACAAGCGCTGGGTTTACGACGGCGGGATTCACGAGCCCTTGATCGTTCGCTGGCCAAACCAGCAGCAAGGGGGGACGCAATCCTCCGAGCTCGTCAGCTTCATCGACTTTGCCCCGACCACACTCGCCCTCGCCGGCGTCGATGTTCCAGATCACATGCGGGGCCGGGTTTTTCTCGGCCCGAGGAGCGAGCCGGAGCCACGATACGTATACGCACAGGCCGATCGGATGGACGAAGCGCCAGATCGGATTCGGGCGGTACGCGACAGGCGTTACAAGTACATTCGCAACTACCAACCCGACACTCCGTATGGGCAATCGATCGCCTTTCGCAACCAATTGGCGACGATGCAGGAGATGTACCGACTCGAGAACGAAGGTGCGCTCGATCCTCCCGCCGATTGGTATTTCCGCCAGACCAAGCCCCTCGAGGAGCTCTACGACACGGAAAACGATCCGTTCGAGCTCACGAATCTGGCGGACGAGCCGTACCTCCGCGGCGTACTGGAGCAAATGCGCGATGCAAACGACGCGTGGGTCGAAAGAACGGGAGATCTCGGCAGCATTCCCGAAGCCGAGCTTGCCGAGCAGTATTGGCCCAATGGTGTGCAACCCGTGACACCGGCACCTGCGCTCTCAGCGAGGCCCAACTCCAATGGAACGATCGAGGTCACCATCCAAGCAGTCGAAGGTGCTTCCATCGCCTACATGCTCGGCGAGGTCCTGGACGACGCACGTTGGAAGCTTTACGTCGAGCCGTTCGTCGTTCCGATCGGTACCCTCGTGCGTGCAAGGGCAGCCCGCTACGGCTGGGCGGAGAGTGACGAGGTCAGCCTCCGCGCGGGTCAGTGACAAAAGCGAGCTCCCATGGACCTCGGCGCCAGCGCTCGTGGAGAAGGCCGCACGCGGTACTGCGAAAACGTATCCTGCCGGAGACAGTATCCGCGCGGAGCTTGCCCGGATTGGCGGGCTCAAGTACATCGTCTCTCCGAACAGCTGGACAGTACCCGCGCTCGATCGTAGGTCGCGCTGAAAAGAAAGGGCCGGTATGAAGCACTACCTGATGCACGGGGCATGGCTCACATTGGGCGTCGTTGCACTTCTCCCGCGCGCAGCCGTCGCCCAAGATGCGAGCCCGGAGAGCGCCGTCGTGGGCGATTCCGTTTCCGCCCCTGGGGACGCGTCGAACGCCGATAGGGGAGACGGGACCGAGTGGACCTATCCGAAGAGCTATTCGCCGCGTCCGCTCACGCTGCAGAAGGGGATGATCCGCGCGAACGGCATTTTCACGACCTGGGATGACGGCGTCGATACCATCTTCGGGATGACGCTTGGCGGTGCCATCGGTGTGACCGATGACTTGGAGCTCGGCATCGACAACTATCGCGTCGGATCTTCGCTGCAACAGAGGTACGAAGGGTTGGTCGCTGTCGTCTTTGCACCGGACGCGGGTTTCGGCGACATCCCAGTGTACGGACGATATCGCTTCTTGCACCGCGATAAGCTCGACTTTGCAGGCGACCTGATCTTCGTCATCCCGAGCAATACGTCATTCGCGCTCGAGGGAGCCTTTCCGCTCCGCGTCAAACCGAACGACAGGCTCTCCATTGATACCGGGGTCGAAGTGCGCGGGACGTTTGGTTCCAGCAAACGCGCGGATGTCCGAATTCCAGCCATCGTCAATTACAATATTTCCGAGCGGGCCTTCATCAGCGGAGAGACCGGGGTGTGGTTCGTCAACTTGGGCAAGAACTTCGACACCGCGACCGCGGATAGCGAAGGAATCGACATACCCGTTGGCTTCCGCGCCGGCGGCACGTGGAAAAAAGAGGACAAGCATCTCATCGACCTCTTTGCCGGGTTTGCGTTTCCGGCTCTGATCGAAGCCGGAACGAGCCGCAAGACCATCGACTTTGGCATCTGGGACATCTTCGTCGGCGTCGCGTTCCACACGCGCCCACTCTTCTAGCGTCCGGATATCCTTGGTCGCTAGCGCGAAATGCCCGGCAATGAGGCACGTCCCTCCACCGGAGACTCCGGCAGGTAGCTGCCCTGCGCCGCCAGCATGCTCAGGTGTAGTCGAAATTACCTTCGCACTGCGCACACCGGCGCCCCAGGCTATATTTTCTAGAAGGTATGGCTTACTTGGAGGGATGGCGGAATGGCTCGAAGCGAGCAGCAGGCCTGGGTTGCATCGCCCTCCTCGGCTTCACGTGCGACACGGGGACGAATCACGATCGGATCGCCGTACGGCAGTCCGATTGCTTGGTATGCCACGAAGCCGACTTTCAGCAGGCGCTCAACCCGCCTCATGACGCCTTCCCTACGACGTGTGGAACCTGTCACGGAAACGAGGCATGGTCGCCCGCGAGCTTCGAGCACGCGTGGCCGCTGACCGGTGCGCACGGGGAGCTCGCCTGCAACACATGTCACGCGGGCGATCCCCCGGTTTACGCGGGAACACCGACCGTATGCGTGGGCTGTCACCAGGACGACTACGACGCGAGCCCGTTTCCGGGTCATTCGGACTTTCCAACCACCTGCCAGAACTGCCACACCACGACGGCTTGGACGCCTGCAACGGGGGGTACGCATCCCGAGAGCGAGTTTCCGATCCAGAGCGGTCCGCACTCGACCTATCGAGATGACTGCGTGTCCTGTCACAATCCGGATCTAGGCTCCCCCGTCGACGGCGAGAATGCCGACTGCGTCGGGTGCCATGACGGCCAGCACACCAGGGCACGGATGGATCCCAAGCACGACGAAGTCGCGGGTTATCCGACCGGTGACGCGGGCCCGAATTTCTGCCTCGAATGCCATGCGGATGGCCTCAACCGCGATGACTAGGCCTCTCCGTACTTCGTCACGATTTCGATCCCGATGCCCTGAAGGAGATCGGTAGGCGCCGTGCCGCCGATCTGCACGACCACGCTGTCGTTTTGTATCGCGAGGGCGTCCCCCGAGGAACGGCGCAACCGAACTTGATGATCGAGGATTTCCTCGACCTCCGTTTCCATCAGCGCCGTCAACCGGCCGACTTCGATCTCCCGCTCGACCCGCTTGCGGACCGGCTGGCGACACCGGGCAAAGCTCTTCTTTCGATAGCTGATCGTTGCCGAGGCGCACTCTCCTTGGTCGATCAAGGCGAAAGCCGACTCCACGGCGGCATTCCCTCCACCGACCACCAGGACGTGTTGGTTTCGAAAGACCTCGGGCTCGATCACGCGGTAGACCACTTTGCCCCGCTCCTCGCCGGGCACGCCGAGCTTGCGTGGTGAGCCTCGACGCCCGAGCGCGAGAATCACGTTGGCGGCTCGAAACACTCCGGCCGTGGAATGCACCAACCATGTCCGATCCTGTGCAGGCTCGATCTTTTCCACCAGCTCTCCAACCGCGACCCGAAGGCCGGTCTTTTCGCGAATGTCTTCCCAAAGCGTGACCAGCTCCTCCTTGCTCATCTTTCGCTTGGAGACCCGTCCATACATCGGAAAGTCGAGAGCGCCGGTCATCACCACTTTGGCGCGCGGGTAGTGCGTGATAGTTCCCCCGAACGCCTCCCGCTCGAGGAGCAGCACGCGTAGCCCGGCCTCCATCAAGCGTAACGTCGCGCTCGTTCCTGCGGGTCCTGCGCCGACAACCAAAGCATCGAGGCACTCACCGGGCCCTCTTCGATCCCCGGCCACGATGTGATCGGCTGCCTGGCGTCCTTGCGAGACGGCATTGCGGATGAGGCCCATGCCGCCAAGCTCGCCGACGATGTAGACGCCGGGTTGGTTGGTTTGAAAGCTCGGATCGACTTGCGGAAGCTCGAGGCCGCGCTTGGCCGTTCCAAACACGAGGGTGATGGCCTGCACGGGACAGGCTGCAGCGCAGGCGCCATGTCCGATGCAGCCGAGCGGGTTGGTCAACGTGCCGCGTCCACTGACCACCGTCAGGACGCTTTTCTCGGGGCACGCATACACGCACGCGCCTGATCCGATACACCGGATGGGGTCGATCCGCGGGTGAATGCTCGCCGGAACGATCTCACCACCGATGGCGAGGAGCTCCTCGAGCTCCTTTCGCCCCGTTTCGGTTCGGGTCTGCTCCCTTCTGCGCCACAGGAGGCTCAGCGCCCACGCGGCGGTCACGACAAGGCCGAGCGCAAGCCAGACATTCATATTTTTGGCCCTTTTGTGTGAAAGTTGGCCTCCTGGTATCCTCCGACCATACCCTGAATCGAGGCGGGGGGCCGTTCGGCTGGGGGGAATCGTGGATCGAGGTGCCAAAGGAAGACCTGGCGGTCGCACTGCACGCGTCGTGCTCTTGGTCTTGCTGCTGCTGTCTGTGCTCGCATATGGCCTATGGCGTCTCGGAGAGGACTTCTACCTCGCTGATCTGCAGTCCAGAGTCGAGCACGAGGCATACGAGTCGCTGCGTCCCGGTGGTCTGATCGGACACGGCTACGGGATCGTTGGAACGATCCTCATCCTCACCAATCTACTCTACCTGGCGCGCCGCCGGTTCGCACGGTGGCACCTGGGGTCGATGGCAGCCTGGCTCAACCTCCATGTGCTCACGGGCCTCGTCGGCACTTTGCTCATCGTCTTTCATTCCGCGTTCCAGTTTCGGACCCCCATCGCGCTGGTGACGGCCATCAGCTTGGGGATCGTGGTGGTGACAGGGATCGTGGGCAGATACCTGTACGCGTTGACGCCCCGCCCCGATCGCGCGGTGCTCGAGCAGGCGCTCGCATCGCTCGACGAGCTTGCTCCCGGTTGTAGGGCTCGCGTGCATCACGCTCTCGCGATTCACCAAGTCACCCGCATCGACGCGCACCAGTGGCTGCTCGCCAAGCTCGCAGCGGTCCCAAAGTGGGTCCGTGAAGCGCGGTCCCGCGGTTTTCTGGTGAGCTACGTCATCGAAGATGCTCCTGTGGCGGCGCCCCTTGGCCGCCAGGAGCGCCGACGCTTTCGAAAAGCAAAACGGGCGGTACGAAAGTACGCCACACGTGAGGTCGTGTCCGTTGGCGCCTCTTCGCTACTTCAATCGTGGCGGGGCTTTCATCGACTGCTCGCCCTCATCTTGGTCTTGTTGGTGCCCATCCACATCGCGGTGGCATGGGTCTATGGGTATCGCTGGATCTTCTCTTGATGAGCAGCCGCAGCAAAGCCCTGGCAATTCTGGCCTGCTGCATGCTGGTCGCAGCGCTCGCAGGAGCGCTCAGGCCCCGACAAAGCGGCGCTCAGTTCCTCTCTCCGGGCAAGCTCAGCAGTGACCATGCCGATCTCGAGGGGGATGCAAACTGCAGCCAGTGCCACTCCACGGGAAGGCGAATCGACACCGACGCGTGTCTTTCGTGCCACGACGACCTCGCCGCCCGCATCCGCCAGCGCGCCGGTCTTCATGGCCGCGAGTATCGAGACGAGCCATGCGGTCGCTGCCACGTCGAGCATCTCGGACGAAACGCTCTGCTCGTGCGCTGGCCGGGCGGCGGGCAAGCCCGGTTCGATCACCGTCTGTCCGGCTGGCCGCTCAAAGGCGCCCATGCCTCGGTACGGTGCGAGGAGTGCCACGATCGGAAGAATCGCCGCGGCCATGAGACGTTTCTCGGGCTCGACACCGACTGCGTGTCCTGCCACGAGGACCCGCATGAGGGCCGCTTTGCCGGCGCGGAATGCACGTCGTGTCACAACGAAACCGACTGGAGCCAAGTCACCAATGCTCGCCAGAATCACCCCGGTCTGAGCCTCGCTGGAGGTCACGCCCGAACGAAATGCGAGGCGTGCCACGATCAAGGGAATGCCGTCGCCCCCAGCGCCGGATCGGAATGCGTAGCCTGCCATGCGCAAGTGCACGACGCGAGCTTCGGAGACCGATGCGAGAACTGCCATGCAGGCATCCGTTGGTTCGGGCTGCCTCGGCGAATCGGTCTACGTGCGCATCCGATGACGGAGTTCCCTTTGGAGGGGTTGCACGCCGAGGTGCCGTGCAACCGTTGCCATCTTCCGAAGATGCCCGTGGCCCGGCGCTACCGCGGACTGAAGTTTTCCTCATGCACCGACTGCCACCGTGACGTACATCGAGGCGAGTTTGGTTCCACGGACTGCTCGACCTGCCATGACGAGCACGGCTTCTGGCCCACCCTCTTTTCCGTCTCTCAGCACCAGCGCACGGATTTTCCACTCGAGGGAAAGCACCAGGCGGTTCCGTGTAGCGCATGTCACGGACCCAAGCGGCCAAGACACGACCTGCGCGTGCAGACCAGGCAGTGCGCCGATTGTCACGAAAACCCGCACGGGGACCAGTTCGCGCGGGAGATGGCGGAAGGAGGCTGTGCGAGCTGCCATTCGTCGAGCGGGTGGGACGCGCCCAAGATCGACCACAGCTCCTGGCCGCTGACCGGCGCCCATGCCGAGGCATCGTGCGACTCTTGTCATCGTCCGTCTCCGGATGACCGCATGCGTGGCGGTGGAGCAACTTACCGGGGCGCTCCACGCGAATGCGCAGGTTGTCACACCGATGCGCATGCCGGTCAGTTCCGGCTCTCGGAGCCAACTCGCGAATGCGACGTATGTCACGTGACCGAGTCCTTCGACATCGAGTCTTTCGACCATGGAGCTCTGGCGGACTACCCCTTGGAGGGAGTGCATGCCGAGCTCGAGTGCGGTGCCTGTCATCGCCGGGAACGCCTCCGCGATCGCTCCAAGGTCGTCCGATATCGCCTTGGCTACCGAGATTGCGCCGACTGCCACGCCAATCCGCATGCACGAAGAAAGGGGGCACGGTGAATCGAACACTGCTCGTGGTGATCGCGGTGGGTGGCCTTGCCGGAGCGGTGGGAGGCGCATTGGCCAACGATCCGAAAAGCGCAAAACCAGGGGCGACGCAATCCCGGCACAGCTCGATCACCGAGGGTTTGGATTGCAGCAACTGCCACACCCCCGAGGGCTGGAACATGGCCGGTGGCAAGCGGGGAGAAGGCTTCGATCACTCACGCACGGGCTTCCCACTGACTGGAAGACACGGGGCGGCGGCCTGCAACGAATGTCATCGAGGGGAGCGGCGCGTGACCCGCGAATGCGGCAAGTGCCACCAAGATCCGCACCAATCGCGGCTCAGCGCACGCTGTGAGAGCTGTCATTCCTCGAGGCGCTGGAATGACATGGAGGCGTTCGAGATTCATCGGCGAACTCGATTTCCGCTCACCGGAATGCATGCCCTGGCGGATTGTACGGAATGCCATCAGCGCAATGGCGAGCGGCAGTGGACCACGGTTCAGAGCAACTGTTTCGCGTGTCACGCCGATGACTACCTCGATCCCGACGTCCATCCTGACCATCGGGGTACCGCCTCCACGGGGCCGTTCTCTCAGGATTGCTCGCAGTGTCACGTCGCGAGTGCCTGGAGCCCCGCTTTCGTAGACCCGACGGCGCTGGCCTCCGCCTCGACAGCAGCCCTTCGTGGCGGACTGGGTGGCATGAGGGTGCCCGACGATCACGATCGACATTTCCCTGTCTCTCGAGGCGCCCACCGCGGAGCACCCTGCAATAGCTGCCACACCTCCGCGCAGAGCCCCCGCATGGTGCGCTGCACGGGGTGCCACGCACACAACGCGGTCAAGCTGCAGCAGCAACACAAGCGTCGTGTCGCTACCAGCGCCCACTCATGCCTCGGCTGTCATCCAGGAGGGACGGCGCGATGATTCGAGCATGCTCCGCGGTTGCCTTCGCGTTGTGCCTCGTCCTCGCTTGGGGGTCCGGGGCCGAGGCCGAATCACGCCAAAACGTGGCGGTCAAGGTCGTCGAAGTCGCTGGCGGGCGTGCCTACCTCACGCCAGGTGAGGCTGCCGGCATCAAGGTGGGCTCCGTGGTGGTTTTCCGCGAGGGTCGGTATCGGGTGGTCGCCACTACGCACACCCATTCGGTGATCGAGATCAAGCCGCGCGAGTTGCGGCCCGGACAAAGCGGACGAGCGCTTGCGGTCAGCGCGCGCACCGCGGTTGCCTCTCTGTCTCGGCCCAAGCCGTTGAGCGCCTACGAGAACGTGTGGCCTGACCCGGTGCTTCCGGCAACCGAGCAACAGCCGGACTACGTTCCACTCGGAAGCTGGTCCGAGGACGACCGCATCGACCTCGCGTTGTCGGCCGACGTCGGCGGCACGATCGTGTTACGCGAGGGCGATTCGTTCGGCAGAGCGGCTTTGCGCGCGGGCTTGCACGCCGAGCCCTTCGAGCAGCCGTTCTTCTTCGACGTCGACCTCGCGGTGCAATCTTGGTTTGGAGGCGACATCCAGAATCGCGACGGCAGCTCCTCCCGCCCGATCGTTCGCGTCCGAGAGCTTCAAATGGGCTACGGGACCTTGCAAAGTGCCCAGGCGGCGCTCGGACGAATTCCGTTCGTCGCGGTCGGCGTCGGCCAACTCGACGGGATCCGCGTTCGATCGCCAGCCTGGGCAGGCTTCTCGATCGGGGCGTTCGGAGGCGTCGTCCCGGAGCCCCTGGACAATCGTCCCACCACCGATACCACGCGTTTCGGCGCGGAGCTCGCGTATCAAAACCCCGAGTTGGACGCCCAACCCTTCGTCGCACTCTCCGTTCATGGCTCGACCTTTTTCGGTGAGATCGATGAGCGCCGTTTGAATGCCGAGTTCGACCTCTTCCCGGGAAATGCTTTCCTTGGAGGGCACTTCGAGCTGTCTTTGCACGATGAAGACAATCCTTGGCAGGCGCCGCGCGCCGAGGTGAGCGCGGCCGGGTTGGCGGCTTCGGTTCGGATCGGGCTGTTTCAGATCGCAGGTCGTTTCGACATGCGGCTTCCCGAGAGGTCGCTCTGGCTGACGTCGTATCTGCCGCTCGGCTATCTCTGCAATACTGCCGCGCCCGATCCGATGTCCGACGAGCTGATTTGCGTGGACAGCAACGACCATCGCTATTTCGGAGGCGTGGATCTGAGCCTCACCTTCTCCAAGGTCGCTTTGCACGGAGGGGCGAGTATCGTTCACAGCCAAACGGACGACCAGTTCGATCAGCTCACGGGCTACCTGCAGGCGCGGTTCCTGCGTATCGGCGAGATCGGATGGGCGGACGTTTCGGTGGCGGCGTACGCGTGGTCCTTCATTTCCGATTACGCAGCCCGTCTCGGGCTCGGCGTGGACATCCGACAGCGCGGAGAAATCTCCGCGTACTACAGAGCATCGATCAATCAGTATGATGCCAGTCCGGACGCCTGGCTGCAGCACTCCGCCGGTGGCATTTTCTACTTGTCGCTGCGCGAGGACCTTGATCTCGGTCTGCGGGCAGACGGTATCTTCGGGGAGGATGTGAGGGTTCTGGTGCTCGGCTCGAACCTCACGTGGCGACCCTCATGGTGACCGCCCGACCCCGTGCTGGGGGCCCGCTGGAGGATTTGAGGTTCCGGCGCAAGTATCGTAGGGGAGCGCCGGACGAAGCATGATGGTCCATCGAACGCCGGACACCACGACCGATCGCCAAGTCGGGCGAATCCTCATCATCGAAGGCCTGGCCAACGTCGCCGTGCTCGGCATGAAGCTGGTCGTCGGTTTGTCCACGGGGTCGCTCGCGGTCTTGGGCGATGCGCTTCATTCGCTGAGCGATGTCGCCAACAACGTCGTCGCCTGGTTCGTGTTACGCGTCTCGGTGCAACCGCCCGACCGTGATCATCCCTATGGCCATCGAAAGTTCGAGACGCTCGCCGTCTTCGTGCTTGCGTCGCTTCTGACCGTGCTTGGGATCGAGCTGGGGATCGGCGCGCTTCGACGTGAAACGCACCCGACTCCCGGCGATCCATGGACGCTGCCGCTGATGCTATGCGTTTTGGTGGTAAACTTGGGGCTCGCCTCGTGGGAAGGCGCATGGGCTCGGCGGCTCGACTCGGAGATCCTCGGTGCCGATGCCCGTCACACGCTGGCCGACGTGCTCACGACGATCGTCGTCATCGTGGGATGGCAGGTCTCTTCACGCGGCTATCCTTGGCTCGACACGGTTTGTGCGCTGGCCGTCGCGGCGCTCGTGCTCACGTTGGCATTCGGTCTTTTCAAGCGTGCGATACCCATTCTCGTCGACCGGGTCGCCGTCGATCCCGAGATCGTTCGGGAGATCGCATCCGGCGTCACCGGTGTGCGCGCCATCAAGAGCGTTCGTTCACGGTCCAAGGGCAAGACGACCGCCGTCGACATGGTGGTCGTGGTCGACTCCCACATGACCACATCAGAGGCTCACGACATCGCCGACGCCATCGAGCGCAAGCTTCGCAAAGAGCTGCATGTCGAGGACGCCACCATCCACCTCGAGCCGGATTGAAAAGCAACAAAGGCGCTACAGACCACCGAGGATGGGTCGGCAGACGCCGAGGCTCAGCCGAAGTCTCGGGCGATGATGCGTTCGATGCAGCGCTCCGAAAGCGCCGCGATCGTGAGCGACGGGTTGGCCCCGATGCCGATGGGAATCAGGGAGCCATCCAGGACATACAGGCCTGGGTGATCCGGGATGCGTCCGTAGTCGTCGGTGGCACGCCCCAGCGGACAGCCACCCAGCGGATGGTAGGTATGTGAGTCGCCGAGCGTGGGGCCGCCGAACAGCGTCTCATTGTACGCGGAGCCGGTCGCGTCGTTCATGCGGTCGAATACCGAGCGTGCGCTTTGCACGGCGGGGTCGTTTTGGCCGGCCTGCCAGACCAGGTTCACCGCATCCGTATCGCTGTCGTAGACGAAGTGACCCGCTTCGTTGCTCTCGGTCATCACGATGTTGAGCGAGATACTCGTCTCGAAGCCGACACCAAAGGGAATGATCATCGAGAACACGTGCTTGCCCTCGTGGTCGCGCGTATAGAACGCGGAGGACGGCACCGTCGCTTGGACCGGGCCGGTGGGGTACTCCTCGGTGTTGTCCCGGGCCACGAAGATGTCGCTGTTGGGGCCCCAACCGGTGCCGATTTCCTGATTCAGATCGGGCAGATCGCCTCGCTCGCGAGCCCGCACCAAGAGCTCCGTCGACCCAATCGTGCCAGCGCAGAGGAACAGCGACGAGCAGAGCACCTCGCGCTCCTGCAGGACGTTCCCGTCGATGTCGATTTCGCGAGCATGGACCACATAAGCACCGTCGGCTTTGGTGATGCGCGTGACCACGTGCAGCGTGTGGATCGTGAGCAGCCCGGTGCCCATCGCGTCGGCGAGATAGGTCTTGTCGAGGCTGAGCTTGCCGTAGTTGTTACCGTAACCGCCCTCCCCGATGCTGGCGGAGGGAGGCACGCTGCCCTCGATCTCCTTGCGTAGGTATTCGTAGTCGTAGCCGGAGGTCACTCGCACGGTGTCGATGCCGATCGCTGCGGCGTGGGCGATGCCGACACGCGAGTACTGGTACACGTCCGCGTCGATCAGGTCCGCCGGCACCTGCGATGCGTGCAGGTGCGTGAGGGCACGCGGATAATAGACGTCGTACATCTCGTCCATGTCTAGCGCGGGCAGGATCCGAGCGAGCACCGCGCGGATTGGCTGTACGTACACGGCGAGGTTGACTAGCGAGCCCCCGCCAAAGCCCCGGCCGAGCGACACGCGCATGGTGTCGGGCCCGACCACGTCGAGAATGCCAGCCTTCCGCGGCACCGGCATCGACGTGTTGAAGCCGGCAAAGGACTTCACGACCACCTCGGTTTCGTCCTTGAACCACATCGCGCGCCCGTCGGGCATCGTGGGGTGGCAGAAGATCTTCCCGTCTTCGCCGGGCGTATCCCACAGGCGGCCCTTCTCGAAGAGCGTCACCGGAATGCCCGCCTCGGTCAGCCGCAGTGCGGCGACTGCAGCCCCATAGCCGCTGCCCACGATGACGACTCCGTGCTCGCCTTCACCAGGGGCCGAACCGCCGCTCGAGCCGCAACCGACGAGCGGTACGCCAAGCAATCCGGGACTCACCCGATTGAGTCCCAGCAGCGCCGCCGTCTGCAAGATCCATCGCCCGAATTCCCGTCTGTTCATGAATCTTGCTTCATTCGCGGGGCGCTTCGCGAGCAGTGGCGATGGCCAACAATTCTTCGAACCTGGCGTGCAGCCTCGCGGTGATCCGCTCGGGATCGGGCACGAGCCCGGCGTCGGTGATCACGCCGACGCTGACTTTGCCGTCGTAGCTGAAGATGCTGACCCCTAGGCCCAGCCGTCCCGCTTGGGGAACCCATCCCATGATGTTCTCAATCTTGCTGCCGGCAATGTAGAGCGCCTGACCTGGTCCGCGTACGTTCGTCATGACCGCGGTCGCACGGGATGCGAAGATATTCAGCGCTTGCGCCTCGACCTGTCGCGGCGTCACACCAAATATGTTGAGCAAGCTGTAGAATGCGACCGCCTCGATCGACTGCTTGATCGCATCCATGCGCTTCTTGGTCTCACGAAGCCGTTCGACCGCATCGGCAATGCTCAACGGGAGTGCCAGAAAGACCAGCCCAAAGTTGTTTCCAAGCTCGATTCCTCTGTCGGGCGCGCGCAGGTCCACCGGAACTACGGCCCGGATCTCGAGGTCCTTTACTTCTGCATTGCGCCCGATGAGGTAGTCTCGCAGCCCGCCCGCTACCGCGCTCAGCATGACGTCGTTGACCTTCGTACCGAGCGCTTTGGTGACGGTTTTCACGTCTGCCAAAGCAATGTTGGTGGACCAAGCGACCCGCTTTTGCACGCCGAGGGGACCCTTGAATGGCGTGTCCGGGTCGGGGGGCATCACCAGCACGCGCGCCACGATGCTCGCCGCTTCGGCCGCGGCCTCTGCGCCCTCCAGGACACGTGAGGGATGGCGCAGGCTTTCGCTGCCTTCGTGCGCCAAGAATCGGATGGCGCTTCCGATGGAGCGAACGGGGCTGAACGTGCTCGAACCGAAGCCACGCCCTTTCGTCCTTTCCGGCTTGGGCTCTTCGACCTGACCGATGGGCGCATCTCGCTCGGTGTCCATCAGTCGATATAGGACCGCGTTCATGGCCGTGCCATCGCCGATGCAATGATGGAGACGCAAGACCATGGCCGCGCCGCCCGCCACGTTCTCCACTAGATGGATGTGCCAGAGTGGTTTCGTGAAATCGAGCGGCGTGCTGGCCAGATCGCTGAGGAGGCGCTGGAGCTCGGCCATGTCGCCCGGCGCGGGCAGGGCCACGCGATGAATGTGTGCGTCGAGATCGAAGCTCGGATCGACCTCCCAGTGGGGCGTGCCCAGAGGTACGCGCGGTTCCACGACCCGCATGGTGAAGCGATCCAAGGTGAGCAGGCGCACCTCGAGGGTCTTGCGGAACCGTTCCAAGTCGATCGGCCGATCGAGTAGCGAGACGCCCGTGATCATCATCAGATTGGTCGGGTCCTCCATGTGGAGCCAGGCCGAATCGACGGGCGACATCTGCTTTTTCTTGGTGGTCATAGGTGCACCTTCTTCCACCAGGGCCCTCGCCGTCAACCTCGGTCAGATGCCGCTCCACCTCGATCGCGGGTCTCGGTATGGGGACATGTCTTTGCGCTTGGGGGTCTTCGTCGCGAATGGGCTTGTTCGATATCGATGGACCGTTGATGTGCTTTGGTCGCCCTGGCATCATCTCGGTTCGACACACAGCGGCCGCGCCGTAGGAGCATCGACTATGAAGTTCATTTCCAGGTACACGATTCGGCCCGAGCACAGAGACGAGGCAATCAAACGGTTCCTCGAGGGCGGGGGGCAACCACCCAAAGGCATCAAGTTGCTTGGCCGGTGGCACAGTCCAAACAACCGCACGGGCTACTCCCTCGTGGAGGCAGACGATGCCGCACGGGCTACTCCCTCGTGGAGGCAGACGATGCAGTTGCGATGGGCAAATGGTCTCACCAGTGGACAGACCTCCTCACCATCGAAACGTCCGTCGTCATCGACGATGAGGAGTTCCTGAAAGTCATCGGCTGAGGTCCTCAGCGGAACCTGGGCGCGGGAACGCAGGGCGCCGCTCGGTCAGAAACTTGCGCCCATCCCGACGATGCGGATATCTGCCCTCATGGGAACCAACAAGACCAAGACCGCATCCAGGTCGGAATCCAAAGGAAGGCTTACCAAGGCCCCCGCCAGGCGATCCGCCGCCAAGCGGACCACTGAGCTCAGCGCACAAGAGCGGGCTGAGCGCGTTGCCATAGCCGCGTACTTCCTCGCCGAGCGGCGCGCCTTCGCCCCAAATCACGAGCTCGACGACTGGCTTGCGGCAGAACGAAACCTCTAAAGGTTCTGCGCGCGCACATGTACGCGCACCTTGGAAGCTGCGGCAGCTGGCTGAATCTTAGAAAGAACTTCGACCATCGCAGATTTCGCGGGTCGGATAGGCAGCTAGCACCTCGACCTCTGTATTGAAACAACAGGCACCACCACCCGTCACGAACTCCAATCGAAGGCGTGTATCAGTGGGGGGGTTCACGTACTCCATGTAGCTATCGCAAAATGCTGGGTCGACGTAGAGATTGGGGTAGCTGATTCCAGCCTCGTAGGGTGTCTCGAAGCAGCAAGCGCCACCACCGTTCAGCAGAATCGAGCCAAAGCTGCCGTCACCGAGCGAATTGACGTAACCGTCGTAACCGTAGGTGCAAATACCAAGGTCGAAGTTGCAGCACAGCCCGTCGTCGCACGATCCTGGCGCGATGCCACTGACCGTGCAGTCGATTCCATCGGCGACTGGTGTGGTGACGCACGAGCTGAATGGATCGCATTCGTTGGTGTTGCACTGCCCCGGGTCGGAACAGATGGAGCCGCTGCAGAGAGCGGTGCAGTCGGCCCCAGTCCCGTTGCCACACGTCGTCGAGCAGGTGGACTGGTCGTCGCAATACTGGTAGCAGCCTTCGGAACACGAGATCGTACAGGTCGCGCCGAGCTCGCAAAGCTGCGTGCAGCTACCGCCTGGACAGCTCATCTCACACTCGACTCCGTCCCCGAAGCAGTATTGGAAGCAGCCCACAGAGTCACAGCCGAGGCTGCAGGGCTCGTTGCTTTCGTCGCAGGTACCGCCGTTGGGCAGGTCGATCGGCTGCAGACGCGCCCCCCACCCTGCGGTGGTGGTGCAAGCCATGTCGTCCCGGGCAACTCCAGACGCAGGAGCAGGACTGTGTCCCGGAAGCATGAGCAGGCTCCCTCCGAAATAGCTAGGTGACGCCGTATTGAGGCCGAAATTCCCCCCGGGATCGATCGAGAGATTCTGCATTCGATCGATGCCGAACGAACAAGAACTGTCGTAGCGGAACTGGAAAGCATGCGACGCTCCCGTGTCGTCAATGTCACATAGCGGACTTGGTGTCAGCATCGTGGCTTCCGAATCGACGTGAAGACAGACGTCTTGATCGAACGAACTGCGTATCGAGTCTGCCATATGGCCGGTTGAAAAGATGTACAGCGTGCTCAGTAAGACCTCGTTATTCCCTTCTGCCGTGTAGTCGGGAGTTGGGCTCGACAGCGGGTCCGCACTGTAGACTCCATGACGGCCCTGGCTATCGACGCCCATCGTACACTCGAACGCGACGTCCTCGTTCTGGCCGCTCATGCTGTTGGAGAAGATCAGCCGGAGCCCGTTGGGCCCGGGCGGATTGGAGTAGACGGGCGCGGGCAGAATCCAAGTGCCATCGTTTGGACCGCCCAACTGAACCGTCGCGCCCGTGTTCTTGTCGTCCCAGCCCAGCGTGACCTTGCCCTTGCGGTAAGGCAGATAGGTCGTGGCCTGTTCCTCCAATTGCAGACCGAGTCGGCCCGTCACACAGAAGCCGTTGTTCGTGCACTGAGTTTGTTTTATGTTCCGCCAATCGTCGACGATGCTGCACACCCCTTCTGTGTCACAGTCACTGCTGGTGGGCAGGTCGACGAATCGACCGCAGGTATTCCAGGAGCCGATCGGCGTGCAGTCCGTGTTACCTCGATGCCCAGCAATGCCAGCCAAGTCGTTGGCTGGATCGCACGGGATCGAGTTGCCGAGCGCACACGTGTATGGAATCGACTGGCTCACCAGGGTTACATCGCTGCCGCTGGCTCCCGAGCGAATGACCGCAGTGGCTTGCAGCTCGCGCACATCGACCTTGTCGAAGCCCCCTGGCTCGATCGTTTGCAGCATGTCGAGGTATTCCTCGGTCAAAAGAACCGTTCCACCCAGCGTCATCGTATTGGGGATGCCCCCCGGAACCCGATCGCGACCCGTCAGTACGATCTCGAGCTCCCAAGGCATGTGCCAAACCGACGGGTCGGTCAGGCTCTCCATGCATCCCATGCTGATGTCGTTTCGAACACGTCCCGATTTGCAGATCCCCTTGTCGTTGCACCATCCCCATTGCCCTGGGCTCTGAGGAAGCTCACAAG
The DNA here is from genome assembly GCA_001303415.1 of Myxococcales bacterium SG8_38. Lineage (GTDB taxonomy): Bacteria > Myxococcota_A > Polyangia > Polyangiales > Houyiibacteriaceae > SG8-38. The sequence continues at coordinate 36,210 of LJTN01000030.1, forward strand.
GGGTACCCGGAGCGTCCAGCACGTGCACGCAGCAATCCAAGTCGGAAGGACCGCAACTCCCGTTCACTGCGGTCGTCGCATCGCAGAAGTCACGTGTAAGGGCATGGGGGTCGACCGTCGACTGCCCACTCTTGACAAGGGCATTCCGGGTCCGAGAGCAGTAGGTCGTTTCGTTTGCAAGGGTTGGCGCTCGGTGCGCAGAAGACTTCTTCACAGGCCTCGCCCGGATTGGGCACGCAGACGGCACCGACACAATGGCCTTTCTGGCCGTCGATACCGGGCGCCTCGAGATTGCTCGGATCGCAAGGCATGCCGTCCATGGTTTGCGCGCACCCCAATGGAGACTGGCCATTGGCGCAGCCCCACTGCGAACAACAATTGATACGGCCGATCCCCTCCTTGACGCACTCGTCGATCGGAACCACCGAAGCGCAGAAGTCCGAAATGCATGCTCCCTCGAAGCCTCCGCTAAGCGGCGCATCGCAACCCTGAAAAAAGTCGACACCTTGGCACTCAGCGGACTCGCACTTGCGGTTGCGGCATATGCCGTCTCCCTCCGCGCTGTAGTTGCAGGGAGCGCCGTCCGCCGGATCATATCGGCAGAGCCCCGTGCTGCTGTCCCTCCCGACCGAGCGCTCGCAAGGGTTGGGGGTCGGAGGACAGTTTCGATTGCATGAAGTCTGCCCGTAGAGCGGAAGCACGCACAACGGAATGAGAGCTAGCAACGCGATGCGCAGAGTTGCTCGTCGTTTCATAAGGCGATCCCGCGCTCCGGAGGGTCGAACTACGGTTTGTCGGCGAGTCCACCATTGATCCCACGGCTCGTCCATACGTAATTGTTGGCGCCATCCTCGTGTAGGAAGTTCTATTTGAAAACGAGGGGTTTGCTCACTCGTGTTGCGAGACAAAGCAATCACGGCCAACCTAGGCCGCAATGCGACCCATCTTCGCGATGGCGGCGTTTCCCATCGTGGCGGCAACGGGCTGCGGCCTTCCTGTCTGCGCGCCGGGGTGGCTTGAGGCCGACGGGCAATGCATCGCGGACGACACCCCAGACCCGGATCCGAAGTGCGAGGTTCCATGCGAACCCCAGGCCCACGAGGTCTGCGATACCGAGCTGGAACCGCCGTCCTGCGTCTGCGCGCCAGGCTACGGCGGCAATCCTTGCGTCTGGGTGGGGGTCCTTCGTAGCCCCGGTTTTGACGATGACCTGGCGTGGTCCCAGACCAACGGCGCAGTCGTCGACCCAAACGAGCCGAGAACGCGCACGGACAAAGACCCTGGAATTGCCTTCTTGCGCGCCAGCGTCGTCTGCAACGGTGGGGCGGTCAGTCAGACGGTCGAGATGCCACCGTACGGGGCGGCCCAAGCCCTGATCGCCGAGGTGACCTACCAAGCGGAGAATGTGTATGGCCTCGGTGTTGGCTACAATGACGTGTGGAGAACGCTTCCAAGTACCGGGGAGCTCGCAGGAGGGGAGGCAGGCGAATGGGTAACGAAGCGAATCTGCCTTGGAGATGCGGCGTACGGCGGGGAGGTCAAGTTCCAGGTCGGAGCCGTGGACCAGCAACCCGCGTGCTTCACGGACCCCGTGGGCGAGATCAAGGTTGACCGGCTGGTCATTGTCCCTGCGAACCAGAACGAATGTCCCCCGGTGGGGGAGGTTCTCAATGGCGAGGCGGAGGAGAGCGAGGGGGGTTGGGTATTCATCGATGAGGAGACCGGTGGAGAAGACACGGAAGCCGTGCAGGCGTGGTTCGATCCAGACGGCGGCCGAAGCAACACGAGCGGGGCCCGGATCTACCGAGAAGCCGTCTCATCGGGCGAGGTGGGTATGTCGACCCAGCTGTCCGTTCCGCTCAAGGAGACGCTTCCGTCGCCGGCACTCCGGTTTTGGTGGAAGGGTACGACTGGCAATCGTTTTCATGCGGAGATTGGAACGTATGATGCCCCCGGAGTCATCCGCCGGGCCGTGGAGGACTTCGTCGGAAATGGAGGCGACACCAACTTCGTCTATTGTCTTCCCCCATGGACGCACGGCAACGTCGTCGAGCTCGGGTTCTCGATCCTTCTCAACAGTCCCCCGCAGACGGCGGAGCTGATCGTGGACGACGTCGAGATCGTGTCCGACCCGAACTGCGGAGAGTTCACCACCCTGTTCGATCCCGGTTTTGAGTCCGCTCCGAACCGAACCATGGGTGTGACGACGACCAGCACGGACGAATGGGTCGAGATGCGGGAGGACTCCGAGCTTGCCCGCAATGGAAACGGTGTCCTCGAGCTTGGGTATAAGAATGCCAACTCTTTGATCTTGTACGAGACTTGGGTTCTCGTTCCACCATCCGAAGGCGCGAAGGGACCGGCGTTGGTCGTCTGGTATGATTACGCGGACCCCGATCCGTTGGGTTCCGGGACGCCGCCCGTTCTACCCGTCCGGAGCGTTGTTGGGCGGGCCGCGTCCGACCCGCGGGACCTGCTTCCTGGAGCGGATTGGACTCGGCACGAGATCTGCTTGCCGCCTGAATGGTCCGATCGTTGGTTTCGCGTGCAGTTCAGGGTTGGCGACATCTTCGATCCGCTCCCTTCGGAGTCCATCGATCCGCCTACCAGGATCTATCTCGACGATTTCGAGGTCAAGCCGAGCGCTACCTGCCCCGCGAAGTAAAACACAAGGCCCAGACCCATGCGATGACTGCGGCCTTTGCCGCTTTGAGCACAGCAGTGGCTCAACTACACTGCAGGCTGTCTGCCCCAGTAGCCCCTCCGCTTCATGGCCAAAGAAGACTTCGAAAAGCGAGCCAGCGACCCTTTAGGGCGCATCTTTGGCCCATACCGGCCCATCCGCCGGTTGGGCGTAGGCGGCATGGCCGAGACCTTCGAGGCCATTCGCGTGGGGCGTAGCGGCTTCTCGCAACGCGTATGCCTCAAGCTCGTGCTGCCCTTCTATCAAGACAGCGAGGACTTCATCGAGCTTTTCGAGCGTGAGGCGCGCCTCGCAGCGAAGCTTCGACATAGCAACATCGTCGGCATCATCGATTTCGGGGAAAGTGAAGGAACGCCTTATATGGCGCTCGAGTACGTCGACGGCGTCGACTTACTCGTACTCCTGACCGCGCAGCCGAACGGACGTCTGTCTCACGATCTCGTCGCCTACATCGGCTATCATCTCGCCGCGGCCCTCGAGCACGCTCACAATCCCCCGCAGGGGAGCGAGCCGGCGGATCGTGTGACCGCGATCATTCATCGCGACATCTCCCCTTCAAACGTATTGCTGAGTCGCCACGGAGAAGTGTTCCTCGGCGACTTCGGTGTCGCGAAGGCCATCACGCAAACCGCCAAAAAGCAAAGCGCCGCGAAAGGCAAGGTGCCGTACATGTCGCCGGAGCAGCTGCGCGCCGAGGAGCTCGATGGGCGAGCCGATCTGTTCGGCCTCGGCGTCGTACTCTTCGAGGCGTTAGGCGGGCAGCGACCCTACCTACGGGAGCACGACCCGGCCACCATCATGGCGATTCTTAGTGGCGAGCACCCTTCCCTGCACACTCTCGCACCCGACGCACCAGAGGGCCTATGCGAGCTCATCGAGAGTTTGATCGCGCCCGGTCGTGACGAACGACCAGAGAGCGCAACGCAGCTAATCGAGCTTCTCGACGAGTTCGTGCCACCGCCGCGCGTCCGCCGGCAGCTCGGCTCGATGGTGGCAAGCTTGGCGCCGGAAAAAAGGGAAGTCCCCGGTCCATCGAACTTCGCGCTCGGGAGCACCGATGTGCCGTCGGATTCGAAGGGAGGCCCTGGCGCCGACCGCTCCCACTCCAACGACGAGCCCGAAAGTCGGGTGAAAGCTCGTCGTCGCACCGAGACCGGTCGCGTAGATGCAAAGCAAAGGGTACCGTGGGTATGGGCTGTGTTGGCGGCGGCTCTGCTGATCGGCGGCGTTGGATACTGGGTCGTCCCGAGACAAGTACCACGCGAAGACCAGGCAGGAGCAGCAGAGGCACCGATGGTGGCGGACCAACCGGCGAGCCCAAACGTGGCGGAGCCCGACCAGCAAGCTGAATCGGAGTCCGCGGCCCGGGACACGACACTCGCCGAGGA
>LJTN01000089.1 GCA_001303415.1 Myxococcales bacterium SG8_38
GGGAAGCCGCTACGGAAGAATCCCGCCGACCGAAATGGCCGACGTCAACCCGCGCCGGTTCGACGAAGACGACTGACCGAGCCCACGAAAAGCGAAACAAGAACACCGAGCAGCCAAGCCCTTCGCCACTACACCTCACTCTCCGTTCGACGTATGGAAAGAAACCCGACGGGGACGAGCGCCGTGGCGAGCATCACGTCGTTGATGTCCTGGTGTTCCGACCAAAGACGCGTCTCGCGATGCTTGGGAACGAGCCACGAAAACCGGACCGTGGACGCCATCTGATATCGTTCATCTGCGAACCGCGCTGCGACACGAGATGGTGCAACGGTCTCGCTCCTTGAGCATTGGCGGAACCACCGCTTCATTACGAAAGAGAAGATCGACGCTTTTCAGTCGTGGAGCTATGAGCAGTGCGCGTCGCGGCCAGTCCTTTGTACTCTTTGAAGGCTGCCTCGAGGTCTTCGACGAACTCGTGCACGTGGGGGAAACTTTCCCAATCGGCGTTGAAGCCCCAGTAGAGCCCGCCATCGTAGCTGAACAGGGCGATGCCGAGGTTCTGGGTTGGCGGGATCGGCACCAATGGATACATGGCCTTCACTTGTGAAGTCGTGGGTTCGAATCCCATTTCCCGCTCTACGAGCCGGCCTCACGGGGTTGGCTGTCTTCGTCGGGGCTTGTAAGAGAAAGCCCCCGCCAAACACCCGAAGAGGTTCGGCGGGGGCGTACCGCTAGCGGTCCCTGGGTCAAGGAGGGACCCAAGCTGCAGGAATGCGATGCGCGTGTGTTAGCGCGCGCCGCCGTTGCACTTGAGGGCTTCGTTGTCCTCGGCCGTGTCGTAGTACTCGACGTTCGGGAGATAATCGCCCATGGCGTCGAGCTCGTCGCCAGGCACCTGGGTGTTCTGGACCGCGTTATTGAAGTCCACATCGGGAATCATGTTTCGGATCTGGAACCAGCCGAAGTCCGGATCTTCGAACCCATCGCCGTTGGGGGACCATTCGATCCAAGCCGCGCCGCACGCGCGTTTTGCGTTGTTCGGCGGATCCTCGATGCGGCTCGCCACGATGGTGTAGAATCCGTCTTGTGCTGTCGGCACCTCTTCGTCGAACACGCAGTCCATCACTCGAGTCGTCTTGACCGACTCGTTCGTGCAGAAGGACGCGTACCGAACTTCCCCTGATTCCATCGTTGGGCGGTGATTTGGGGTCTTCGGCGCGATCGGAAGCTTGCCGCGCACGACAGCTACCTTACCGAACGTCCGGTGAAGGACCGCGCGGACGTAGTTGTTGTGAATATTGGGGAAGTATCCACCGCCGGTCCGTGCCGGGGTAGGCTCCGCGCCCGGTGCGTCGTCGCCCGTCCACTGCTGAAGCAAGTAGCGGCGATTGTACTGGGTGCGCCATTCGACGGAACGCTCCGCGCTTGGGTCGTATCCCGCTGGGAACGAAATCGGATCATCGACCTCGCGACCGACTTGGAAGAGCGGAGCGCCCGGAATGCCGGGAGGCGGGAAGACCTTGACTTGCTCGCCGCGGCCCCGGGTCCTGGAGCGGAAGCCCCTCCTTGCGCGAAGCCGCGACTCCTTGGAACGTGGCGCGACTTCGATACAAATACACCCGCCCCTCAGGTTGAACTGATTGCTCCGAATCAGATCAACGGTATGGAGTCGAAGCCTGGAAGCGCGGTCACGTAGGGGGCCCCGGCTTCGACCGAATTCTCTTCAACGAGGAAAAGTCATGGGTAAAACGATTCACATCACACGGAAAGGACGTGTCCTGTTGGCGCGTCTGCACAATCCTCCATACGCCCTGATGAACGACCAAATGGTGTCGGAGCTGGCTGAGCTCGTGGCCACGGCCGAATCGGACGATGACATTGGCGTGGTTGTCTTGACCGGGGCCGAGCCGAACATCTTCCTCGCTCACTATGACGTTTCCGAGTTGCTCCGCGCGGCCAACCAGGCTCCGTCGATCGCCGAAAGACAGGCGGTCCGAGCATCGCGGCTGACCCGAGGGCTGAGCACGCTTCCGGCGGTGCGTCGCTTCCTTCAACGGTCTCCGCTCGCGGGGCTCCTGAAGCTGCAACGCATGCATGACGTCTTGGTGCAAATAGGGCGCAGCGGCACGATCTACGTGGCCGCCATCAATGGCTCCACGGCGGGAAGCGGACTAGAGCTTTGCCTGGCTTGTGATTTCCGTTACATCGCCGACGACGGCGAGCTAGCGCAGCCGGAAGTGCTCCTCGGGTTTCCGCCCGGCGCCGGTGGGACGCAGCGGCTCGCACGCTTGATCGGAAGGGCAAAAGCGCTCGAGCTCATGCTCAGCGGGCGCATCGTAGGGGCTGAAGAAGCGAAGAACCTGGGGCTGGTGACCGATGTATTCCCTCACGATCAGCTCATCGAGAAGGTCATGGCCGTCGCCGAGGTGCTGGCTACCCGCTACAAGCCGGCCGTGTCGGTCATCAAGCGCGCGACCTTGGAGGGCGGCTCCCTACCGCTGGAAGAGGGGATCCTGCACGAACAAGCCGGCTTTCTGGCCATGCTCGGGAGCACGGGCGCCAAGAAAGCGATGCGTGCCTATGTGAGCTTCGTTGAGCAAAGGGGCGCGATCCCTGCAATGGACCCCGAAGCGCGAGAGCAGCTGCAGGCCGGAACCTTTGCCCCGTTCTACGAGAATTAGTCGAAACGAGCCAGGCTCGCCGGGTTCTCATTCTTGTAGTCGATGGCAGCGTCGAAACGCGCGGTCTTCGTCAGCCAAGTAGATGCTTTCGAGGGTCATGGCGTTCGTCCATCCGACTTGCTTGCACGCGTTCAAGACTCCGATGGCCTCGTTAGTAGGACGTTGCCGAATGCCCCCACGCCCACGGCGCTGGCGACCCAAGGCATCAAGCCCGCATCGCCGAAGAAGTACCATGGGACGCCGATGAAGAGCGGTGGCGACGCCGTTGGCTCCCACTGACTATCACGGAACTCGATGTCGTGGGTCTGTCGTTGTGGGTGTACTCGCCTTCGCCTCCGTACTGCTCCCGTACTTATGCAGCACGCTTCACTCGTACACTCGCAAGCGAATCCCGCTTCCCGCTCGAGAGGCCGGCCTCACGGGATCGGCTTTCTTCGTTTGGGTTCGTGTCCGCGCGCCGTATCAGACTTAATGAGGCCGCGCGGGCTCATCATCTGTGATACGCTGCGATCGATGAGCCTGATGCTCGGGTGCGTGCAACGAGAGTTCCACTGAATGAACTGGTATCGAATCAAGACCGCGCTCGTCGGGCTCAAACGATTGGCGGAGCTGTCGGACGAGGACAAGCAAGCCTGCATCGATGCCTTCAAGTTCTTTCAGAGAATGCAAGGGGGCGAGCAGACCAAAACCGAGGATGAAACGAAAGCAGTCGCAGACTACTACAAGGTCCTCAACAACTTGCTCTCCGTTTTTGACCTCGAGAAGCTCTATATCCCGCCGCAGCTTGACGAATCCCAAGGACTGTACGGGAACCAACTCTTGTGCGAGCAGGCAGTGTTGAAGGAGCTCGAGCTGAAAGACCCGAGTCGATCGCATCTGCTGGACATGGGATGTGGGAGGGGCAGGATCTCACATCACCTCGCCACACTGACGGGCGGTCAGGTGTCCGGATACAACATCGACCCCAATCAGATCGAGAACGCGATCGACTGGGCGGCGCAATGCGGGATGAGCGATCGGCTTCACTTCAAGGTGGGCGATCATCACGAGCCGCTCGAGTATGAGTCGGGCGCCTTTGACGGATGCTTTTCCTTTCAAGCGGTCTGGCCGTTCTTCAAGAAAGAGGAGCTCGATGCCCATGCCGGAGAAATGTTCCGCGTGTTGAAGCCTGGAGCGCGATACGCGTGTTCCGAGTACCTACTGACGCCCCATTTCGACTGGAACAACGAAGAGCACGTGAGCCTACACAAGGCATATCTCCCAACGCTCGCCGCCACTCAGTCCATGTATCCAGCGGATGTTTGCGCAGCCCTCGAAAGAGCAGGCTTTCGCGTCGTCGTCTCAGCCCCCTCGAAAAGACCGGCATGGCCCATTTGCGAGCAAAAACGAGACCTGATTCTGCGCGGTCGCAAGGTCGTCCGCGCGCTCGAGGCCATTCGGGTCCTGCCGTCTTGGGTCGAGGAGTCGCTGGAGCTACTTCAAAGCGGAGGCCACGCGTGGACCGACGCCGAGAAGTCCAAGATCGCAGACCTGAACTGGAGAATCGTCGCCGAGAAGCCGCCGGTCTAGCGCGCCATTCGAATCCCGTTTTGGATGCTGTCGAGCGTCGTAGGGTCGCCTTACCCAAGCCGACTCGACGGAGGGTCTTGTTTGGAGCTCCCGGCGCGAATCGCTCGGGCAGTGACCCCAAACCAGCGCTTGCACGTTCGGCTGAAGTTCGAAGTGTCGCGATATCCGAGGCGCTCCGCGACGGCCTCGACGGGCAGCTCGGTTTCTCTGAGATACCAGAGGGCGAGGTCTTGGCGCACGTCGTCGAGCAGTATCTGGTACGAAGTTCCCTGAGCCTTCAGCCTTCGAATCAACGTGCGGTTCGACATGTGGAGACCCTTCGCCATCTCGCTGAGGCTCGGATACTCGCCTTGGCGGTCGAGCAACGTTCCGAGGACTCGCTGAGCGACGTCATCATCCTCCCGCCGGGCCTTGGCGCGCTCGCAGAGTCGAACAGCTTGCTCGAAAGCCGAGGTGTCCCTGGTGATGCAAGGAAGTGCAGCAAACGATTTGGGCAGATCGATCGCAATCTCGGTGGCGTTGAACACCAGGGTTACGTTTCCGAGGCGCCGCGCATACTCGCCGACCCAGGGAGGTGCAGCGTGGACGAACGAGATCCGCGTGTCTGGGAGTGACGAGCCGCTGATGGTCTCGAGGAGCAGCGCCAACGCCCCGATGATGTGCAACGAGATGTATTCGAGCAGATCGTTCCATTGGAGGGTAGGCTCGATTCGTAGGCGTACCCGACCAGAACCCCGATCCACCGCGAACTTCGCGATCCGCAGGCGAAGCTCCGAATACCGTGCAACCAGATCGAGCGCGGTGGCCACATCTGGGCTGGCCACCATCGCGTAGCCGAGCGGACCATGTGAGGAGACCTGCGTGGATCGCCCGACATCGAGACCGAGCCAGCCCTCGCGCGTCAAGTCGATGCCGCGGTGCACGACCCTGCGAAACTGCTCCAGACTGAGAAAACGGTCGTCCTCGAGCAGCATCGACCACGTCAGCCCCGTGCTCTCGAAGACCGCTTCGTCTTGGAAACCTCGGCGTTTGAGCTCCACCGCGAGCAGCCTCGCGTACGTCGGATGAATGCTCGGTCTTAGCTGCTCCGCGAGAGTCGCTCTTTGCGCCTCGGCGATATGGTGCGCCCTGTCTTTGCGACTACCCATCTTGCCAGGGAAGCAAAGATATGGCGGCCGGGTGAGTCGATCAACGGTCTTGAAGACGGCACCCGGTGCTCACGCAGCGACGGCGTCGGCTTGGGTTGCAGTGGACTCGCCATCTGTCGCCAACCGATACCGCGCGCACAACACACCGCGTCGCTTCGGATCGAAGTGGATCCGGCGTGGATCCCCGTCGACGTGCGTCACGAGCAGCGGGTCCATGATTCGGAACCAAAGAGTCGGCACCAGCGCCACCAGGAACATGCCGAAGTAACCGTTTGGTAGAGTTGGAAGGTCTTCGAAGTGCCGAAGGGATTGATACCGACGGCCGGGATTCGCGTGGTGGTCGGAGTGCCGTTGCAGGTGGTAGAGTGCCCAGTTCGAGCAAATGTGATTACTGTTCCACGAGTGGTGCGGCTCGCAGCGCTCGTAGAGTCCGTTTGCGCGCTTCTGGCGCAAGAGCCCGTAGTGTTCGATGTAGTTGGCCATCGTCAGGTGAAAGGCACCGATGAAGTACGCGAGCAGCAAGTACGGGATCATCACCGCGCCCAGCAATAGGGTGAGGACGATCGAAGCCGTCGCGGTGATGAGCCCCGCCCTCACGATCTCGTTCTCGAGCGACCAAACGGGTCGTTCGTGACGCTCGAGCCGGCCGCGCTCCAGCCGCCAAGCGCGACGAAACGCTCCGGGAAGCTCGCGAAGCGCGAAGGCATACAGATTCTCTCCCATCCGCGACGAGGCACAGTCCTCCGGCGTGGCGACGTGGCGGTGGTGGCCGCGGTTGTGGTCGATTGCAAAGTGCCCGTAGGCGCCCATCGCAAGCACGGAAGTCGCGAGGTTTCGCTCGAGCTTGGACTTCTTGTGTCCGAGCTCGTGCCCGAGGTTGATACCGAACCCGCAGATAAGGCCACTGTTCACCGCCATGGCGAGCACGCCGTACCATGGCAGCTCGTGGGTGCCGACGAACCAAGCGTTCGAGAGAAACGCTGCCCACAGAACAGGGACCAACGCATAGGTCGCCCATCGGTAGTAAGGATCGGCCTCGAGAAGCGGGACCACCTCTTCGGGCGGGTTGTTGAGATCCTCTCCGAGGATCACGTCGAGGAGCGGGATCGCCGTATAAACCAGCAAGACCGGAATCCAAAGCGCTGCCATCGAGCCGGTGAGCCAGTAGAAGAGGGGTCCACAGCCAAGCAAGGCGGGGACGACCAACGAGGTGATCCACGCGTAGCGCTTGCCATCGCGGTACGTCGCGCTTTCCGTGGAAAAGACGGGGTTGAGAAAAGACATCAAGAACCTCCAAGGGCGCCGGGCCCGTTTGAGCTGTCGGCAAGCTTGCGATGAAGGCCCGCTTCAGAACACCGAGGCCCTTGCCAATAAATCGTCAATTGTTGCCACGTTTGTAGATCGCCGGCCCAGTCTTGGCTCTCGGAACCCTTTGGGCCGGGCTTCCCGTCGTCATAGCGCTGCCGCCTCGGCATTGACGGAATCGCGGGGGGCACCGGGGCGTGATCCCTGCAATGGACCCCGAAGCGCGAAAGCAGCTGCAGGCCGGAACCTTTGCCCAGTTCCACGGGAATTAGCGACACCGAGCTAGGCTCGGCGGCTGTAGTACGCGCTCAGCACGGCGAGGACGGCCTTTTCGATGCCGCTCGTGCGAAGGGGCAGAGGCGCGTCCGAAACCTTGAGAATCTGCTTGCCGAGGTTCGCGCCGGTGAAGAGTCGGCCGAGGGTAGCCGGGATGTTCTCGAAGCCATGTTGCACGTCGATCTCCTGGACGACTTTTCCGTCCTGCACCCACTTGTGGAGGCACAGCAAACCCTCGACCGCCCGATCCAGGTGGTCGAGGATGATGAAGCCCTGCGCAGTGCCGCGGTTCACGGTCAGTGCGTTGTAGTTCTTGATGCCGTAGCGCTCGGACTGGTCCCCGACGTTGTATTGCGAGATGGAGCCGCAAAGCACTACGCGCGCATGCATCGCGATGTGCAAGAGCGCGGCATCGAGGATCTCGCCGCCGACGTTGTCGAAGTAGACGTCGATGCCTTTGGGACACAGCTCACCGATGCGCGCTTCGACGTTCTCGTTCTTGTAGTCGATGGCAGCGTCGAAACGCGCGGTGTTCGTCAGCCAAGCACACTTGTCCGGGCCGCCTGCGATGCCGACGACTCGGCACCCTTTGAGCTTGGCGATCTGTCCCGCAATCGAGCCGGTGGCACCGGCCGCGCCGCTCACCAGGACCGTTTCGCCCGGCTTGGGCTTTCCGATGTCGAGCAAGCCGAAATACGCGGTAAGCCCCGTGACCGACAGCGCGAGTGTCAGCGCTGGGTCGAGATGCGCCGGCAACTTGGTCGGCGGCACCCCGTCGGCGCGGTTCGGCTCGAACACCGGGTACTCCTGCCAGCCGCAAAGCCCGTTGATGATGTCGCCGGGCTTGTACTTCGGGTGCTTGGACTCGATCACCTGCGCGATGCCGCCAGCCCGCATCGGTTCGCCGAGCCGAACCATGGGCATGTACGTGTCCATCGCCATCCACATCCGCTGCGTAGGATCGAACGATTCCAACAGGGGCGCGCCGTGGAGTCAAGCGGGTATGCGCGCCCATGACAGGCGGTCAGTCGTCCTCGTCGAAGCTTCCAGGGTCGACGTCCGCCATTTCGGTTGGTGGGATCCCCCGGTAGCGACTGCCTGGCGCGACGGCTGACGTCTCGAGTGGAATCCCTGGGTTGCGATCGGCTCCCCGTCCTCGGAAACGCGCACCGCCAAGCCGCCCCGGCCCGCCGGTATCCGGATCCCGATCTCGATGTCGAGCACGTCGCCCGACGCACTGGCGAGCGCCTCATGTACCGACGACAGCGTGGGCTCGTCAGACAGATCAACCAGCGCACAGGCTTCTCGTCCTGCCTCGACGCCGTAGGGCGTCTGGGTCAAAACGACACGCTCGCCGTCCTCCACCAGCCCGAGCAATCGGGGGACGCTCATCGTGCCCCGCCAAGGCTCGGTGGGGATGCTGAACGCGTAGGCCCAGGAGGCGTGCCAGCCGATCCAGATCTGTTCGTCGGTGGACAGGCCGTTGTAGCTGGTGGCCGCATAAAAATCGGCGCCCCCGTCGAATACGCGACCTGCCAAAGGCTCGTCGTCCGCCATGGCGAAGCGTGCGCCGTCGAAGTGCCCCACCCAGTACCGGCCGGTCGTCGGCCCGAGCGGGCGGCTCAGCAAGCCGTGCGGACGATAATGTCAAGCCCACCTTTGATTCGAGCTCTAGCGCGGTGGCGCCGCATGATACGCTTGCTCTCTCGAGGGGGCATGTCGTGAAAAGCAAGGCCTACGGTCAGAAGCTTGGCGGGGAAGATCGCATCGTGACCCGCAAGCGTGGGGTTTGGCTGCTCAACAATCCTTCCACGAACAAGGGCCTGGCCTACACCAAGGAAGAACGAAGAGAGCTCGGTCTCGATGGGTTGCTTCCCGACCAAGTGCTTCAAATCGAGCAGCAGGTCGAGCTGGAGCTCGAGCACATCCGTGCCAAGTCTACCGATCTGGAGAAATACATCGGACTGACGAGATTGCAGGACCTCAACGAGGTGCTGTTCTACCGCGTTCTCGTGGAGAACCTCCCGGAGCTCCTGCCCATCGTGTACACCCCCACGGTCGGGTTGGCCTGTCAGAAGTTCAGCCACATCCTTCGTTCGGCACGCGGCATCTGGATCACCCCGAATAACATCGAGCGCGTGCACGAGATCCTCGAGAGCGCGCCGTTTCACGATATCCGGCTGCTCGTGGTCACGGATAACGAGCGCATCCTCGGGCTCGGCGATCTCGGCGCGGGCGGCATGGGGATTCCGGTGGGCAAGCTAGCCCTTTACGTCGCCGGCGCTGGCATCCATCCCTCCAAGTGTCTTCCGGTGAGCCTCGACGTCGGAACCAACAACGACGAGCTGCTCGACGACCCCCTTTACAACGGTTATCGGGGTCATCGCCTCACCGGACCCGCGTACTTTGATTTCGTCGAGCGTTTCGTCCGCGCGGTGCGCGATGTGTTCCCTCACGCCATCATTCAGTGGGAGGACTTCGCCAAGACACACTCGTTCAGCCTTCTGGAGCGTTACCGCCAGCGTCTCCCGAGCTTCAACGATGACATCCAAGGGACTGCGGCCGTGACCGTCGCCGGAATCTTGACAGCGCTTCGGATTACGGGGCAGAGCATCCGCGACCAGCGGGTGCTGTTCATCGGAGCGGGAGGAGCCTGCATCGGCATTGCGCGATTGACCTCGGCGGCCATGCGCCAGGCGGGAGCCACCGACCGAGAGATCCAGTGTGCACTTGCCGCGTTCGATTCCGGGGGCCTGCTTCATGCTGGGCGCCACATCGAGGAACCGTTCAAACGCGAATTCGCGCTCAGCAGGGAGACCTTGGAGCGCTGCGGGGTCTCGGAACGTTGTCACTCGAACCCCGTGGAGATGATCCGCGCATTCAAACCGACCGTGCTCGTCGGTGCCACCGGGAGGCCGGGTGCTTTCACGCGAGCGATGGTCGAAGAAATGGCCGAGCACGTCGACCGACCCATCATTCTTCCACTCTCGAATCCGACGGCGAGCTCCGAGTGCACTCCCAAAGAGGCGCTCGAATGGAGCCGTGGACGGGCCCTGGTGGCAACGGGCAGCCCGTTTGGGGACGTGACCTACGAGGGACGCCGCTACCTGATCGGTCAAAGCAACAACGTATTCATCTTCCCCGGGGTCGGGCTCGGCGCCATCGTCTCGAAGACCAGCGAAATCAGTGACGAGATGTTCCTCGCCGCTGCGCAGACCTTGGCCGATTGTGTCAGTGAAGAGCGCCTGGCATTAGGAGCCATCTTTCCGAATCAGAGCGAGCTTCGCGACGTGAGCTTTCGGATCGCATGTGCGGTCGTGCGCTGTGCACGCGAGGCACGCTTGGGGCGTGCCATTCCCGACGATCAGATCGAGTCTTCCGTCCGAAGCGCGGTCTGGTACCCGAGCTACATCCCCATCCTCGCGGAGCCCTGACCACGGAAGGAGCGCGACGAACCGTTTGCGCTGGAATCCTAGGGCTTGGAGCAGATTCGCATCTGGGGGATCAATCCCACCTCCTCGCTGGCACGAATCGCAGCCCTGGTGCTCGAAGCCGAAATTGCTGCGGCGCGAAGGGACATCGAGACTGCGGTGGCTCGGCTTCGCCAGGCGATCGCGATCGAAGACGCGTTGGTCTACGGAGAGCCGCCGGACTGGTTCTACCCGGTGCGGCACAATCTCGGCGCCGTCCTGCTCGAAGCCGGCCGGCCGAAAGCGGCAGAAAAAGTCTACCGTGAAGACTTGGACCGGTTTCCCGACAACGGATGGTCATTGTTCGGGCTCGCTCAGAGCCTCCGTGCCCAGGGCAAGAAGCGGCAGGCTGACGAGGTGCAGCGTGGCTTCGAGCTCGCCTGGCAGTACGCCGACGTCCAGATCACCGCCTCGCGCTTCTGACGCGCGGGAGGCTTTTTCTGTTCGTTGGTGAAGAAGCCCTTTCTTAGCAATGGGGCAGCGTCGCCACGCGTTGCAGCGCTTGCATGCGGGCTGCGCTTGGGGGCCGAAGATGGGTCAGCGTGTAGCGCTTTCCGAGAGTCGCGTACTTGGGCCCGCCGAAGCCGTGGTAGGGCAGGAGCTCGTACCGACAGCCGCGGCCGGTTCGTTGGACGAACCCACGGATGGCTTGGATCTCATCCTCCGAATCGTTCACGCCCGGGACGATGGGCGTGCGCACGACCGTCTCCAAGTCGGGGAAGGCGTCGCGCAGCCTCCGAAAGTTGTCCACAATGGGTTGGTTGGATACGCCCGTGACACGCTGGTGCCTCTCGGAGGCCAAGCACTTGATGTCGAAAAAGATGCGATCGGCGAGGGAGGCCGCCTCCCGGAGAGTCTTCCAGTTGCAAAGCCCCGTCGTCTCGATCGCCGTATCGATGCCGCGGGCGCGCGCTGCTCGCAAGAGCGCCAAGGAGAATGCTCCCTGCGCCAACGGCTCGCCGCCACTGAGCGTGAGACCACCGCCCGACCGGGCGTAAAATGCATCATCCTCCTCTACGATGGCCAGGACCTCTTGGACGCTCACCCAACGGCCCGATACCTCGAGAGCCTGCGATGGGCAGACATGGCTGCAGTCGCCGCAGCCGTTACACCGGTCGCGGTCGATGAATACGGCGCCGCTCGGGTCCACCTCGATTGCCTGCTCGAGACAGATCTCCATGCACTGACCGCACTGCGCAGTCCCGATGCAGCGGTCACGCCGGTACACGAGCTCGGGCGCCTTTCCCTGGCCCTCCGGATTCGAGCACCACAGGCAGGACAAGGGGCATCCCTTCAGGAAGACGACGGTTCGAATGCCCGGGCCGTCGTGGAGGGAAAATTTTTGAATGTCGAACACCAAGCCTTTGGGGACGCCTTTTCTGTCTTTGTCTCTGACCATGACCGCCTCCAGGGTGATGGGCGCGGGCTCTAGAATTCGTGCTCGGTTCGCCGGATGATCTCACTTTGGAGCGCGGGCGTGAGATCGACGAAGTAGGCGCTGTAGCCGGCCACCCGAACCAGGAGGTTGCGATACTTCTCGGGGTCTCGTTGCGCGGCCAAGAGCGTGTCCCGGTTGACGATGTTGAACTGGATGTGCCACATCCTCATGTCGCAAGCCGTTCGTACCAACGCCATGAGCTTCCGGGTTCCCGCTTCCCCCGCAATCGATGCGGGCGAAAGCTTCATGTTCAAGAGCCTAGCCGCGCGCTCCTTGTGCTGGGCGCACTTGGTGGCGCTGATCGAGGCGAGCGTGGCCGTAGGACCTCGGACGTCCCTGCCCTGCGACGGGCTGATGCTCTCGGAGAGTGGCTCCCTCGCTTTGCGGCCGTCCGGGGTCGCCCCGACCACGGCGCCGAGCGGAATGTGCGAAGTGACCGACACGTAACGGAGGTCCAGCTCGCCGCCGAAAGCGGTCTTGTGAGCGCGGGCGAGATCGATGAAGCGCGCTTCGATGTCATGCCCGATCCGATCGACCTCCGGATCGTAGTTTCCGTATTTCGGAGCGTTCAGACACATTTGCCGTACGGCCTCGTACCCTTCGAAGTCGTGGTCGAGGGCCTCGAGCAGCGTATCCATGCTGAGCTTGCCCTCTTCGAACACCAGCGTTCGTAGGGCCGCCAACGAGTCGATTACCGTCCCGAAGCCCATCACGTCGAAAAACCCGAGATAAAGCGCGCCTTCGATCGGACCCGAGTGAATGTCCTTGCAGTCGGCCATGCACAGGTCGTGAAGCATCGAGAACATCGGCGAAGCGATGTAACGAGACTTGAGCGTGTCGGCGACGTACTGCTGGATGAAGGTATGGCGGACCACGTTCTCGAGCTGCCGCGTGAACGCATTCCACATCTCGTCGAAGCTCTGGAAGGTCCTCGGATCGCCGGTCTGCAGGCCTACGAGCGAGTTTCCATAGCAATTCATGCGACCATTGCGCAACGTCATCTCGAGGATGGCGCCGAGATTGATCCACGCGCAGCCCGTGGCGATGCCCTCGCGGTTGAGCATCTTGGTCTCCGAGCATCCGGTGATGCAGTAATCGTTTGCCTCCTCGAGGGTACCGCCTTTGGCGACGAGCAAAGGAATGATCTCGTCGTCACAAAACAGCTTGGGAAACCCCGAGCCGTCTTTGATCGTCTCGCACACCGCATGCAGAAACGCGTTGGGTGTACGGGCATGGATGCGTGCTGCCAGATCGGGATAGTTCAGCGGAAACTCGCGCTTGGACTTCAGGATCAAATACGAGAGCTCATTGCTGGCATCGCGGCCGTCCGGGGTGAGGCCGCCCACCGTCGTCGCTTCCCAGTGCGCGAACCCGTCGGTCAGCGAGGGCATCCCGGGCTTGGCGTAGACGTCGACGCTTCGTGCCATGCCGACCCAGATCGACTCCAACAGCACCAAGGCTTCATCCTCGGTGAGCCGGCCCTCGTCGATGTCTTGGCGATAGTAAGGATAGAGGTACTGATCGATGCGCCCGTTGCCGACCACGCCGCCGACCGCCTGCTCGAGACGGGAAACCGTCTGCACGAACCACTGCGACTGCACGGCTTCGTGAAACGTCCGAGCAGGATGCTCCGGAACCCGCTGGCACACAGCTGCGATTTCGCGTAGCTCGCGGCGCCTCTCTTCCCCGGGCTCCGATTCGGCCATGGCGGCGGCCAGCTCGCCGTAACGACGCGCAAACGCAATCATCGCGTCGCCCACCAAGCCCACGGCTTCCAAAAACGGCCGACTTTCGACCTGCGCCTTGGCGTCGAAGGGATCGAGCGCGTCGAGGCGTCGGGCTGCTTCGTCACGAATCGATGCGATGCCGCGCTCGAGCACCTTCTCGTAATCGTGGGCCCACGCCAGCATGGACCGACCCGATGCTGTCGGGGTTACCACGAAGATGCGCTCCATGAGACACCGAGTCTCTTCGGGAAGCGCATTCATGATCGCCTTGTGATACGAATTTGCTTCCCAGTAGGGAAGAATTTCCTCTTTGAGAGTGGCCACGTCCTGCTCGGTCATCTCGATGGGGTCGCCCGGCTTGCTCGGCACCAGCTCGTACGGATGCGTGTAGAAACGTCCGGGCCCGACGAGCTCGCTGTAGACGACCGCATAGCGGCCGGGTGGTCCTGCGCTGCCCACCAGGATCTCGTCTTGCTCGATGTGGATCGGGTGATGCTCGAGGATGTGCGCCAAGGCCTTGGCCCATCGAAGCACCATCGGTTGCCCCTCGGAGGTCTTCATCGATTCGGTGAGCAGCCGCGCACGCTCGACGTTGAGCCGGATCGGTTGCTCGCGAAATCCTTCGAGCATCCTCTGGATGCGTGCGCGCTTGGATTGCGCACCGTCCCCGACCAGCCCGATCGGCTCCCCTCGCTCGATGCGCGCCTCCTGTGGGGTCAACACCCTGGCCCCAGGAGAGGTTGGCGAGGATTGGAATGCTTCCAACATGGCCCCGGCTCCTTTCGGCACGTTGTTTACGCTCAAACAAAGCTAAGAAGCAGGGGTGTCGGAGGCAATGGCCTCGGTTGACCTCGGGATGTACATTGTTGACCTCATGCAGGTGCTCTCGTGCATTTTGCTACCGCGGACCCTGCGGGTCTTCGGGGCGCATTCCCACCATGCGCACGAGCTTCACTACGTGGTTGCCGGCCGCGGATCGTTCGAGCTCCGGGACGAGTCGCTCGCGGTGAGGCCCGGCGACTTGTTCTACACCTGCCCAGGCACCCTGCACCGCATGATCGTGCCTGAGGGCGAGTATCTTCTTCAATACGTGGCATTCCTGGAGCTCGACACAGAGCACGACCGGGGGCTGGCCGAGGATCTGCAGGCGCTGATCGGAGAGGGTTCGATTCGTCGCGTCGGCGATCGGCACCACGCGCTCTTTGCCCAGATCAGCGGTCAAACGCTCTCCGTCGATCCGCGTCAGCGACGCGCCGCATCCGCGAGGATGGCCGGATTTCTCTACGAGCTCATGACGGACGCGCCAACGGCAAAAGGCAGCCATCCCGCCGTCCACGAGGCACTCGAGTTCATGCGATCGCATCTCGACGTCGCCTACGATCTCGATGACCTCATCGAGGAGCTTGGGCTCGACAAGTCCTACTTCGTTCGTCTCTTCAAGAAGAGCATCGGCGTCCCGCCGATGAAGTACGCGACGCATCTCAAGATGAGCGCTGCCTCCGACCTCTTGCGAACCACCTCGCTCCCGCTCGCAGCAGTGGCAGCGCGCGTCGGTTTTCGTGACGAATACCACTTCGCCAAGCGCTTCAAGCAATGGTGCGGCACCTCTCCGGGGGCCTACAGGCAGCACGTCTGATCATGCACGCGGTCCCGGTGCGGCGGTGGAAAACTTTTGGAAACGCGCCACTCAACAATGCCGCCGGGAACGCGATCGCGGACACCATCGAAGCGCACATCGCTGAAAAGGGGGCGGACACCAAGTTGATCTTCGAATCCCTCATTCACCATCGGTGCGGGCATCACCTCGTACTAGGGACACGCATCCTCTCCAACTCACACCTGATTTTCAGCGGCTCACTACGCACGCATCCGCTCGTAGCCGCTTCCTCGAAGGAGGCGCTCGTCCGAGGTGACGAGGATCAGCTGATAGACGCTCGCCGTCGCCGCGATGAAGCGATCGGCGGGGTCGACGTGCTTCACCTCGACCTCGTGGGACTGGAGTGCGACCTCGTGATTGAGCGATGCTTCACCGACACCGCTTGCTGTCATCGCATCACGAATCCATTGGCGCGGATTGGTGTCGAGCTCGAGGCGCCCCCGTTCGACGAGCAAGCTCGTCTCCCAAACCGAGATCGGCGAGAGCCAAAGCTTTGCATCAGTAGATACAAGAAGACCTCGCGTTTTCTTTCTCAGCCGGCCGGGATCGAGCAACGCCCAGAGCCACACGTGGGTGTCGAGCAGGTAGTCCCCGTTCAACGGAGCGCCTCCCAGTCGCCTTGAACTCGGAGATCACCACGATTTCCGGACGCTCCTTCACAGCGCCCATATTGGCAAGGCCAATGACCATGGTCATATGATCTCAACCGACGGGGATGCGGGCGTTGATGCTCGCTCCGAGCTCGCCTCGCGCGACGGGCCTTCCCCCGACCGAGGCTTCGACGTTGAATCCGAGGACGCCACTGTGCTCGAGCGTCCATTCCACGCGGTAGTCGAGCCGGGAGCCGGGCAGCACGGGCTCAAGGAATCGCATGTCGATGCGGGTGGCCAGCCCGACCACCGGAGATCTGCGGAGCTCTGCGAGCAGCGCCAGGCCTTGTTCCGTTGGGGCGGCGCCCGGCCGTAGCGAATAGACGGCGTCGAGCGCCTCGAGCGCGCGCAACCCGAGACCCTCGTCTTGTCGCTCCGCCCCTGCTCGCCGAATGGCGTCTAGGGTTGCGAGGAGCTGCGCGGACTGTCCGAGCCCCTCCACGACATAGACACCGGGCCACAACGACCAGTTGGGGAAGTGCCCCTCGAAGACGGGATCGTTGACCGAGATCTGAAGCGACGCTTCGATGAAGCGCGTCTCGCACAAAAGGAATCGTTTGACCCGGTCGACGAACAAGAAGGGTCTTCTTTGTGGAAGAAGTCGTTCGACGACGTTGGCCCCGAAACCTCGGTGTTCTTGATTCGCTCGTGTCATGTGAGCTCCTTAGCGACGGCTCGCAGCGCCTCCAGAGATGAGCTGCCATGGACTCGAACCGCCGGATGATCCTCCAGATGACGATGCAAGATGTGGCGAAGACTGTGATCCGGGCCGAGCACCACGAGCTCGCTTGCGCCCTCTGCGAGCAATAGCTCGACAGCCTGGTGGAGCCTCATCGGTCGAACGAGCTGTGAAAGCACGAGCCTGGTTGCCTCCTCCGCGCTGGTGGAGGCGCGCTCGGCTGTTTCGTTGCTCACCCATGCGACGGTTCCAGGTGCATCTCCGACGATCGACTCGGCCACCGGCCGTAGCTCGCCAACTGCTTGCTCCATGAGGGGTGAATGCCACCCGCCGGAAACGGGGAGCAGGGAGACACGGCCGAGCGACGCGGCGGCTCGCAGGGCCACGTGCTCGCCCGCAACGAGATGCGTCTCGGCGGTGGTCTGGCCAGCGTAGAAGATCGCTCCAGCTCTTCGGCCCACGTCCAAGACCTCCCCGAGCCTTGCTTCGCATCCATGCACCGCCGCCATCCCGCCAGGTCGCTCGCGTGAGGCCGCAGCCATGGCCCGCCCGCGCTTCGCGGAGAGATACGCAGCTTGCTCGAAGCTCAAATGACCGGCCAGCGCGAGCGCCCCGATCTCGCCGGCCGAATGTCCCAACGCCATCGATGGCTCGACGCCCTCGTCCCGGAGGAAGCAGGCCGCGGACAGCGCCACGGCGGTGAGCGCCGGTTGCAGGTACTCGGTTCGCAGCAGCGATCTTCCTCCGCGCTCGGTGACGCGAAGCAGATCCTTGCCTGCCGCTTCGCTTGCCTGTTCCCAAAGCTCGGCCGCCGGCCCATACCACCGAGCAAGCTCCAACCCCATCCCCGCGTGCTCGGCACCCTGTCCCGCCAAGAGCCACGCGATCATGTCGTCAGCCCGCCGTCCACGCTGAGTGTTTGGCCCGTGATGTAACTGGCCTCGTCCGAGGCCAAAAAAGCCACCACACTCGCCAGTTCTACGGACCGTCCGATTCGGCCCATGGGGAGCGACCGGACGAGGGCCTCCCGCGCACGATGGTCCATTCGCTGCGCCATGCCTGCATCGAAGATCCCGGGTGCCACCGCGTTGATGCGCACTCCTCGTCCAGCCAGCTCGCGAGCGAGCGTTCGTGTGAGCGCGATAATCCCGCCCTTGGAGGCGGCGTAGCTCGCTTGACCGGGGCTCGCATGAAGACCCGCCACCGATGCGATGTTAATCACCGCCCCGCCGCCCGCGCGGATCATGCTCGGGAGCGCAGCGCGGATACAGACCAAAGTCCCGATCAAGTTCGTCTCGATCACCTCGGCATCAACGGCGTCGGGCTGGAGCAAGAAGAACTGATCCCGGTTGATGGCAGCGTTGTTTACCAAGACGTCGAGATCGGGGAGCTTCGTGACGGTGGCTCGGAGCGAGGCGACATCGGCGAGGTCGAGCGCGATCGGTGTCGCCTCCGCGCCAAGTGACCGGCAGCTCGCCGCACAGCTCTCGGCCTCTTCTCGTCGGTTTCGATAGCCCACGAGGACCGACGCGCCTTCGCTCGCGAAGCGAAGCGCGATATCCCGTCCGAGCCCGCGCGATGCGCCGGTCACCAGGACTGTACGGTCTTGGAATCGCTTCATGGCAGTGCGCCCTGCCAAAGGGGCGGACGGAGCGAGTCCTCCCTCGTCGCGTAGGTCTCACTCCGAGGATCGACGAGAAGGCTCCGATTGAGGACGAGGGGGCTCGAAACCGTCCGGATCGGGAACGTGGCGTCGCGATCGCGCACGAAGAGCT
>LJTN01000090.1 GCA_001303415.1 Myxococcales bacterium SG8_38
GCACGGGCTCGACTTGATCGCGCAGAAGTTGGTGTCGAGGCTCAATTGGAGCGCGCTGCTCACCAACCAGAAGATCATCGATGAGGCGGCACAGAGCACGTTTTCTTTCATTCCATTTACGCCGGTCTCGAACTTCACCGGGCAGCCGTCGATGTCGGTGCCGCTCCATTGGAACGCCGAGGGGCTGCCGATCGGGGTGATGTTCACCGGTCGGCCCGAGGAAGAGCCGCTGATGTTTTCGCTGGCCGCGCAACTGGAGCGCGCGCGCCCCTGGGCAGGACGCCGACCTCCCGTGCACTCTGGCGAATAGAAATCGATGACATATCGCCGTGATTGCGGTGATTGAATACTCATTCATTTTTCGGTTGCCGCAGGTCGGGCTCAACCTCTAGGATTCCACCCGCATGCCCGAGGAACAGCGCTATCCGGTGCTCCGGTCAAAGGCCGACACGAAGTCCGAGACGTACGAAGCCAACCGTCAGGGCAATCTCGCAGTGCTCGACGAGGTCAATCAGGCGCTCGCGAAAGCAAACCTGGGCGGCGGCGAGAAGTACACCAGCCGTCACGTGGCGCGCGGGCGCATCTTGCCGCGTCAACGGATCGAGATGCTTCTCGACCGCGACAGCTTCTTTTTGGAGATCGCCGCTCTTGCCGGTCACGGGATGAAGGGAGAGCCGACCGGCTCGTCCGTCGTCGGCGGTGTCGGTCTGGTGAGTGGCGTGGAATGCTGTGTCGTCGCCAGTGAAGCGACCGTCAAGGGCGGAGCCGTCACGCCGGTCAGCATGCTCAAGTCCGGCCGCCTTGCAGAGATCTGCGAGCAGAATCGACTGCCCGGCATCAGCTTGATCGAATCTGCCGGGGCCGATCTACCCAATCAAGACAAGATCTTCGTTCCGGGCGGCGCTGGATTTCGTCATCTGACACGCCGGTCAGAGCAACAGATACCCACCATCTGCCTGGTGTTCGGGAGCTCGACGGCAGGCGGCGCATACCTTCCAGGGATGAGTGATTACGTGGTGATGGTAAAGGAGCAGGCGCAGGTCTACCTCGCCGGGCCGCCTCTCGTGAAAATGGCCACCGGCGAGGAGACGGACCACGAGGAGCTCGGCGGTGCGGAGATGCACTCCACCATCAGCGGCGTTTCGGACTACCTGGCCGAAGACGAGATGGACGCGATCCGCCTCGGCCGCGAAATCGTCGCCCACCTCGAATGGGAAAAGCGGGGAAGGTTGCGGCCCCGCCCGATCGAGCCGCCCCTCTACGATGTGGAAGAGCTTCTCGGAATCGCCTCGGCAGACATCCGCGTCCCGTTCGATCAACGCGAAGTCATCGCGCGCATCGTGGACGGCTCCCGCTTCAGCGAGTTCAAGCCGCTCTACGGAAAGACCATGCTGTGTGGTTGGGCCCACGTTCATGGCTTCCCCGTCGGCATTCTCGCCAACAACGGAACGATCTTCAGTGAAAGCGCGAACAAGGGCGCCCAGTTCATCCAGCTATGCAACAGCAGCAACGTGCCCCTCGTGTTCCTACAGAACACGACGGGTTTCATGGTCGGCAAGCAGTACGAGCAGGACGGGATCATCAAGAACGGGGCCAAGATGATCAACGCCGTCTCGAACAGCACCGTACCCGCGATCACCATCATGACTGGCGCGAGCTACGGCGCCGGCAATTATGCGATGAGCGGTCGCTCTTACTGTCCCCGGTTCCTGTTCGCGTGGCCCAATCACAAGATTGCGGTGATGGGCGGCAAGCAGCTCGCGGGGGTCCTCGATATCATTCAGCGCGATGCTGCTGAAAAGAAAGGCGTCGCGGTCGACGAACAGAAGCTTCAGATCGCCAAGATGATGACCGAGAAGCAGATCGAGGATCAATCGACGGCGCTCTATGCGACGGCGCGTCTTTGGGATGACGGGATCATCGACCCGCGGGACACCAGAACGGTAATCGCGATTTGCTTGTCGGCTGCCTACAACGCCCCGGTCGAGGGGACGACGTCGTGGGGCGTCTTTCGTCACTAGGGAGCAAACGAGCCTTGACCAAGACGATCCAGAAAGTACTCATCGCAAACCGCGGCGAAATCGCGCGCCGCATCATGCGGACCTGCCGCAAGATGGGGATCGGCACGGTGGCCGTGTACTCGGACGCCGACCACGACATGCCATTCGTCGCCGAGGCCGACGAAGCCGTTCGTCTGGGCCCTGCCCCGAGCGTGGAGAGCTACCTGCGCATCGATAGGATCCTCGAGGCGGCGGCCTTGACGGGCGCCGATGCCATCCATCCCGGGTACGGCTTTCTTGCCGAGAACGCCGCGTTTGCAGAGGCCTGCCGAAAGGCTGGGGTGATTTTCATCGGCCCGACACCCGAGGCCATCGTGGCCATGGGCTCGAAGCGGGAGGCCAAGGCGCTTGTGCACGAGGCGGGTGTTCCGGTCATTCCCGGATACGATGGAGCGAGCCAGGACCACGCGGTTTTGGCGCGCGAGGCGGTTCGAATTGGTTTCCCAGTGCTGCTCAAGGCGAGCGCGGGCGGTGGCGGCAAGGGCATGAAGCTGGTTCGAAAGGAGTCCGAGCTTTCGGACGCCATTGCATCGGCGGCCCGCGAAGGGTTGAGCGCGTTTGGCGATGGCACGCTTCTGGTCGAGAAGTACATCGATGACCCGCGCCACGTCGAGATTCAGATCCTGGGCGACAGCCATGGCAACCTGATCCATCTCAACGAGCGCGAATGCTCGATCCAGCGCCGTCACCAGAAGATCATCGAGGAGACGCCTTCCCCGGCTCTCGATTCGGCGCTCCGCAAAGAGATGGGAGAGGCCGCCGTGCGCTGCGGCAAGGCCATCGGATACCAAAATGCCGGCACGGTAGAGTTCATCCTGGCGCCGGACCGATGCTTCTATTTCCTCGAGGTCAACACGCGCCTTCAGGTCGAGCATCCGATCACCGAGTGTGTGACGGGTCTCGACCTGGTCGAGGAGCAGATCAGGGTCGCGCAAGGGGAGCCGCTTCGCCATTCTCAGGAAGAAGTCCGCATGGAGGGGGCGGCGCTCGAGGTCCGGCTCTATGCCGAGGATCCGGCTTCCGGTTTCCTTCCTCAGAGCGGCACCGTCATCGACTGGCATCTACCCGAATCCGAAGGCCTGCGGATCGACAGCGGGGTCGAGAGCGGCAGCGAGGTGGGCATCTACTACGACCCCATGCTCGCGAAGATCATCACTTCCGGCGAGACGCGGGCGTTGGCGCTTCAACGCATGCGCCGCGCGCTACGCTCGCTGAGCGTACAGGGGGTAACCACCAATCGCGCGTTCTTGCTGCGCGTTCTCGACCACCCTGCCTACGTGGCGGGAGACATCGACACGCATTTCATCGATCGGCACCTGCACGATCTGCTCCCGGATGCCGAGGATGGAGACGCCCCGCTCGGGGCCGCGGTCGTGTCTGCGTTGGCCGAGCAGCAGCAACGCAACCGGGATAGAGCGCTTCTGCCCGAAATTCCATCGGGATGGCGCAACAACTATCACACTCCGCAATGGGCGGAGTATTCGGACGGGGAGCTCGACCTGCGGGTCGAATATCGTCATCGGGGCGACAGTCGGTTCACGGTCTGGGCGGGCGAGAGCGAGCGCGACGTACGCGTCATCTCATGGGAGCCGCCTCGGCTCACGTGGGATGAGAACGGGCACCGACAAAGCGCGCGCGTCATCTTCGACGGCGATCGGGTGTACGTTCACGGCTTCGACTTCAGCGCAGGTCTCTTGCGCAAGCCGCGCTTCCCCGACAAGTCGCTCGCCATTCCTCCCGGCGGGTGCATCGCGCCGATGCCCGGCAAGATCATCGAGCTACGTGTGGCGGAAGGTGACGCAGTGCAAGCCGGTCAGGTCCTGCTGATCATGGAGGCCATGAAGATGGAGCACTCGGTCACTGCGCCCCAAAGCGGCACGGTGGCGCAGGTCACCGTGGCGCTCGGTGACCAGGTGGACGCCGACGCATTGCTGATCGTCGTGGCCGACTAGGCAGCTCGGTCAAGCCGCATCTAGCTCGGCGATCATCTGATCGCCGCTCAGCTCCCTGGCGGACTGGCCGTCGAAGTATTTCATCAGACCTGCGCGGTCGTAGTGGGGCTTGATGCGGTCGCTGAGCAGACCGATCTCGCGCAGGTTGGGCACCAGGCGCTTGAACATCACCTGACGGAAGACGGCGAAACCGGGCGAGTTCGTGACGAACTCGGCCCACTCCTTTCGAGTGAGCTTGTGCTCGAACCACTCCTCGTACACCTCGAACGAGAGGAAGCGGTTGCGCATCAGCAGTGCCACCTCGAATGCCCAATCTTCGCGCTCCCGGCGCTCTGAATCGCTCAGCTCGTGGCGGAAGTGGTCACGCAGCGCCAGCACTCCGTAGTGCACGTGCCGCGCCTCGTCTTGAATCACCATCCTCAAGAGCTCCTTGAGGAGGGGCTCTTTGGTCATCTGATAGAGCGTGCCGAATGCGCCGAGAGCCAAGCCCTCCACCATGATCTGCATTCCCAGGAACTTCACGTCCCACCGCGAGTCCTGGATGAGCGCGTCGATGATGACGAATAGGTTGTCGTTGATCTGGTAGAGCTTGTTGAGCTTCGTATCCAAGTATCGATGGAATACCTCGACGTGCCTTCCTTCGTCGACGACCTGCGTCGACCCGTACAGCTTGCCATCGAAGAACTGCACGGCCTCGGTGACCTGCGCAGCGGCAAAGAGCGCACCTTGCTCGCCGTGAAGAAACTGACTCAGCATCCACGACGCCACGCTCGAGTTGAGACGCCGTTCCTCGAGATCGGTCAGACGGATGCCGCGGTCGCGCAAATCGTCGAAGGCCATGAACTGGCGTGGCATGATGGGCTTTTCGGTGTTCTCCGGGTCGACGTCGATGTGCCAAGGAAGGTCGTCACCGTTCCATTGCTGCTCTTTGGCACGCGTATAGAGCTCCCGCATGTCGGGGTGGTCGTTCGGGTAGGTCCAGTCGAAGTACACCCTGTGATGCGAAGGCATCTTCGTGGGAACGCCTTGCTTGCCACGCTGCAGGATCAAGCCGCGAATCCCAGACGGCGCCATCGAGCGAAGCACTTTGGCGTTGCTGGTCTGCGTCATGAGCTGGACGGCTTCGACGTACGGCTCGACGCGGCGGCGAACTTCCTGGGGTAGGTTATCGAGGACTTTGTCACTGAGCATGGTCGATTCCTTCCTTACAGCACGTTGGCGAAGAACTCGCGAATCTTGGTTGAGTGTAGGCGCATGATGTAGTGATCGAGAATGGGAACGACCTGCTCGATCATGGTAGCGACTTTTTCCGGTGGTAGCTCCGAAAGCCGCGAAGAAAGCAGGCGGACCTCATCATTGAGAAGCTTCGTGATGACGTCCTGATAGAGCGCCATGTCCTCGACCGCGAACCCGAGATCTGGCGTGAAGCCTGCTCCACGAACCTTCCCGAAGACTTCGAAAATCCAGGCGTCGGCGGCAGCGATCCGAAGGGCTCCATTCGAGCGAGCGCCGCCGACGAGCCCGAGCTCGAAGGCACGCTCGACGTCCTCGGGATCGATCCCCGTCTTTTCCGCGATCTCCTCGGGGCTGAGCGTCGGGCTACGGTCATCGCTCGTCTTGAGGGACTCGGCCAGCTCTTCCTTCACGCCGGCCAGAAACGCGTATTGACGTGGCGAGAAAACGCCGTCCTCTCCATCGAAAAGGGCCTTGATGGCCTTGAGGGGCAGAAACTGCTCGTGTTGAAGCTTCTTGATGAGGCGCAGGCGCTCGATGTGCTCTTCGGTGTACCAGGCCATATTGCGGCCGGTCTTATGCCCCGGAGGCAGCAAGCCCTGCTGGATGTAGAAGTGAATTGCTTGCCGAGGCAGACCCGTCGCCTCGCAGAGGTCCTTCATCCGGTAGCACCAGTCTTTGTCCTCTTGGTGCATCGCTCGGGCCGTCGCCGTCATGCGCCCTCCACCAGGATGCTGCTTTGCGCGTGCGGGCGTCCGACGCACGTGAGCACATAGCGCTGCTCCAGTTCTGCGCGGCTCAAGCAGTTGGGTTCCTCCATTCGAACGTCGCCGCTGGTCAGGCGCACTCGACACGCGCCGCAACCTCCCATCGCACACGAGAACGGCATGTCGATTCCGGCGGCAAGCGCCGCTTCGAGGATCGTCTGGCCGGGCTCGACCTGGATGCCATGCTCGTGCCCGCACCTCGAGATCATCACCAGCTCGGCCTCGCTGCTTCCCTTGGCACCCTCCCGTTCCTCGGGGCGCGTGAATCGCTCTTCGGCGACTCTGTTGGCAGCAACGCCACGCGCCTGAAGCGCCTCATGGGCTGCCTGCATCATGGGCGTGGGGCCGCACAAGAAATAGCGCTGAAGCCCGTCGTCTTGGATGCCGAGCGCATCCAAACGTCCTTCGAGAACGTCGCGAGTCAACAAACCACGGCCCCCGGACCAGTCTTCGGGAGCGTGCTCGAGCACATGATCGACGATCAGCCGGTCGCCGACCTCGTCCCGGAGCGCCGCCAGACGGTCGCGAAAGATCACATCCTTCCAGCTGCGATTGCCGTAGATGAGCGTCACCCGGCTGCGATCCTCGAGACGAAGGATGGTCTCCAAGATGCTCATGATGGGGGTGATCCCACTACCACCGGCGATCATGACTAGGTGCCGCTCGTTGACCGGGCGGGGCTCCACGGTGAAATTGCCCGACGGCCCGAGCACGGCGAGCTCGTCGCCTACCCGGATCGTGTCGTTCAGATGATTGCTCACGCGGCCGTTTGCGATTCGCTTGACCGTGATGTGCCGGGGGGTTCCGGCCATGCAGGCGCTTGCAAGCGAATAGGCGCGCCGGCAACGCTCACCGTCGATTATGACGTCGACGCTCAGGAACTGGCCCGGACGGAACTCGAGCGCAGAGCCATCGGCTTCGGTCAGATAGATGGACACCGCATCATCGGTTTCCCGAATCACATCGGTCACCTTCAACGGACGCGTCATGGCGGGCGTCTTGCGTGGCAGTGAAACGACTGCGCCAGCAGCCGGACGCGAGCGCTCGATCAATGGTGATGGATTCTTGCCGAGGATCAGGCGCCCGGTCAGCATGCGGACGTCGCGCTCGGCAGAACGGAGCTTCTCGACAAAGGCTCGAGGCAAGATGCTCAGGAGGTCCACCTCGCGCAAAGGCGCCGGTTCGGCTTGCTCTCCGATCAAGGGCGAGGGCGCCCGACCGCTTGCCCGCTCGAGGATCATCTTGGCGTCGAGTCGCGCCTGCTCGATGAGAGGCGTCATCGCCCCGGGTAGGGCGCGCGCCGCCAGCGCTGCAGCCACGTCGAACCGACCTACGCGAGCCTGGCGTTTGCCCACCATTGACGGGAGGATGGCAAGAGCGTCCAAAAGTGTCAAGTGTGACTAAACACTTTACTCACATTGTAGGCTACAGTGCGTGGAATTGACCATGCCGAGGCCTTTCGTCAGCGCCAAGGAGGCAGCCGCGCTTCTTGGCAAAGCCGTCTTTGTCGACGCCCGCGCTGAGCCTGGCGCCGATCGGGCCTATGGCGCAGGCCACGTCCACGGCGCGATCCGGGCGGACTTGGAAACCGATCTTTCGGAACCTCGGGATCCAAGCGACGGCGGCCGGCATCCGCTGCCCCCCGTGGAGCGCTGGCTCGACTTGATCGGGCGTTGGGGCATCGCCCCTTCCACGCCGGTGGTCGTCTATGACGCGAGCGGCGGCGGTATGGCTGCAGCTCGCGCCTGGTGGATGCTACGCGCCGTCGGACACGAGCCGGTCATGGTGGTAGACGGCGGTTGGGACGCGTTGCGGAGGGCAGGAGTCCCCATCGACCAGGGTGAACCCCGGGCGAGCGACGCCGGTCTCGGCCCGTACCCGACCGCTGTGGATCGATGGCCAGTGGTGCGCGCCGATTTCGTCGAGCGCGTGCGAACCGATCCGACTTGGCGCGTGATCGACGCGCGTGCGCCGGAGCGCTACCGGGGCGAGACCGAGAATCTCGATCCCGTGGCGGGCCACATTCCGGGCGCGTGCAATCTGTATTGGCAATCCCAGCTAGACGATGAAGGCGTGCTCGACTCGGTCGCCACGCTCAAAGAGCGCTATGCGGACCTTCTCGAAGGCGTCTCACCCGATCGCGTGGCTTGTTATTGCGGCTCGGGCGTCACCGCCTGTCATCTGCTCTTGACGATGGAGGCTTGCGGGCTCGATGGCGCGAAGCTCTACGTCGGATCATGGAGTGAGTGGTGCCGTCAAGGGCGGCCAGGCGCCTTGGGATGACCATGGCCGGTCGCGCGAAGCGTGGGAGATGCTATGGCACGGCAGTGCCGAACGCCGTCTGGGAATTTCCCCTCGCCTTGCCCCGCAACGCGTTCACCGCGCGCGAGGTGCCACGCGCAGGCGACATCTGGCGTCTGTGCCAGGACGCGGCCATGCTCGCGTCGATCGGAGCGGGGTGGCCGCCCGCGCGGTTTCGCGAGGAGAGCGTCGCGTTCATCGTCTACGAGATGACGCTGCTACACGGCGTCGAGACACCTTATGGCGCCGTCTTGGATACGAAGACGTGGGTATCCCGGCTGCGGCGCAGAACGCTTTCCACGCGCGAGGTGCGAGTCCGAAGCCGGGAAGCATTGGTTGCAGCCGCGACGCAGGAGTGGGTGCACGTCGAGTTCGACAGCCTCAAACCGAAGCAGGGCGCGGAGGAGACGGCCGCGGCGTTTCCCGCGGTCGATCTCGAGCCGTCGGTGACGCTTCCGGAGTTCGATGAGCATCCGGGCCCCGAGGACGAGCTCTCGTTCGAGATGTGGCAGACCTGGTCCGATCCGCTCGCACACGCCAACCATCCATCCTACGTCGACTGGTGCGATGAAGCCGTCAGCCGCCGCATGGTCGAAGCAGGGCTCGACCCAGTCCTGTTGCGGCCGATTGCCGAGCGCGTGTCCTTTCGTAGCGCCGTGCTTCCCGGGGAGCAGGTGACGATCCGGACCCAGCGCGTCGGAGTCATCGGCGACGAGACTTTGGTTTTGGGCCACCGTCTGGAGACCGAGCGCGGCCTTGCCGCCGAAGCGACCAGCATTCGAACCCTCGCCGAGGGGAACGGTGCGCGTCTGATTTCGGCGTGGGACTGATCATGCGCAAAGGGCTGCCGAGCGGGACTTCTTTTGCTGTTTCATTCGCACGCGGCCTCGGCGTAGATGACGAGTCGATAGACCCATTCGCCTGGGAGCTATTGCCGCCGTGGCTCGGGCGAATCGCCGGTGCGCCGGCCCGTTTTGGAAGCGCGGCCTCGCTCTACCGGAGCGCCGTGCGCGCCACGACGTTGGGCCTCGTCGATCACGCGGTGCTCAGAACACGCGC
Source organism: Myxococcales bacterium SG8_38 (assembly GCA_001303415.1). GTDB lineage: Bacteria > Myxococcota_A > Polyangia > Polyangiales > Houyiibacteriaceae > SG8-38. Next base: position 9,373 of record LJTN01000090.1, read on the forward strand.
CATCGACGCACACCTCGACGCGGCCCTCGAGGCCGGCGTCCGTCAGCTGGTGATCCTCGGTGCGGGGCTCGATGCGCGAGCCTGGCGCATCGAAGCTTTGAAGGATGCGGTGGTCTTCGAGGTCGATCATCCCGCAACCCAGCGCTATAAACGCAGCCGGACCGCTGGCAGGGTTCCTCCTTCGGACATTCGCTACGTGGCGGTCGATCTCGAAAAGGAGCAGTTCTCGGAGGTCTTGGAACGAGCGGGCTTTCGCCGGGATGCACCCAGTGTCTGGATCTGGGAAGGCGTGACCATGTATCTCCCGCTCCGAGCGGTGCGTGGCACGATCGAGCAGGTTTCGGAGCTCGCCGCCGCGCTTGGCCCCGCGTGGGAGGTCGTCTACGACGATGACGCGCATGGCTGGCAGAAGCTCACCGGCTCGACCGCCCGGCCGTCGCGCACTTTCTCGGCCGAGCGGCTTGCGGTCGCGAGGAGGAGGTCCTGACGGATGTGCACGATCGTCGTTCGGCACCAGCTGGATGATTGGTGCTCCACCCTCGTTGCCTCGAATCGCGACGAGTTCTACGACCGTCCGGCGTCCGGCCCGGTCGTCCTACACGACAATCCACGAATCGTCGGCGGCCTCGACGAGCGAGAAGGGGGAACGTGGTTCGGGGTCACCGAAGACGGCTTGTTCGTCGGCCTCACCAATCAACGCAATTTCGGTCTTCGGAACGGCTCTCTTCGCTCCCGCGGGCTGCT
>LJTN01000031.1 GCA_001303415.1 Myxococcales bacterium SG8_38
CGGGCCTCGGGCTTCGCGACGCGGTCGCGAGCCTGTTGCCCGAGCGGTCCGTTCTGGTGAAGTGGCCGAACGACATCTGGATCGAGCGGCACAAGTGCGCTGGTGTTCTCGTGGAGAGCCGAACCATCGGGATGCGCATCGATGCGGTGATCATCGGCGTCGGGCTCAACGTAAACCGCATGCAATGGCCACCGGAGATAGCGGACATCGCCACGTCGCTTCGGGCGGAGCGCGATGGTCACGAGCCCTTCGACCGGGGCGCGGTCTTGGCTTCCGCGCTCTCTCACATGGAGCGCTGGGTGACGCTATTCATCCGTGACGGCGCCCAAGTGGTGGTCGATGCGCTTCGTCCGAAGCTCGCGCTCGTCGGGGAGCGAGTGCGTTGGGAGGACGGTCACGGAGTCTTCGAGGGCATCGACCATGACGGGGCGGCGCGCATCCGAACGCAGGCGGGTGTCGTCTCGCTCCACGCCGGCCACATCGAGCCCGTGACCCCCTGAGCGAAGCGCTTGCTCACGCCGATGCTGCGCCCCAGAACTACGGCATGGCGCGCGCACCAGAGCTCGATTGGCTTCGACACACTGCAGGCGTGCTGGCTCTGCGCGACCGAGCCGTGATCGCCGTGCGTGGTGACGATGCCCTCGAGTGGTTGCAGGGGCAGATGACCAACGACCTCAAAGGGATCGCGCCCGGCAACTCGGTATACGGATTCGTGCTGACGCTGAAGGGGCGCGTCATGGCCGACGCGTGGGTGCTCGGAGGCGCCGACGAAATCTGGCTCGACGTCCCCTCGACCGAGGTCGACCGGCTGCTCGAACGCCTCGACCGCTACGTGATCATGGAGGACGTCGACCTCGCTCATCGCCCCGAGCTCCGTCTATTGACCGCGCAAGGCCCCAAAGCCGATGAGGTGTCGCCCGAAGGCTGGCCGTCGGACCGCCTCGGCAGCGGGGGGCGACTCTGGGTCGTCGATGAGGCGCAGCTAGAGCCCGAGCTTCATCGACTGACCGAGCGGTGCCGGTCGCTCGGTGGCGGGCCGATCGACGAGCAGGCGTGGGCCGATGCGCACGTCGCCTTCGGTCGGCCGCGTTTCGGGGTCGACTTCGGCGACTGGACCTATCCCCAGGAAACCGGGCTTGCGCCGGTCGCGATCTCGTTCACGAAGGGGTGCTACGTCGGTCAGGAGACCGTGGTGATGCTGCAGAGTCGAGGAAAGGCTCCAAAGGTGCTGTGGCGCTGGGCAATCGACGGCATCGAGCCGCCGGAGGGGAAGACCCCAATCGAGCGTGACGGAACGGTCATTGGCGAGATCACCTCGGCAGCCCGGCTCGAGGACGGCATCGCCGCGCTCGGCTTCGTGAGACGCGGCCACGAATCCGGCTCCGGCGCTGGCTTCGTCATCGGCGGGGCTCCGGCTCGCCCCCTCGGCCCAGTCGAGGAAGGGCCGGGGATTGGCCGGTCGTCGACCTGACGGTACGGAAGGCGCGGTGCTGGCGTGAAAGCGAGACCGACCTTATAGTAGCCAGCCAAAGGAGCAACATGCTGAACCTCACTCCACGAGCCGCTGACAAAGTCAAAGAGATCCGAGATGCCGAGGGCCTCGCAGGGCAAGGTCTTCGCGTTCGGGTCATTGGCGGCGGATGCGCGGGTTTTTCGTATGATTTGTTCTTCGAGGACGAGACCTCCGAGCTCGATCAGACCTTCGTTTCGCACGGGATTCCCATCTACGTCGACATGATGAGCGCCCAGTACGTCGAAGGCACCGAGATCGACTATGTCGAAGGGCTCCAAGGCGCCGGCTTCAAGTTCGTGAACCCCCAGGCGAAGCAAACCTGCGGGTGCGGCTCGAGCTTCGCTACCTGATTCCTGAGTAGTTTCATGATATTGCTGTCGCATGGACCCTTGCTGTCCATGTCCATGTATTGTCTAATTTTTCTTGCAGCTCTCTGGACTCCATGCCATAAGAGCCTAGACAAGAGTTGGACAAAGGCTCATTCCTTTTTGTGGTAACGTAACGTAACGAGGCACGTATAGGATCACAACCATGCAGTCATCCGCCTCACTCGATCGATACATCCAGCAAGTCCGGGCCATTCCCAAGCTGACTCGCGAGGAAGAGCACGAGCTCGCATTGCGGGTCGTCAAAGGCGACCAAGACGCCGCGGACCGCCTCGTGGAGGCCAATCTGCGGTACGTGATTGCCATCGCGCTTCAGTACCGCAGGTACGGTGTGAAGCTCGGCGACCTGATCGCCGAGGGCAGCGTTGGTCTAGTCACAGCGGTCCGAAAGTTCGATCCGCACCGCGGAACCCGCTTCGTGACGTACGCCGGCTATTGGATCCGCGCGTTCGTGCTCGAGGCGGTCGTTCGTTCCAGCACGATGGTGGGTGCGGGCTCGGGTCCCTTCCGGTCCAAGCTCTTCTTCCGTCTGCGCAGGGAGCGGGCGCGGCTGTCCAACTTGATCGCCGATCCGGATGAGCTCACCGAGCGGCTCGCGCAGGAATTCGATACGACCCCCGAGAAGATGACCGAGCTGCTGCGCCGGCTCGACCAGCGCGAGATTTCACTCGATGCGCCGGCATACCAGGACTCTGAAGCCACGCTCGTGGACATGCTCCCCGCCAACTCGGAGCCCCAGGATTCCATGGTTGCTCGCCATCGCCGCCACAGCGGGATCCAGGATCGCCTCCAGGATGCGCTGTCGGTGCTCGACCACCGGGAGCGGCTCATCGTCGAGAAGCGGATTCTGAGCGACGAGTCCGCCTCGTTGGCCGCGCTTGGCCGCGAGCTCGGCGTCAGCCGGGAACGGGCCAGGCAGCTCGAAGCCAGGGCTAAGAAGAAGCTCGCCGATGAGCTCAGCGACCTCGCCCCGGCCGCCTGACCCGGTAGCCCCGGTGTGGGGCGCCGACTTACCCCTTCTGGTCCAATGCGGTCCAGCCCCAGCCGGGCTAGCATGTAGACCAGGATGGCGTTCGAGGAAGGGGACACCACAGCTCTGCGCCGGGAAGCCACGCAGGAGCTCGGACAGGATGACCTCGTCGAGGAACGGGACCCCCCGAGCCCCCCTGCCGTGCCGCCAGGCCGCGAGCGCCAGGCTCCGCCGAAGTCAGCCTCCCGCCGAATCGATCGCGTGCGGCGGGCGCGGGAATGGCTGCAAGAGTGCGAGCGCGAGCTCGAGACCCAACCGGATGTGCGGCGCGCGGCGCGTCTATGCTTCGAAATGGGCCGCACCTGCGAGGATGCGCTCGAAGACACCAGACGCGCGTTGCAATACTACCAGGCGACACTCGAACGCTCGCCCGACTACGTGCCGGCAATTCGTGCGGCGCGGCGTCTTTTGCTGGGGGGCCGGATGTTCCAGGAGGCTCTCGGCTTATTCGACGCGGAGGCCCGCGTCACGCGGCAACCTCGCGACAAGGCGACTCTGTTCCTCCTCAAGGGCCGTCTCCTCGAAGACGTGCTCGGTAATCGCGACGCTGCCGAAGAGGCCTACCAGACTGCGCGCGCGCTCGATCGCTCGCATGCGGCCATCCTTCGTGCCACTGAGCAACGGTTCTTTGCGAACCAACGATGGCAGGACGTCGATCGAAATCTAGCTGAGCTCGCCAACGCAGCCGCCTCCGACAACACGCACCGCGCCGCACTGATCGTCCGACGCGCGCAGCTGCTCGAAAGCCGACAACACCGCCCAGAGCAGGCCGCTGAGCTCTACGAAACGGCCCTGCAGCTCGACCCCCGTGCGACAATCGCCCTACAGGCGCTGAAGCGGCTCTACTATGGGCAACGCCGTTGGCGAGACTTGATCCGGACCCTCGAGTCGGAGGCAGCGCTTGCGGACGACCCGGCCCTCAAAGCATCGTCGCTCTACCGGGCAGCACGCATCCACGCCGAGTATCTTGGAAACCGGGACGAAGCGATTCGGGTGCTCGAGCAAGCCCGAAGCCTGAGGCCGGGTGACACACTGATCTTGGCCGAGCTGGCGCGTCACTACGAAGCCGGCCAACGACTCACGGCGCTGGTCGAGATCTTGGAGGCGCTCACCGAGGCCACCGACAACGAGGCCGAAAAGCTCACCTTCACACAGCGCATCGCGCGCCTCTACGAAGAAGAGCTGGGCGACGTCGATCAGGCGATCGCTTGGCATGAGCGCGCCGTCGAGCTGGATCCGACTTCTCTCTCGAGCTTGCAGGCCTTGAGCCTGCTCTACCGAATTCGTGGCGCTTGGCCGAAGCTGGTGGAGATGTGCTTGCAAGAGGCGCGCTACACGACCGATGCGCAGCGGCGCGCAGATTCGCACGCACGCGCCGCGGAGATCTACGAAACTAGGCTCAACGCGGTGGAAGAAGCGATCGATCAGTATCAACGTGCGCTCACCGCCATGCCCGACCATGCGGCGGCATTCAAGGCGCTCGGGCGGCTGCTTGCGGACGTGCACAAACCCAAAGAGCTCGTGCAACTCTATGAGAACGCGCTCGATCGTGCGAGCGGCACCCGAGCCGTGTCGTACCTGTTCAAGATCGCGCAAATCTACGAGGATGTGCTCGGCGAGCACGCGTTGGCGGCCCAAACATACAAGCGCGTCTTGCAACAGGATGCAGCGAACCTCATCGCCGTGCATGCGTGGCAGCGATCGGCCGCGCGGGCCCAGCGGCCCCGCGAGCTGCTCGAAGCACTCGACTACGAGGTCGATCTGACGGTGGAGCGAGATCGACTCGTTGCGCTGTTGCATCGGGCCGGCGAGGTATTGGACGAGCAGCTGGGCGATCGCGACGAGGCAATCGTTCGCTATCGTCAGGCGCTCGAAAAGGATCCGCGACACGTTCCCACGCTCTCGAGCCTCGGACGCCTTTATTATGCTGCGGGCCGGTGGAACGACCTGCTCGAGATCTACGAGCAGGAGCTGAGACTGATTCCGAGCAAAGCAAGACGAGTCGCCCTGCTGCAGAAGATGGCGGAGATCTCCCGGGACCGCCTCGGTAGCGATGAAGATGCCCTTCGCTATCATCGCGAGGCCATCAAGATCGACCCGACGCACACGCCTTCGCTCCAAGAGCTTGCACGGCAATTGCGGGAGCGCGGCGCGTGGAAAGAGCTCGTCGACGTCTTGGAGCTGCAGCTGCGCAACTCGACGACGGCCGAGGGCCGGGCACGTGCTGCGTTCTTGCTCGGACAGGTCTACGAAGAGCACTTGGAGGACCGGACCAAGGCGGTCACCTCGTACGAGACGGCCGTCGCGGCGGATGCGAGCTACCGCCCCGCCGTCGACGCGCTGGCGCGTGTGCGCGCCGAGGAGCAGGACTGGACCCGCTTGCTCGCCGATCTGGATCGGGAGCTCAAGCTGCTGGACGTTCCCGCACAGCGCATCGCTTCGTTGGCCCGAAAAGCGCAGGTGCTGGAGAGACAGAACAAGCCTCGCCAGGCGATTCAGGCGTGGGAGGACGTGCGTGCCGTCGACCCGAAGCACCTGGGGGCGCTGCTGGCGCTCGAACAACTATACCGCCAAGTCGGGGCGTGGGAGTCCCTGTGCGGCGTCTACGCGGTGCAAGCAGACGTGCTCGAAGATCCGGCCGGGCAGGTGGCGGCGCTCTACGAGCTGGCTAGACTGCTCGAGCATCAGGGCCTCGGGGAATACGACGATGTCGTCAGCGCCTATCGGCGCGTCTTGTCCGTGGCGCCGTCGGACCTGGGTGCGCTGCTCGAGCTCGAGCGATTGGCCGCTAGCCGTAGAGACAAGGAGCTTCTGCGCGAGGTCGACTCGCTCTTGGCTCGCGTCTCGCAGGATCCAACGGTGGCGGCGGCGCACCGTGCGCGTTTGGCCGAGCTCGTCGAAGGCACCGAAGATACCGAAGCCATCGAGCAGTTTCGTGCGGCCGCTTCGGCGGACCCACATCACATCGGCGCCGCGAGAGGACTTGCAAGGGTCGCCCAGGAGACGGACGATCCCAAAGCTCTCGTCGAAGCGCTCCGACGTGAGGGCGAGGTCGAACGCGATCCGAAGACGGCGGCGGATCTCTTCGTGCAAAGCGCGCGCGTGCGGCTCGAGCGCATTGGGGACAACCACGGCGCGCGTGGGGATTTCGAACGGGCGCTCGAGCTTTGGCCTGACTCCGAGCCAGCCGCAGATGGTCTCGTCGACTTGCTGGCCGTCGATTCCAACTGGTCGATGCTCGCGGATCGACTCTCCCAGGCCGCAGCGAGCGCACACTCCGTCGAGAGGGCGAGCGAGCTGTGGCTGACGGTGGCGCGGATCCAGACCGACGAGCTCGGAGAGATTCCCGCGGCGATTCGAACCCTGCAACGCGTTCTCAAGGCGGAACCTCGGCATCTCGACGCCCTCGAACGGCTGGCCAGGCACTTGCTGGAGATCGAGTCCTGGCACGAAGCAGCCGCGACGATGGAGCAGCTCCTTGCGGCAGCGCCCGAAACCAGCCGTCTGAAGCGCGTCGCGATCGACATATCGAGGCTCTACCGCGAACGTCTAGGCATGCCCGAAAAGGCCCTGCATCACATCGAGGCGGCGTTGGCCTCGCACCCAGCCGACTCGGAGACGCTGCAAGAGCTGTCCTTTCTGCACGAAGCCTTGGGCCAGGTCGACGAAGCGCTGCGTGTGGCGCGCCATGTCCTCGACACGAGCAGCGGGCAGGCGCGCGGCGATGCCTTCGTTCGACTGGGACAGCTCGAGCACGCAGTCGGCGACGAAGACGAGGCCAAGAAGGCGCTCTATCAAGCCGTGGTGCTCGATGGGCCAGGCAGCGATGCAGCCAGGAGCCTGGAGGAGCTGTGCCGAACCAACGACGACTGGCAAAGGTACGCCCACGCGTTGCAGGAGCACCGCGCCACGAGCGAAGCAGGCCGGGTCGCCACCGCGATCGAGGTCGCTCGTATCCTTTCCGACTGCTGCCGCGACGAGCAGGCGGCCATCGAGGCACTTCAAAGAGGGCTAGAAGAGGGCTCCGCGAACGCAGACATTCGCCGCGAGCTGGCCGTGCGCCTGCGCGGACGCGGTGAGATCGATGCCGCAGTAGAGCAGCTCCAGGCCGTGCTGGCGCAGGAGCCGCTGCGCGAGGAGCTGTGGCGTGAGCTGGCTGTGACTTATCAGTCGGCGGCTCACCCGCGAGCGGCGCGGATCGCGACGCTTCCACTGCTCACCATGGGGGCCGATGACGAAGAAGATCGCGCTCGAGTCGCTGCGGTCGAGCCGGGGCCTGCCCGAGCGCGGCCTCGATCGCTCAGGAGCTCGGTACTGGATCAACTCGGAACGCCACGCGCGGAGGACGCCGCTGCGGGTGCGCTGTTGGCAGCCCTGGGCCCCGCGCTCGCGAAGATCTACCCACCGGAGCTCGAGACCTACGGGCTCTCGACCCGTGACCGGCTACCGACCGAGGCCAATCATCCTCTTCGCGATCTGGCCAACCGAATCGCCGCGGCACTCGACATTCGCCATTTCGATCTCTTCCTGCACCGCATTCGCAATCGCGAAGTCACCATCGAGCTCGGTGTGCATCCGGCGGTTCTGGTCCCCGTTGCGATCATGGAAATGGACCCTTGTACGCAGACGTTCCTTCTGGCGCGTCCCATGACGCAAATCGCGCGTGGATATCAAGCCGTCGAGAAGCTGACTCCTCGAGAGCTCGACGTCCTGCTGGCGTCGGCGGCGCGCATGGTGAAACCCGATTTCGGATCCGGGCTCACCAGCGAGGAGTTTCTCAACGATCAGACCCGGCGACTCCAACGAGCGATTGCCCGACGCGATCGCCGGCTGGTTCGCGATGCGGCGCTTGCATACTCCCAGGCCAAGCGAGTGAAATTCGACCGCTGGGTCCATGCGGCGCGACGAACCGCGACCCGGGCGGCGCTTCTCCTGTGTGACGATCTGGAGCCGATGGTTCGAGACGTGCGCAGCCGGATTCCGCCTGAGCTTCAGTCCGAGCGCGACGCCCTGCGGGAGCAGGCCGACTACCTCGACGCATTGAAGTTCTGGGCGTCTCCCGCAGCGATGCATCTGCGTGAGCACATGGGTATGGTGCCCGCGCCATGATCGAGCCCAGACATCATGCAGGCTGGTGCGTCTGTTGGCCGATGCGAGTCACCACCCACAGGAATGCGATGCTGCCAATGATGAGCATGGCCAACCCCGAGTAGAACGCGGGGCTTCCGAAGAAGGACGTGAGCCCGTAATCGCGGGAGAACTGCCGGTACGAGCCCACGGCGGACAGGCGATTCCATGCAAGCGGCCACACGCAAAGTGCGATGAGGAGCACGCCGACTGGCACCCTGCGCGCCGCAACATCACGGGATCCCCGGCAAAAGGCGACACCCAAGCGGAATCCAGCAGTCGCCGCCGACATCACCACGAGGGCGCCCAAGATGCCCCAAAACCAAGGAGCCCTGTCCGTATCGATCCAATAGAAGAAAAACCAATCGCCGTGAAACACGTAGAAGTAGCCGGTTGTTGGCACGAGGACGAAGGCGACGAATAGCGCATAGGCCGAGAAGGCCTCCATCCTCCAGATTGGCTCGGGGCTAAGCCGCACCTCGTCGCGGCCGGCGTGAGCAGCGACGACTCCCGTAGCGAAGGCGATGAGCAGCAGGAAAAGCAGCGGCAAAATGAATCTCAGCGAAAGGCTACGTCCCCGCTTCGTGGACGGTCAACCAAACGGGCACCATAGTGGGTGCATGCGGTCGAGCATGTGGGTCGGCTTGGTCGGCTTCGTCGCGGCTGTGGCGGGCGAACCGCGGGCATCCGCCGATACTCTCGGTGACATCACGGCGCCGTTCGCAGCGGCACTCCAAGATGGAAGCTACTTGGGGGCGGCGGCGCTGATTTTCGTCGCCGGCCTGGCCACCTCGTTGACGCCGTGCGTGTACCCCATGATCGCGATCACGGTGAGCATTTTCGGCGCCCGGCAGGCCAAGAGCCGGGCCGAGGCCGCGCTGCTCTCGACGTCCTTCATCCTGGGAATCGCCGCCTTGTTCACGCCTCTCGGCGTAGCTTCCGCCCTGACCGGTAGCGCGTTTGGAAGCGCGCTTGCGAGTCGGTGGGTGGTGGGCGCCCTGGCCGCGTTGTTCGCCGTCTTGGCTCTCAGCATGTTCGGGTTGTTCGATCTCGCGCTCCCCTCGGGCCTCCAGACGCGGCTCGCCCGGGCGGGCGGCTTTGGAGTACGCGGCGCTTTCGCGCTCGGATTCGTCAACGGCCTCATCGCTGCGCCATGCACCGGGCCCGTTCTGGCCGTATTGCTCACTTGGGTGGCGACCACGGGCAACGTGGCGTTCGGTGCGCTCGCCCTGTTCGTGTACGCCATCGGCATCGGGCTCCTCTTCTGGTTCGTTGGAACGTTTGCCATCACGCTTCCCAAGTCGGGGCGCTGGGTCGAGTGGACCAAGAGCCTGTTCGGAATCGCGATGCTCGCGTTGGCCTTCTACTATCTTCGTGCTCTGTTGCCCTTCCCACGGCCGGCCGTGCGCGACGAGCTCTGGCTCGCCATCGCGCTCGGCCTGCTGATCGGTGGCGTCGTGGTGGGCGCAATCCATCTTTCGTTTCGCGAAGGCGCATGGGCGGCCCGAATCCGCAAGGCACTCGGGGTAGCCGCGTCGGTCGCCGGCATTCTGGGGATCGTGGGCTGGGCTGAGGCGCTCCCCCGAGGTGCGCACATCGATTGGGTCGAAGACTTCGAGCTTGCAAAGTCTACAGCGCTGACCGAAGCGCGCCCCATGCTCGTCGACTTCGGAGCCGACTGGTGCGGGGCCTGCCAAGAGCTCGAACGCGACGTGTTGAGCGACCCCCGGGTCGTGGCAGAAGCAGAGCGCTTCGTGACGGTGCGGGTGGATCTGAGCACGGACGAGGCGACGGACGAGAAATGGAGCCTGCTCGAGACCTACAATCAACCCGGTTTGCCGTTCGTCGTGCTACACCACAGCGACGGCTCGGAAGCCGCCCGGGTAACAGGCATGCTCGAAAGCGACGAGTTCCTGAGGATGATGACCGCAGTTCGCTGACCCGCGCGGCCCCGTGCTAGCCTCCACCAAGGAGTGAGAGCAATGAGTGAGCGCAGCCTTTCGAGACGCGAGATGCTCCGGAGCACGGCAAATCTGCTGATAGTCGGCTCCGCGTCGATGATGTTGCATGGATGCAAGAAGGCACAGTTTCGATGTGATGACATCAGTGGACTGAGTGAAGAGGATGCCAAGCTTCGCGAAGCGCTCGAATACCAAGACCGCTCTCCGCATGGGGAAAAGAAGAGCTGCTCGAGCTGCGCGTTCTTCAGGCCTGCGGAAGCGGACGAGTGTGGCGCTTGCACCCTGGTCAGGGGGCCCATTCATCCGCTCGGATATTGCAACTCTTGGGCGGCGAAAGGCTGAGACTTCTGGATCATGGCGTTGTTCGAGCTGCGAGGTCTGAGGAAGGCCTTTGGTCCCAACCTGGTCCTAGATGGGCTCGACTTGGACATCGTTACCAACGAGGTGATCACCATCATTGGAGAATCGGGATCCGGCAAGAGCGTTCTCCTCAAAGCCATGATGGGCCTCATCGAGGTCGATGCGGGCAGCATTCGTTTCGATGATCAGGAAGTCACGGGACAGTCCGAGCGGGAGTGGGTGAGGACCCGGCGCCGAATCGGCATGCTTTTTCAGGAATCAGCTCTGTTCGACTCGCTCAACGTCTACGAGAACGTCGGCTACGCGCTGCGCGAGCAAACCAAGATGAGCGAGCAACAGATCGCCAAGCGGGTTGCGGAGACGCTCGCGCTCGTGGCGCTTCCTGGTATAGAGGAAATGATGCCTTCGGACCTCTCGGGAGGCATGCGCAAGCGTGTGGCTCTGGCCCGCGCCGTTGCCGTTCGTCCCGAGATCGTGTTCTACGACGAGCCTGCAGAGGGCCTCGACCCCATCAACGTCACCCGCGTCAACCGGCTCCTCTTGGGATTGAAGAAGAGCCTCAACGTCACTTCGGTGGTGGTCACGCACAATCTCAAGGCAGCGTTCGCGATCAGTGATCGCCTGGCGCTCATTCACGACGGCCAGATTGCGGCCACGGGCGCGCCGGAGAGCTTCCTCGAGACCGATGATCCCGTGGTTCGCGAATTCATCGGAGATCGAATGAGGCGGGTGCTCCGTGCAAGTTGAGTTCGTGGGAGCGGTCGGTGGCGACGTGACCGGGTCCCGGCACCTGGTGCACACGGAGCACTCGAGCATTCTGCTCGACTGCGGGCTGTTTCAAGGCCGGCGCAGCGAAAGCAACGAGCGCAACCGCGAGCTCGGCTTTCGCGCGAAGGACGTCGACGTCGTCGTTCTTTCCCACGCCCACATCGACCATTCGGGCGCCCTTCCCCGCCTGTACCGGCAAGGGTTTCGAGGACCGATCTACTGTACCCCGGCGACACGAGACTTGTGCGCGGCGATGCTGGAGGATTCCGCGCAAATCCAGGCGCAGGACGCCACGTACATCAACCGAAAGATCGAAAGAAACGGCGCCGCCATGGAGCCGGTGCAGCCTCTCTACGACCAGGACGACGTCGTAGGCACACTCGAGCTCATGGTGAGCATCCCCTACCACATGACACGCCGGATCGCGCCCGGGGTGATGCTGACTTATTACGATGCGGGCCACGTGCTCGGAAGCGCGATGGTCGCGCTCGACGTGGACGTGGTCGGCCAACGCCGCCGCGTCGTGTTCTCGGGCGATCTGGGTCGCCGTCACATGCCGATTCTCCGCGACCCGGAGATTCCGACCGGCGCGTCCTGCCTGCTGCTCGAGAGCACGTACGGGGATCGTATCCACGATCCGATCGAACGGATGGACGACGAGCTCGCCGACGTCATCACCCGGACGGTCGCTCGGGGCGGCAAGGCCATCGTGCCGACCTTCGCGCTGGAGCGCGCTCAGGAAGTCATCTACGCCCTGAAGAGGCTCCGAAGCCAAGGACGGCTCCCCGAGGTGCCAGTCTACGTAGATTCGCCTCTCACGGTGAAGCTCACGGACGTGTTTCGAATTCATCCGGACTGTTTCGACGCGCAGGCGCGGGCCCTGCTGCTCAGCGGAGACTCTCCATTCGATTTCGACGGGCTTCGCTACGTCTCTGCGGTCGAAGACTCGAAGGCGATCGATCGGAGCGACCAGCCGGCCGTCGTGATCGCGGCAAGTGGCATGTGCGAGTTTGGGCGGGTGGTGCATCACCTCGCGGCCGGAATCGAAAACCGGAACAACAGCGTGATCATCGTCGGCTACCAGGCGCAGCACACCCTCGGCCGCCGCTTGGTCGAGCAGCGTCCCAGGGTCCGGATCTTCGGCATCGAGCGGGAGCGGCGCGCCGAAGTGGCGGTCCTCGACGGATTCAGCGCACATGCGGATCGAAACGATCTACTCGAATATGCCGAGGCGGTGCGCGAAGCAGGACCGCTTCGGCACGTAGCGCTGGTGCATGGCGAAGGTCCATCGCGCAATGCGCTCAAGACGCTTCTCGAAGAGCGTGGGTTCCCGAGCGTCATCACGCCAAGCCGCGGCGACATGCTCGAGATTTGAGATCGGCCTGGGCTTGACCGCACCTGGTGTCTGTGCGCATCCTCGCGACGTATCAAGGAGCAGGCATGAGCAAGGGCTTGATCGGATGTGGAGTGGTGGTGGTAATTGCGCTGGCCCTCGTCGCCACGGGGGTTGGGAGCTACAACCGACTCGTCGAGCTGGATGAAGCCGTGGACAGCGCATGGAGCCAGGTCGAAAACGTCTACCAGCGGCGGGCCGATCTCATCCCGAACCTGGTGGCCACCGTGAAGGGCGCCAAGGACTTCGAGCAGGAGACCTTGACTCGAGTCGTCGAAGCGCGCGCGAAGGTTGGTCAGATGAGCTTCGAATCCGCCCCTGACGCGGAGCAGCTCGCAAAATTCGAAGCGGCGCAGTCACAACTCTCTTCCGCGCTCTCGCGCCTGCTGGTCGTCGTCGAGCGCTATCCGGAGCTCAAAGCAACCGAGGCCTTCCGAGATCTGCAGGCTCAGCTCGAAGGCACGGAGAACCGCATTGCCGTGGAGCGGAAGCGCTTCAACGACGCAACGCTGGCGTACAACAAGACCCGGCGTCGCTTTCCGACGATCCTCCTCGCCAACATCATGGGTTTCGACGACAAACCGTACTTCGAGGCGACCCCGGGGGCCGAGCAGCCTCCGAAGGTCGAGCTCTAGCTCGCGTGGTGTCTAGCCGAATCGACAGCGTCTTTTCGGAGGCCGACCGCGAGGCGATTCGAGCCGCCACCACCGCAGCGGAACGCAAAACCGCGGCCGAGCTCGTGGTCTACGTCGTGGAGCGCTGCGATCCGCATTCGGAAGTGGCTTGGAAGGCAGCCTTGATCGGCGCAGCCTGGGGAGCCGCATGCGCGGCGGTTGCGGTCTGGCTCGCGGCTGGCTGGGCAGAGCCCCACTACCTGTGGATATTGATTGGCACGCAGGTAGGTCTCGTGGCGGGATGGCTTGCCGGTCGCCTGGAGAGCGTCGCCCGACGCCTGGTCGATCGAGAAGCGCTCGAGAGCCGCGTCGAGGGACGAGCCGCAGAAGCCTTTTTGGAGCGGCAGGTCTTTGCAACGAAGGAACGCACCGGCGTCCTGATCTTCGTCGCGCTTTTCGAGCATCGGGTCGTCGTGCTCCCCGATCAAGGTATATCAGCGCGCGTCGACCCAAACGCCTGGGATTCCATCTCGAGCGAGCTTGCGCGAGGAATTCGCGCGGGAGCCGCGGTACGCGCGCTCATTGACGCGGTGGGCCGATGCGTCGACGTGTTGACCGCGCACGGCGTTCCCGGCCCCGATGCGAAGAACCAACTTCCCGACGAGCCGAGGTTCCGTCGTGAATAGGGCTCGCCGATGGCTCACGCCCTTGTTGCTGTGGAGCGTCGCATCCGTCGCCCTGGCCCTCGACGTCCCCCCGTTGCAGGGTCGCGTCAACGATTACGCCGATTTGCTCTCCGCTTCGACGGAGGCGCGGATCGAAGCCAAGCTAGAAACGCTCGAGAAAGACCGGGGCTCGCAGGTGGTGGTCCTGACGATCCACGGCCTCGAGGGCGAGCCGCTCGAAGAGTTCAGCCTACGCGTGGCAGAGACCTGGAAGATAGGACGCGCGGAGCAGGATGACGGCGCGCTGCTTCTCATCGCCAAAAACGATCGAGCGATGCGGCTCGAGATCGGCTACGGCCTCGAGCCGGTGCTCACTGACGTGATGTCGAAGCGGATTCTCGATGAAATCCTTCGGCCGCGCTTTCGTGCGGGCGATTTCGACGGCGGCGTCGAGCGGGCAATCGATGCGATCGACGGTCTGATCCGCGGAACGAGCACGCTTCCCCCGCCCACGGACGCGGATAGACCGAGCGATCTCCCGCCGAAAATGTTCGGTGTGCTGTGGCTCGTGTTCCAATTGCCTTTCGTCTTGGTGGTCCTCGGGACCAACCCGTTTCAGTGGTTCCTCTACCTGTTCTTGGTGCCCTTCGTCTTCGTCGGCGGGGTGACGGCCATCGGGCCGAGCGCAGGTCCCGTGTTCGTGGGAGGGTGGCTCCTCGGGGCACCGATCGTGTGGTCATTCTTCGGAAGGCGCAGGAAGAAGCGACCTCGGGGTAAACGCTCTGCCGGTCGCAGATGGTCGGGCGGCGCCTGGTCGTCGGGCGGGGGTTGGTCGTCCGGCGGTGGATTCTCGGGCGGCGGAGGGTTTTCCGGAGGAGGCGGAAGCTTTGGAGGCGGCGGCTCTTCGAGTAGTTGGTGAGCCGACTAGGGATCGCTTTCCAACTTGCCGTGCCAGTACACCCAGTTGGCCCAGGCCTCTGGAATCGAGCTCGCGGGGTCGATGCGAAAGGCCACCACCGGCAGCCACTTGGGCTTCACCGGCGTCCGCTGCAGGCGCAAGCCCGCTTGCTCCGGCATGCGATTGCCCTTCTTTTCGTTGCATGGGTAGCAAGCCATCACGATGTTTTCCCAGTTCGTCCTGCCGCCCTGCGACTTCGGTATGACGTGGTCGTAGGTGAGACCACGCAAACGGTGCTGGACGCCGCAATACTGACACCGGAAATCGTCTCGCATCGCCACGTTGATGCGGGAGAACTTGATGGCGCGTTTGCGGCCGACGATCGTCCGAAGCAATCGCACGACGGCTGGCATCTTGATGGTGATGCTCACCGAGCGAATGTCCTCGTCGTATTCCTCGACGACTTCGACCTTGCCATCGAAAATCATGCATACGGCGCGTTGCCAGCTGATAATCCGATGGGGCTGATAACCCTGGTCCAAGACTAGCGTACGCATTCCGCTCGGAAGCTCGTATAGCGCGAACGGGCGAAGAAGGAAACCGGGCGCTTGTTTCAACACCGTGAATCCCGAGGGATCACGTGCTATACGCGGCCACCTCGCGAGTCCTCGTAGCTCAGTAGGATAGAGCAGTGGTTTCCTAAACCACAGGTCGCATGTTCGAATCATGCCGGGGACGCCCCGTAAAACGAAAAGTGGGAGAGGCTCCCACTTTCGTCACGGGGCTTTGGCCCCCGGGGCTAGGGACAGTCGGGGATCGGTTGACTGGGTTGGCTCTCCTGTACTAGGTGTTCTAGCTCCGTTCACGACAGGTGACCGGAGTAGGAGCGGCATCATCACTGGCGAGCGACGATACCCTAGGCGGCTCATTGCGGTTGCCGATGCGGCAGAGGCAAAGCAGGAACCGGCGGAAGGCGCGCCGGAGCCGAAGGGGCCGACGTCGAGACGGCGCAGCGCCCTGCCCGACGACTTGCTTCTGCGAAGCGACGAGGAAGCCGCCCGCAGACTGGCGCTGAATAGGTTGAGCGCTGCGCGTGCCGCCGAGCGTCGCCTCGACGATCGATCCGATCCCGAGGCGCTTCATGATTTTCGGGTCGCGATTCGAAGGCTTCGCAGCGTGCTCCGCGCCTACCGCTCGCAGCTCGAGACCGCCGTCAGCAACAAAGACCGCAAACGCCTTCGCGCCATCCAGCGTGCCACCGGTCGAGGCCGGGAAGCGGAGGTTGCGCTCGAGTGGCTGACCAAGCAGCAAGGTGATCTGGCCGCGGAGCATTTGCCCGGAGTCAATTGGCTTTCGGCCATGCTGTTGGAACGCCGCAGGGCGTGCGCCAAAGCGCTCCACGCAGAGGTGAGAGAGGAGTTTCGTGCAACGGCTAGCAAGCTCGAAGAGCGTTTGGCCATCATGCGGAGCGAGCGGAACCTGCTTTCGGAGCACCCGCCCGTTTCCTTCGCCCGGACGCTGGCGAACTTGACCGAAGCGCACGCCACCGATCTTCTGGTGCAGCTCGGTCACATCGCGAGAATCGACGATGCCGAGCAGCTCCATCAAGCACGCATCACCGGCAAGCGGCTGCGATACCTTCTCGAGCCGATCCGCGCTTACGCCAAAGAGGCCCAAGACGTGGTCAAGCGAAGCAAGAGGCTACAGGACCTGCTGGGCGATCTGAACGACGTTCACGTGCTGATGAGAGAGATCGATCACGCCTTCGAGGCCTCGATGACGCAGAAGGCCGGCCGGCTTCGCGAGCTCCTGGGACGCGGCGACTTCGAACGCGCCCGCCGGGAGGCTTCCATGAGCGAATGGATCGGGCTCGTGGAGCTTCACCGGCGGCTGGAGAGCGATCGGCGCGCCCTCATCGTACAGCTCAGGGATCGCTGGCTCGATGGCGACCTCGATGCGCTGGTCGCGAGCGCCAGAGACGTGGCCTACCGCCTCCGTGTCATCGATCACTCGTAGTCTAGGATCGTGATGACGCGCCGCGGAGCTAGCTTCGCGGTTCCCTCGAGTCCTACGAGGTTCATGACGAACACGAACGCCGCGACTTCGGCGCCACATTGCTGAACGAGCTCGTCCGTGGCTTTGGCCGTGCCGCCAGTCGCGATCAAGTCGTCCACGACGACGACGCGGTCGCCGGGGCCAAGGGCGTCTTGGTGAATCTCGACGGCGTCACGGCCGTATTCCAGATCGTATTCGGCCCGATACGTAGCGGCGGGAAGCTTGCCGAGCTTGCGCACGGGAACGAACCCCACACCCAGCTTGTCGGCAAGGGCCGCGCCAAACATGAAGCCACGCGACTCGATTCCCACGATGGCCGTCACCGATTCGCCGTCGAGCCGTTCAGCCATGAGCTCGATGCACGCGCGGAAAGCCTTCACATCCGCGAGCAATGGGGTGATGTCCTTGAAGAGGATGCCTTCCTTCGGAAAGTCTGGAACGTCCCGGATGCGGCTCCGCAGCAGGCGTAGACGCGCGTCGGTCATCCTTCCTCCGTAGGGCCGGCGACGTACGCAGCGATACCGAGGTGATCGGGCTGTGTGGCCTCGATGCTCAACGGAGTGACTGAAATGTAGCCCTCGTCGAGGGCTTCTGTATCGGCTCCCTGCACCGGCTCGTTCTTTGCGCCTCCGGGCCCTCCGATCCACAGATAGTGCCGTCCTCGTGGATCGTCTCGAACCTCGACTTCGTCCGCGTACAGGCGAAATCCGAGACGCGTCGGCCGAACGCCTTTTGGAGGCACCGGGGGGAAGTTGATGTTGAGCAATACGGCCTGGCCGGTCGGACGCGTCGCTCGAAGCAGCTGCTTGCAGAATCGCTTGGCATACTGCGCAGCGCCTTCCATGTCCGAGGAAGAGCTGGAGAGCGCGATGGAGGGCACTCCCCGCAGCGCACCCTCGCGCGCTGCGGCGACAGTGCCTGAATAGTGCACGTCGTTGCCCAGGTTCGGCCCGTGATTGATTCCAGACACGACCAAGTCGGGTGTCCTCGGCAGGAGATCCTTCAAGAAGAAGGCCACGTACACGCAGTCCGCAGGGGTACCGTCTACCGCCCAGACGCGCGGCTCGGCCTCGCGAAATCGAAGCGGATGGTGGAGCGTGATCGAGTGGCTCTTTGCGCTCTGCTCGGTCTGCGGCGCGACGGTGTACACGTCGGCGAAGGTGGCAAGCGCCTCGCGCAGCGCGATGTTTCCTGGCGCGTCGACCCCATCGTCGTTGGAAACCAAGATGAGTGGTCGGTCCGACATGCGCTCAAGGGCTATCGCGGATGAATGAAGGGGGCAACGGGATTGAGGGAGGAGCCGGTGGGCTTTCGCCCGCCGGTCCGTCCATGGTCGGGGCGACTGGATTTGAACCAGCGACCCCCTCACCCCCAGTAAGGTGCGCTACCAAGCTGCGCTACGCCCCGATGCCCTTTTTGCGAGGGCACGCGACTTTAGCCCACGAGGCCCCGGAGGCAAACCAAAAGCTGCGCGGCAGCTCAGACCTCGGAACCCGGGCTCACCGTTACCGGAACCACTTTGTGCACCGTGATCTGGACCTGGGGAGCCTCCAAAGGCGCCCGCGCGTCATCGCTCAACTGCTGAAGGAGATCGGCAAGTTGCTCGCGAAGGCCGAGGAGCTCGGCCCGCAACGCCACCTCGCGCGCGGCGCGCGGCTCGGGAGGGCTGCTTCGCTGATGCCGCCCGAGGTCGCGGATCCGCTTGCGGGCGCCCGGGATCGTGTACCCCTCGTCATGGAGGAGTTGCCGAATCAGCATCGCCAGCTCGACGTCTTTGCGGCTGTACTGGCGGTGAGCGCCGCGGGTCTTTTTCGGACGCAACGCAGGAAACTCGGTTTCCCAGTAGCGGAGCGCGTGGGGTTTCACCCCGACGATGTCCGCGACCTCGCCAATCTTGAAGAAGAGCTTGTCAGGCAGTTGGGTGCGCCGTGTCATGGGATAATCTCAGAGGTCCGGGTCCGACCCGTCGCCGTCTTCTTGGGAGCGGTGTGGGTTGAGGACGGTTTTGAGCACTTGGCTGGGCTTGAACGTCAGCACGCGGCGCGCGCTGATGGGAATGGGGGCGCCTGTTTGCGGATTGCGACCGACCCGCTCCTTTTTGGCGCGCACGACGAAGTTACCAAACCCGGAGATCTTGATTTTCTCCCCCTCGGCAAGAACGTCTTTCATCGTATCGAAGACCGCCTCGACGACCTCTGCGGCCTCTTTCTTGGAGAAGCCTCCAACCTTCTCGTAGACGGCATCGATGATTTCGGCTTTGGTCATTCGGTTTGATCCTCCAACGGCCAGTAGTGGGAGCCAACCACAAATCGGGTTGAATCTCAAGGGTTTGGCACCCTGCCGCAAGCAGAAAAAGCGGGCTTGCTCACAGATGGGGAGATAACCACTACCGAATGGTGGCTTCGAAGCGATCGCGCGCGACCTTGGCCAGCGAGCCGTGGACCTTATCCACTTGCTTGTCGGTCAGAGTTCCTGAGGTATCACGATATGTCACCCGGAACGCGAGGCTGCGATGGCCTTCCGGGATTTGATCGCCCCGGTACAGATCGAAGAGGCGCACCGACTCGGCCAACCCGTTCGAGGCCGCCTGAAGGGCATCGGCGATCTCGCCCGCGGTGAACGCATCGCGGACCAACATGGCGATGTCGCGAGTCACTGCGGGGAACTTCGGTAGGTCGCGCGCTTGCGGCGGTCCGAGCTTCTCGGATAGGGCGTGAAGGGCCGGCACGTCGAGCTCCGCGTAGATCACGCGACCGATGAGCTCGAGGTCGTCGGAAACCTCGGGATGAATCTCCCCGACGAAGCCAACTCCCTCCGAGGCGAGCGTCACCACGCCCGAGCGTTTCGGGTGCATGAAGCTCGGAAGGTCACCCGAAACGAGCTCCGGCTTTCGCCCGAACACACGATCGATGATCGCCTCGATGACGCCCTTGCCGTCGTACAGATCGAACGCTTGCTCGGCGCCGATCCAGCCGGGGCGGTGCCCCGCCAAGTTGATGGCGAGGACGGTCTGCTCGTGGGGAAGGACGTCTCCGGTCGGCTGGAAGGTCCGCGCGATTTCGAAGAGCCTCACCTCCGTGGCCCCATGCCGCTGGGCACGCGAGGCTGCGCCGGTGAGCCCCGGGAGCAGCGAAGTCCGCATCACGGCGCGCTCCTCTGAAAGCGGGTTGGCAAGCATGACGGCGTCGGCTCCGACCCGCGCCCTGCGGAGGTCTTCCACCGACAAAAACCCGTAATTGATCGCTTCGTAGAGACCACAGGCCACCGCAGCGTCGCGCAGCTCGTCGACGAGCTTCAAGAGCCCCGGTGTGCCGGCTTCCGAGACGTGCGCCCGGGGCATCGCGGTGGGGATCTGATCGTAGCCCCGCACACGGGCGACCTCTTCGATCAGATCCACCTCACGCGTCAGGTCGGGACGCCAGCTCGGAGTCTGCGCCTCGATCGTCTCCCCATCGTGCTCGACGATCCGGCAGCCGAGGGATTCGAGAATGCGCATGCTCTCTTCCTTCGATACCGGTGTCCCGAGCAAGCGTGCTGCGCGCTCGGGCCGAAGCCGAATCGACGCGGGCCGATGAGCCCTGGCGACGCAATCGATCGCGTCCGCTGCGACAGCGCCCCCGCCGAGCTCGGCAATCAGAGACGCGGCACTTGCGAGGACCTGTGGGATTGCCTCCGGGTCCACGCCACGCTCGAAGCGATGGCTCGAATCGGTGTGCAAGCCCAGCCGTCGGGAGGTTCGGCGGATCGATCGCGGATCGAAGTACGCGCACTCGATCAAGACGTGCTTGGTGTCGTCTCTTATCTCGCTGAAGAGCCCACCCATGACGCCGGCGACCGCCACGGGGCCCTCCCCGTCGCAGATCAGCAAGTCGTCCGAGGTGAACGTCCGCTCGATGCCGTCGAGCGTGGCCGTCTTTTCTCCTTCGTCGGCGAGCCGGACGACCACCTTCGATCCGCGAAGTCGATCGAGGTCGAAGCCGTGAATGGGGTGCCCCCACTCTAGGAGGATCAGATTGGTGGCATCGACCACGTTGGAGAGTGCACGGAGGCCCAGATTGTGCAGTCGGTAGCGAAGCCAGAACGGCGATGGACCGACTTCGACGCCCGATACCAATGCCGCACCGTACCGCGGACACCGATCGCCATCGACGATCTCCACCGAAATCGCGGGCAGCTTCGGGGAGTCGACCATGTCGCTCTCGCTATCCCAGAGGGGAGCCAGGCGCGTCGTCGGCTGGCCGGGGCGGAAGGCGCCTTCCGGCAGGAAGGCGCGGCGGGGACCGGCAGCCTTGCGAGGCGAATAAGGCATTCCGAAAAGGACGCCGATCTCGCGGGCAATCCCGACGTGCCCGAGGCAATCGGGGCGATTCGGGGTGAGGCTGATGTCGAGGATGACATCCCGCAGGTCGAGCGCGTCGGCCGCGTTCGTTCCTGGCAGAGCGCGATGATCCTCGTCGAGAACGAAGATGCCTTCGCCATCGGCACCGATACCGAGCTCTTCTTCGCTGCAGATCATCCCGCTCGATTCGACGCCTCCCACCTTGCGTGGCGCGATCTGCATGCCGCCCGGCAAGACAGCGCCCGACCTCGCAAACAGAACCCTGCCCCCCGGGTCTGGCACGTTGGAGGCGCCGCACACGACGTCGTGCTCGTTCTCTCCATCGAACACGCGCACCAGCGTGAGGTCGTCGCGCTTCGGATGCGGCTTCTTGGCGCGGATCTCCGCGATGACGACTCCGGACAGGTCGTGTCCCTTGCGCTCCATCGCCTCGACCTCGAGACCCGCCAACGAAATGCGTCGTGCCACCTCGGCGACATCCGCGTCCACGGGGCAGAGCTCTTGCAACCATCGGAATGAAGCCAACATCGCCGTTCCTAGAACTGGGACAAGAACCGTACGTCGTTCTCGTAGAGAAGCTTGATGTTCGGAATCCCGTACTTGAGCATCGCGATGCGATCGAGACCCATGCCAAACGCGAAACCGGTATACTTCTCGGGGTCGTACCCGACGTTCTCGAAGACGACCGGGTGGATCATCCCGCAGCCCAGAATCTCCATCCACCCCGTGCCCTTGCACACGCGGCACGCAGCCGTCCGCGCACGGTCTTGTTCCCAAGCGCGGCAAAAGACGCAGCTCATGTCGACTTCGCCGCCCGGCTCGACGAAGGGGAAGTAGCTCGCGCGAAACCGAAGAGCGACGTGCTCGTCGAAGAGCCGCCGGAGGAACAACGTGAGCACGCCTTTGAGCTCTGCGAAGGATACGTCTTGGTCCACCAGAAACCCTTCGAGCTGAAAGAACATCGGCGAATGCGTGGCATCATCGTCGCGGCGGTACACCGCGCCCGGAGACACGATGGCGAGAGGCGGTTTTCGCTTCATCATCTCGCGGATCTGGATGGTCGATGTCTGGGTGCGCAGCAGGACCGTGGGCGCGTCCGAGGGTCGATCGCCATCGACGAAGAATGTGTCGTGCTCGTCGGTTGCCGGGTGATCCGGCGGAAAACCCAACTTGTCGAAGCAGTTCTCGTAGAGCTCGACCTCCGGACCGTCGGCGACGTCGAAGCCCATCGAGACGAAGATGTCGAGCACGTCGTTGCGGATGCGCGTGATCGGATGCAGCCGCCCTGGCATCTGCCAGCGGCCGGGGAGCGTCAGGTCGAGGTGGGGGCCGGTGAGCTCTGCGTCGCGAGCGCTGCGATGGATTCGGTCTAGTGTCTCGTCGAAGGCTTGCTGGATGCCTTGCTTGAGCGCATTGGCGGCCTGGCCGAGCTCGCGCCGCCGATTGCCCGGCAGCTTCGGCATGAGCTTGAGCAGCGCCGTCAGCTCTCCTTGAGGACCGACGTAACGGGCATTGATGAGCCGAAGCTGGGGCTCGTCCTCTGCAGCGCGAAGCGCTTGCTCGAACGTCGCCCGGATCTGCGCGAGACCGTCTTCAAACGTTCGAACCGCATCTGGCTCTGCCATCGCGCGTCCCAAACGTTTCAATCGATGGCGTCGACGACTGCTTTGAAACCACTCGGGTCAGCCACAGCGATCTCGGCTAGCACCTTTCGGTCGAGGGCTATGTTCGAACGCTTGAGACCGGCAATCAGCTGGCTATAGTTCAAGCCATTGTTGCGAGCAGCCGCGTTGATCCGCGCGATCCACAGGCGACGGAACTCGCGCTTCTTGGTTCGGCGATGCCGGTAGGCATCTTCCCACGCATTGTGAACCTGCTCGATCGCGACGTGGAAGGCCTTACGGCGTGCGCCGTAGTACCCTTTGGCGTGCTTGAGCACTCGGTTGCGGCGGCGGCGGGCTTTGAACCCTCGTTTGACTCTAGGCATGGCGTTTTCCTCCGAAGTCTCAGAGCTCGTAAGGAAGCAAACGCCGAATGCGCGCATCGTCTGCCGGATTGACCATGGAGTTCTTCTTGAGCTTCCGTAGCCGATTGGCGGACTTGCCGCGCATCAAGTGCTGCTTGCCAGCCGTGGAACGGCGGATGCGGCCCCCTCCGGTGAGCTTGAACCGCTTCTTGGCAGCACGTTTTGTCTTCATTTTAGGCATTTGACAGTCCTCGCTTGGAGCTCCCAGGCCAGCGGCGCCCGCGGCCAGGAAGCGGAGAGCCAGCTGTTTAGCGCGTGAAGGATGGGAGTCAAGCGCTGGAAATTCGGGGCTCCCGGGCCCGCGCCTCCATGCCTGGGTCTCCATCGCCGGAGACCTAAACCCCCCGGATCAGCCCTGCCTCGTTTGCTGGACCTTGACCCTGGGGGCCAGGATGGCCGTCATGGTCCGTCCTTCCAGCCGCGCGGACGTCTCGACGGCGCCGATGTCCTCGACCGCTTCGACGATGGCGTCGATTTGGCGTTGCGCCGTTTCCGGGTGCGTGATCTCCCGGCCTCGGAAGCGAACGGTAATCTTCACCTTGTTCCCGTCCTCCAGGAACCGACGCACGTGCTTGGTCTTGAACTCCAGATCGTGCTCGTCGGTCTTCGGGCGAAGCTTGATCTCTTTGAGCGCGATCTGGGTCTGGCGCTTTCGCGCCTCGGCCTGCTTCTTCTTCTCTTCGTACTTGAAGCGGCCGAAGTCCATGATCTTGCAGACCGGAGGGCTCGCCTTCGGGTTCACTTCGACGAGGTCGAGGTCGAGGCTCCGGGCCATCTGACGTGCCTCGTCGGTGTTCATCACGCCCAGCATCTTGCCGTCGGCGCCGATGACGCGAATTTCCGGTACTCGAATGCGATCGTTGACCCTCGGTCCGAAATTCCGGGGACGATCGCGCGGTCCAATGCGCGGTTTAGCGATGACTATCTCCTATGGTTGAATCCGTTGCGGAAGGCGGTTGGTTCTCCCGGGCGAGGCGATCGATGACCTCGGGCAACGAAATGAAGCCGAGGTCCTTGTTCTCGTCTCGCGAACGGAGGGCCAAGCCCTGCCCTTCCACTTCTTGTTGGCCGATGACGCCCAGATACGGAATCCGCATGAGGCGTGCTTGGCGAATTTTGGCGCCCAGCTTGTCGCTGCTGAGATCGGCGGTCACTCGAAAGCCCTTGTCCTGGAGCTGTTTCTGCACGCTCTGCGCATAGTCGTTGAACTTCTCGCTCACCGTCAACAAGGCGATCTGCTCGGGGGCCAACCATACCGGAAACGCGCCCCCTAGGTGCTCGGTCAAAACCGCGAAAAAACGCTCGATGGAACCGAGGATAGCACGGTGCAACAGGACCGGACGATGCGTGGTGTTGTCCTCGCCCACGTAGGTCAGGTCGAACCGCTCCGGCAAGTTGAAGTCCGCTTGGATCGTACCCAGCTGCCACGGGCGCCCGATCGCGTCCTTCAGATGGAACTCTATCTTGGGTCCGTAGAAAGCACCCTCGCCTGCGGCAAGGTCGTAGGGCAGCCCCTTGGACCTGACGGCTTCGACGAGCGCTTTTTCCGCCTGGTCCCAGATGTGATCGGCGCCCAGTCGGTGCTCCGGCCGGGTTGCAATCACGATACGCACGTCGGTGAATCCGAAATCGCGGTACGCATCGTGGACGAGGTCGAGGAAGCTCTTGATCTCGTCTTGCACCTGGTCGAGCGTGCAAAAGATGTGCGCGTCGTCCTGCGCGAAGGTGCGAACCCGAGTCAGGCCTTGCACGACGCCGCTCCGTTCGAAGCGATGGAGCCTACCAAAATCGGCCATGCGCATGGGCAGCTCGCGATAGCTCCGCTTGGCCATCGCGTAGATCAGGCAGTGGCTCGGGCAGTTCATCGGCTTCACGCCGAACCGAAGCGACTCCTCGAACGCATCCGCCCATTGCTCGGCGGTTTGCGGCAGCTCCTTCTCGATTCTCTCTTGAAGATTCTCCAGGTTCTCCGAGGTAACGGCCATGTACATGTTTTCGCCGTACGATGGCAGGTGCCCGGACGTATGAAAGAGCTCGTTGTCGAAGATCTGTGGCGTGATTACCTCGTCATACCCATACCGAGCATAAAGCGACCGCACGTAGTCTTCGAGCAACTTGTAAATCGTTGCGCCTCGCGGCAAGAAGAACGGCGAAGCGGGCGCGTGCGGATGGAAGGCGAAGAGCTTCAGCTCCTTGCCGAGCTTCCGATGGTCGCGCTGCTTTGCTTCCTCGAGCTGCTTGAGGTGTGCACGCAAGGCCTTGGGTGATGCGAACGCCGTTCCGTAGATGCGCTGCAGCATCGGATTGCGCTCGTCGCCGCGCCAATAGGCCCCTGCAACGCTGGTTAGCTTGAAAGCCTTCAAGAAACCGGTCGATGGAACGTGCGGACCCTCGCATAGGTCGACCCACTCCCCGTGCCG
This sequence comes from Myxococcales bacterium SG8_38, assembly GCA_001303415.1. GTDB lineage: Bacteria > Myxococcota_A > Polyangia > Polyangiales > Houyiibacteriaceae > SG8-38. Next base: position 25,556 of record LJTN01000031.1, read on the forward strand.
GTAGAGAGAGATGGGGTCCTCCAGGCGCTCGAGGTGCTCGAGCTTGAAGCCCTCGTCGAGCGACTTCAGGAGCTCGCGCGCCTGCTTGCGGCTCACTACCTCGCGTCGGAACGGCCGGTCGGCCTCGATGATCTCGGCCATCTTCTCCTCGATGGCGCGAAGGTCGTCTTCGGAGAAGGTGCCATCGGGACGGTCATAGTCGTAGTAGAAGCCATCTGCGGTGGCGGGGCCGAAGGCGACCTTGGTACCCGGAAACAACCGTTGCACGGCATCGGCCATGACGTGTGCGCTCGAGTGCCGGATGATGGGCAACGCGTCTTCGTCTTGAGCCCGGATCGGCGTCACGTCAGAGGCCCCCTTCGGGATCGGCGTGTGCAAATCGTACACCTTCCCATCGACACGGGCGCCCACCGTATCGCTGCTCAGCACGCCCTGCTCCTCGAGCACGTCGCGCGCCGTCCTAGCTGTCGCATCACGCGTCATCGGTCAACGGAGCGAATTGTGGCTTTCGCGTGCCGAAAACGAGCTTGGTGAAGGGTCAGACATGGGGGAAATAGGGCGCCGATGGGGGCTTTCTGACACACGGCGTGTCGATTGCAACCCTCGCCCGAGTTGTCCGAGCCCCGTCCCCAGGGGGTGCTGGCAGTGATTGAAACGCCGTCGAGTCGCGCCCACACTGGAACGTTCAGGCCCAATCCTAGAGGAGATGTTGCATGGGTGAAATCCCCCTGCTGAACGAGCTAGCCATCGTTGCAGCGCTCGGCGTGCTCGTCACGGTCGTGCTCGCTCGCTTGCGACTCCCGACAGTTGCAGGTCTGTTGGCCGCCGGCGCGTTGATGGGCCCCTACGGATTCGGCTTGGTGACCTCGGTCCACGACATCGAGGTATTGGCCGAAGTCGGTGTGGTCCTGCTGCTTTTCACGATCGGCTTGGAATTCTCGCTCGACCGGATGCGCGACATCTTTCGCCAGGTCGCGCTCGGAGGCGTGCTCCAGGTCGGGCTCACCTTCGGCGCCACCTTCGCAATCGCGAGAGCGCTCGGACAGCCTCTCGGAGCCAGCACCTATCTCGGCTTCGCGGTCGCACTGTCGAGCACGGCGATCGTCCTGAGAACGCTTGCAGAGCGCCAAGAGCTCGACGCACCTCACGGCAGGTTCATCGTCGGAACGCTCATATTTCAGGATCTGTGCGTCGTTCCGATGGTGCTGATCATACCGCTGCTCAGTCGCGGGTCTGCCGCGGAGAACGGTTATGCAGGGCTGTGGCTCGCGCTCGGCAAGGCTGCCCTCGTCGTGATTGCGACGATCGCCCTCGCCCGCTTCGTCGTTCCGAAGGTACTCGGTTGGGTGGACGCCAGCCGCAGCAGAGAAGTCTTCTTGTTGGCAATCCTCACGCTCTGCATCGGGACCGCATGGATGACCTCGATGGCCGGGCTGTCACTCGCCCTGGGCGCTTTCCTCGGCGGAATGGTCGTCGCCGACACCGAATACGGTCACCGCGCCATGAGCGACATCCTCCCACTCAAGGACGCCTTCGTGAGCATCTTCTTCGTCGTGCTGGGGATGCTATTCGACGGAGGCATCGTTCTTTCACAACCTCTGGCCGTGTTCGGCATCCTCTTCGGGCTCGTGTTCGCCAAAGCGCTCATCGCCACCGTCGCCGCGCTCGCAATGCGCTTTCCTGCACGCGCCGCGTGGTTGGCTGGGCTCGGGTTGGCGCAGTTTGGCGAATTCGGCTTCGTTCTCACCAAGGTCGCGCAATCCCATGACGTAGTCGACGCTGCCACCGTGAATCCGGTGCTCGCCGCTGGAATATTGAGCATGTTCTTGACGCCCGTGCTCGCCAGGGCAGCGCCCCACATCACGGCCGGAGAGAGGCTTCTCGCTCCGCTGGAGAAGCTCTTTGGGGTTTGGGGTGTCGACAGGCTCGCCGAGGCCAGGGGGCGCCATCTACGTGATCACATCGTCCTCGTCGGCTTCGGCGTTGGCGGTCAACTTGCTGCCCGAGCGCTGCATGCCTGCAACCGGCCCGTCGTAGTCCTCGAGATGAACATCGAGAACGTCAGGCGCGGGAAGGCGCTTGGATTGCCGGTCTACTACGGTGATGCGACCAGCGAAGAGGCGTTGCGTCACGCTCGCTTGCCGGATGCGAAGATGATGGTGCTCCTCGTGAACGATCCGCAGGCCGCCAAGCGTATCGTGGATACGGCTTCTCGGATCGCGCCGGGAACGCCGGTGCTCATGCGCACGCGATACCTGGCCGAGCGGAGCTTGCTGTTCGAGATGGGTGCGCGCGACGTCGTGGCGGAAGAGGTCGAGGGCGCAGTCGAGGTCATCTCCCGAATGCTCCGCGCGCTCGAGATCCCCGGCAACGTCATTCATGAGCGCATCGATGAGCTTCGACGCGACACGCAAACCAGCGAGCGGAAACCGACCGCTCCTAGACCGAGGCTCGGACAAGTGCAGTCTCTGGACGAGATGAAGATCGAGACGTTGCTCGTTCGACCCGAGAGCCTGGTGGTCGGTAGGTCGCCGCGAGACCTCGATCTCAGAAACCGGACTGGAGCGCTCGTCGTGGGCGTACGCCGTGCTGGGAAGCTGCTCGAGTCGCCAGACCCCGACATGCCCTTCGCGAGTGGCGATCACGTGTTCCTCGTCGGTACGAAGACAGCGATCGAACGCGCCCTCGCCTACTTCGAAGACCAAGACCCATCCTCGGACCCCAGCATGACAGCAGAGGCGAGCCAGGGCTCCGGCTAGGCGGGTTCTGGTGGCCGCGTCACGGGTCGTGCGTCACCATTGCGCGCGTGAGCACGCCCGCTACACCGGGTGGGACCGATCGAGTGCTGCCGGGCCGATGGGTTCGCATCGTTTTCGCATTTCTGGATCTTCTGACCGCTGCGGCAGTCACCGGCTTCATGTCGATTGTCTGGTCGGCGACCCCCATCTGGCCCGTCGCGCTCGGTGCGTGGGCGGCGATCCTGATCATGTCCGCCATCGGTTTGGTTTCCGCCACCGAGCTCGGGGTGCGAGTGGCGCGCTTCGCGGCCGTTTACCAGCTTGCATTCTTCGCCGTGCTCGTGGTGGGGATCCTGTCGAGCGTCGCCTATTTGTGGGGTACCTACGGACAGATCGGCGCCGGCCTGGCGGCGACGCTACTGCTGATATTGGCCGTGCTGTTCGAGCTCGTTGCGCTTCTACCCGTGTTCAAGCTGCGCTCCCTCCGCATCGGCGGCGATCAGGCCGCAAGCTGGGGGAAGTACGGGTATGCGGCGTCCCTCGTCGCGGTCCTCGGGGTGCTGACTTATTGCGCGAGCGTCCGGGCCAGAGCCAGCCTTCCCCCGGTCGATCCGATCGAGCCCGACGCCCGAGCGGCGATGGGCGCCTACCTGATGGCGGTAATTGACGGCGCACCGCTTCCGCAGCTATCCGCCGATGTCGGGCGACCCGGCGACCGGTGGGTCCTTCGCATGTATCGTCGAGGCCGCCTCGAAGCGCGACACGAGGTCACCGGCACTCTCGCTCAAGCAACCGAAGCGCTCGCATCCGAGCTCGACAGGCGTTCGCTTTCGTCGCTGAGCGGCCGAGCGCTCGCGATCGATCGCGTCGTCGGCGAGATCGACATCGAGGGCCGGACCGGCGTAGTCGGCGCGCTCTCGATCGTGCCTGGGCTCGACGGAGTGAGCGGCGAGGTATCAGGCACGCGCGTGACGCTCACACCGCACGAAATGGTAGTTCGACGGATGCTGAGTGAATACACCCCGGTCCCGTTCATTCGCGATTTCGAGGTCGGGGCCGATCCGGAAGCAGTGCGGAAAGCGCTTTGCGAGACCGCCGGACAGGCTTCGGACTGTGGGGCCAGGCACCTGCGACGCGCACGCACGGAGTCGTGGACCTACAAAGACGGCATCGTCCACGACCTCTATCGTGCACGTCCGGTAGATCTGCGGCGTCCAAGTGCCCACGACGCGAAGTCCGGCGCGATTGCCGCCGGCTACTACGCGCTGCGCTCACTTCGGCGGGACGGAAGATTCGTCTACAAGCTGTACCCCGACACGGGGCGACAAGAGATCGAGCCCTACAACACGACACGGCATGCCGGAACGGCGTGGTTCTTGCTCGAGCTCTACGAGGCGACGGGGAAAAGAGAATTCCTCAAAGGCTCCGAGAAGGCGCTCGATTGGCTTCGGGGCCGCATGGGGGACTGCGGGGCCGGGCTTCGCTGCATCGATCCGGGAAATCAGGCGCGCCTCGGCCCACAAGCCCTCTCGCTGATCGCGTTCTCGACGCATGCGCGGACGACGGGCTCCGATCGGTACCGCGAGGTCATCGACGCTCTCGCCGAGACGGTGGCCCGTTTTCAGCGCGACGATGGGGATTTCGACTTTTTGCTCGATACTCGGACCGCGGATCCAATCGCGGGCGATCGTGTGCTTTACGCAGGCGCTCAAGCCGTGCTTGGCCTGGCCCTCAGCGGGCAGGTCACCGGAAACGAGACCCATCTCGCCGCCGCTGGGGCTGGGCTAGACTTCTTGGCAGGCCCTTATTGGGACTTCTTCGTGTCCGATTTCTTCTTCATCGAAGAGCATTGGACTTGCCTCGCGGCCGACGAGCTTCATCGGCTGTACGGCGATCCCAACCATGCACGCTTGTGCATGGCAGCCGCACGCTTCGATCGTCAGCTCCAGCACCGGCGCGACGAGACCGTTTTCCCCGACTATGTTGGCGGAATCGGCTTTACGCCGTTCTTTCCTCCGTACACCACGAACACAGCAGGGCGCACCGAGGGCATGGTTGCGGCGTACCGGATCTCCCAACGGCAAGGCCATCCCGACCCCGAGCTTCGCCGGGGAATCGAAGATGCTGTCGGTTTTCTACTACACAACCAGTACAAGCGGGGAGACACCTATCCATTTCGAAACGAATGGGCCGCCGTAGGTGGCGTACCGTGGAGCTACTACGACCCCGTGATCCGAATCGACAGCGTGCAACACACCGGTTCCGTGCTGCTCCACGGCTCGAAAATCCTCAGCGAGCAGCCTCCGAACTAGCGGTCAAAGTGCGTTTCGGTTTGCGGCGCATGATGCGTTTGGCCACGGGTGCGAGCCGCTCCGCGCGGAAAAACGGTGCAAACGCGATGAAGCTCACCGGATAGGGAAACAGGATCGCCATCAGGGAAAGCACACCCAGGTGAAACCCCCACATCGCGATCGCCCAGACTCTGGCGACCCCGGCGTTCAGCATCACCAACGGTGCACCTAACTCGAGCAGCAACGCGACTATGGCCATGCCCCGGAAGGCGGTCGCATACGGCAGGACCCAGGCTGCGATCGGCGAGCTCAAGCTCCCGAGCTCGATCTTTCTAACGTTGTCCATCGCGACGTAGTTGCGAAGGCTCTCTCCCTCAACGAAGCCGAGGCCGCTGTTCTTGACCTTGGCGAGCCCGGCGAGGAAATAGCTGACTACGCAAACCCAGCACATGAGCCGGATCGCCCAGCCGTACCGTAAGTGGGCAGTCGGCGGCTCAATCTGGTGCCGCGCATCGACGCTGAACGCGTCTGCTGCCGGCGCGAACGCTAGTGCGAAGACGTGAAACAGCCAGAGGTTGTCGGAGTGGAGGATGCCCCCCACGAGTTAGCGTAGGTTAGAACGACCAAGAGTAGTGCTGCGAACGTCGGCGCGACGACGCGGTAGGCATACCCCACGGCGAAGCCGACGGCGCCGAATAACGCAAGCGCAACGAGAGTCTGGTAGTGCAAGGGGTGAAGCGGGGCGTCCATCCAAGAGAGCACGCCCACAGCTTGAAACTGTTGCGCGCGCTGGTGGGCGAAGCTCAACAGGTAGGGGATGCGAATCGAGAGGTAGACCACCGCGTAGGTGCCCACGAGGACCCTGAGCATCGCCAGTCGCTCCGCAGGCGCCCTCCAAAACCACCACCGAAGGCCCCGTGGCGCGAGCCCGTCGTTCGTCATCGTTTCACTAGACATCGCTCGAGTGTCCTGCGCGTGGCGGGGGTGGGCCCGGTTTCAAAGTACGCGACCGCGTCGAAATGCGAACGCGCGACTTCGATGACCATGACGTCGTCCCAGGTGCCCGACTCGTCTTGCTGGACGCGTCGCGCTACGTCGCCACAGAACGCCGCGGAGCGCTTCCGCCCGCCCTGCACCGCGTCGCGGATCATGCGAAGCGCTTGGATCACCTCGGTGTTTCCGGTCGCCAGCGCAGGCGGAAGTGGCTTGCGCGTACCGTCGCGAAACACGCCAAGCACCTGCGTGACGACCACCCCCGGATCAGGTTTCCCCCTCGAGAACATAGGGAACGTCGACAACGGGAAGCTGTCCTCGCGCTTGGAGTCTTGGAAAGCCGGATAGGCCACGAGAAGGGTCATGACCAAACTGATGATTCCCCCGAGCCAGAGCTGTCTTCGATCGCTCATCGAAAGTGCGGCAGCATACCCGACCCGGCAGGCTGCGCCCGCCGAGCTGGATGGTGCGCAGGCCCCCGATGCGCGCCAGTTCCTGCGCGAGGCTGCGATTCGCATCGACAGCGCTCAGAGACCTTCCTTCCAGCGACGCGAGAGGGCCACCTCCGCGCGGTAGGCATCGAGCCAACGCCGACGTTCTTGCTCGTTCCAACCAATGAGCGAAGCCATGCGGTCGGCCACCTTTTCGGCAGCGCCGAGACCCTGATCGAGGTCCCGAAAGAAGATTTGTGTTCGGCGAATCATGATGTCGCTCACCGTGGCTGCAAGCTCTTCGTCGACGCCGAAGTCGACCTGCGCCATGATCTCCGGACGCCCCGCGATGATGGGCTCGCACGAGCTCGGTTCGGCCGCGCACCGCTCCGCCAGCCAAATCGCCCGCATGCCGTAGGCATTGGCCAAGTACAGGCAGGTCTCGGCTGAAAGGAGGCCTTGGGCCACTTCGGTGACTCTCTTGGCCACCTTTTCATTGTCGTCATCCTCCGGCCAACCGATTGCGCCCGGAAGCGGCTCCTCGTCGCTATGGGTCGGTGTAAGTGTTTCGGGCAGCTGCTCGCTGAGACGTAGCATTTGAATCGCAGTGCCCATGACCTCCTCGGCCATCTTTCGGTAGGTGGTGAGCTTGCCGCCTGCAATCGTGATGAGGCCGTCCTCACCCACGATGATCTCGTGCTCGCGGCTCACCGCCGACTCCGCGAGCTCTTCGGTCGAAGGCTCCGGGGCAATGAGCGCACGAATGCCTGCCCAGGTGGCGATCACATCGTTACGGCTGATCGGATAGTCGGGGAAACTCGCCTTGGCTGCTTCGAGCAAGTAGTCCACGTCCTCCAAGGTCGCGTACTCCTCCCCGGGCGTTCCATCGTAGTCCGTGTCGGTCGTGCCCACATAGGTTCGTTCGCCCCAAGGCACCGCGAACAGCGCTCGGTCGTCGACGGGATGGAAACAGATGACCGCATGTCTGACGGGGAGCTTTTGCGCTTCGACCACGATGTGGATCCCTTTGGTCGGCCGAAGCACTTTGCCCCGTTTCGGCTCACTCATGGCGAGCGTGAGGTCTGTCCACGGACCCGTGGCATTGATGACGACGTGCGCGCGCACCTCGCGCGTCCGGTGGTCGCGCGCGTTTTCGACGACTACACCGGAAATGCGTCCGCCCTCGTCTTTCAGGAACCCGCGCACCGGCGCATGGGTGGCGATCATGGCTCCATGCTCCGCTGCATCCAAGGCGCTCTCGAGGGTCAGACGCGCGTCATCCGTCGAGCAGTCGTAGTAGAGGGCCGCGCCTTCGAGGCCCTCCTGCTTGAGAATCGGCTCCATCTTGGCGACGTCGTCCGGCTTGAGCCGTTGGTGCTTCTTCGGGGACCGGAACAGCGAAAGCCCCTCGTAAAGCCACAGCCCTGCACCAATCTTCCTCAGGTTGCGTCGCGAGCCCTCGTAGACAGGGAACAAAAAGGCCAGCGGATTCACCAGATGTGGAGCCAGGTCGAGCAGCACACGGCGCTCGCCCACCGATTCGAACACCAAGCTGAACTGGTAGCTCTCCAGGTACCGGAGGCCGCCGTGGATCAGCTTGGCTGACCGGGAGCTGGTGCCGTACGCGAGATCGTCCATCTCGAACAGCGCCACCCGCAGACCCCGCCGCGCTGCGTCGCGCGCGATCCCTGCACCGGTGATGCCACCTCCGACTACCGCGACGTCGACTTCGTCGGGGAGTTGGCTCCACATTTGTTCGCGAGAAGGCATGGTGTGTCTCCTTGGGGGCGCCTGTGACACACCTCAGGTGCCAAGGGCGCCTCGTCGGCACCCATGATGCACTCACCCCGCCGCGCAGCCGAGCACAAAATCCGTCGACGCACGGACCAGCGGACGCGCAAGCCCGACGCACGAGAAGATCGCACCGACGTCGGCCGAAAGGCGGCCCGAGACGAAGAAGATCCCACCGACGTCGGCCGAAAGGCGGCCCGTGCTGTGCGATTCCCATGTGTTGTCGTTGGAAGAGAAGAAGATCCCACCGACGTTGGCCGAAAGGCGGCCCGTGCTGTGCGATTCCCATGTGTTGTCGTGGGCTGACAGTGGAAGAAGATCCCACCGACGTTGGCCGAAAGGCGGCCCGTGCTGTGCGATTCCCATGTGTTGTCGTGGGCTGACGGTCGCCGGCGATTGCATAGGA